>QJYK01000092.1 GCA_003248075.1 Gemmatimonadota bacterium | reverse complement strand
CCTTCTTGAAATAGTCTCCGAAGGAGAAGTTCCCGAGCATCTCGAAGAACGTGTGGTGTCGGGCGGTTCGCCCGCCCTCCTCCAGGTCGTTGTGCTTCCCCCCGGCGCGGACGCACTTCTGCGACGTCGCGGCCCGCTTGTAGGGCACTTTCTCCTGGCCCAGGAAGATTCGCTTGAACTGGACCATGCCCGCGTTGGTGAAGAGCAACGTGGGATCGTCGGCGGGCACCAGCGAAGAGCTGGGGCGCACTTCGTGCCCACGCTCCTCGAAGAAGCGCAGGAAGGTGTCTCGGATCTCGGCGGCCTTCATGTTCGCACGGGCATCGCGTCGCGCGGGTCCTCACAGTGATGCGGAGGGCCGAAAGGTAATCGGAGCCGCCGACGAGGCTCAACGTGCCTGTCGGGTCGAAACCTCCGACGACCCGCGTCTACGCCTCCTCGTCCGACGCCTCGGTCTCGTCGTCCGACGCGAGAGCCCCGGCGACTCCCAACGCCATCTTGAGGCGCGCCTCCACCTCTTGAGCGATGTCGGGATTGTCCGCCAGAAACTGCTTGGCGTTCTCCTTGCCCTGCCCAAGCCTGAGGTCGCCGTAGGAGAACCAGGACCCCGATTTGTCGACGACGTTCTGCTCGACCCCGATGTCGATCAGGAGCCCCAGGTGGCTGATCCCCTCGTTGTACATGATGTCGAACTCGGCCTGTCGGAACGGCGGCGCACACTTGTTCTTCACCACCTTCACGCGTGTCCGGTTGCCCACGACGTCCTGACCGTCCTTGATCGCCCCGATGCGGCGGATGTCGAGACGGATCGAGGCGTAGAACTTGAGCGCCCGTCCACCGGAGGTGGTCTCCGGATTGCCGAACATCACGCCTACCTTCTCACGGATCTGGTTGGTGAAGATCACCGCGGTGTTCGACCGGCTCACCGCCCCCGTGAGCTTCCGAAGTGCCTGGCTCATGAGCCGCGCCTGCAGCCCGACGTGGGTGTCGCCCATCTCGCCCTCGATCTCGGCCCGCGGCACGAGCGCCGCAACCGAGTCGATGACGACCACATCGACCGCGTTGCTGCGGATGAGGACCTCGGCGATCTCCAGGGCCTGCTCTCCGGTGTCCGGCTGAGACACGAGCAGGTTGTCGACGTCGACCCCCAGCTTTCTGGCATACCCCACGTCCAGGGCATGCTCAGCGTCGATGAACGCCGCGATCCCGCCCGCGCGTTGGGCATTCGCGATCACGTGCAGACAGACGGTGGTCTTGCCCGACGACTCGGGGCCATAGATCTCGCTGATCCTCCCGCGCGGCATCCCCCCGATGCCGATCGCCGAGTCCAGGTTGATCGCCCCGGTCGAGATTCCCTCGATGTGGATCTTCGCCCCGTCGATCCCCATCCGCATGATGGCGCCCTTCCCATACGAGCGCTCGATCTGCGTGATCGCCGTGCTGAGCGCCTTCTTCTTCTGATCCGGAAGGTCCGTCGTCGCCATCTCACTGCCCGTCGGTTGGGGGGATCGTCATCGGAACGACGTCCAAGGTAGCGGACCCGAACAGAAAGCGAAAGTGGGCCCGCCGTCGGGATCGGAACCCCAACCTACGGGCGCGATCGGGTCACGGGAATGCCCGGTCGGGCAGGCCCCCGATCGCCGGTGGCACCCGGCGCCCTGGACACCACTTGCCCGGGCGCCGCTCTTCGGACGATGTTCCGCGGTCCCACTCATCCCGTTGCCGGCGGAGCCCCGCGGTGCAGCAAGCGAGATCCCGACCGCGATTCGAGGGCCTGGCCCTGGCCCCCGACCCGAGCGGACGGTGCAACATCGGTGTGACGCTCGAATGGCGCGGCCGCAGGATCTCCCGCGGCGTCACGTGCGTCGAGACGATGCAGGGACGGATCCGGGCAGCCGCCCAGGCGTCCCTGGCAGCGGCCCTCGAGATCGTCGGCGACCGGGCCACCCTGTCACTGATCGGCGTCAAGGCCGTGCGAGCCTTCGACGGCTGGGTCGCGATCGTGCGGGTGAACGGAGAGGTCGGCGACCGGGTGCTCCGGTTGCTCGGCTCGGCCGCCTGCGAGGACGAGGTCGACCTGCCGCGGACCGCGGCGCTGGCGCTCCTCAACGCGATCAATCGCGTTCTGGAGCAGCTCGCCGAAGGCCCCGCGTTGCCGTTCCAGCGGTCGAGTGGCCTCCCTGAGGACGACCCGGAGACCGAGAGCTCTACGGTCGGCCGATCGAAGCGCTGATCCCGTCGGGCGGGCCTGAAAGATCCGAAGGACCCGCCGGGCGCCGACCCGGCGGGTCCTCCAGTCCCTCACGCTTCCCTTCGCAGCCCCTACCCGCGGGTGCGCCGCAACCCTGCCTGGTAGGCCTGCCAGACGCCCGGTCGGACCGGTGCGTAGATGGTCTGGTACGGACGATCGGCGTTGCGCATGCTGAAGAGCGGCACACCCTCGTGCTCGCCCACGCGCATGATCTGGGCGCAGTCGAGTCGGACCTCGTTGCCCGACCTGCTGTAGGCCCGGTTCTCGAACGTGACGTCCTGATCGTTGATGTACCAGGAGCGTCCCTCGGCGTACGTGCCCGCGAAGACGACTCCGGGCCTCAGCGTCCGAATCGACGCGCGGCTCGGTCCGACGAGGGTGTCACCCTGCGCGGTCACGCGGACCTGCACGTTCTCGCCCGTCGCCAGGCACACCATGGCCGGGGTACCGTCGGGGAGCGGCCGCTCCACCTCGCGGGTGATGCGCACCGTGTCGGGCGGAGGCGCCGGCAGCTGGATGACCTCCGGCTCCGGCCGCACCATGAGGGACGGCTTGCACAGCAGCCCCTCGGCGCTCGGACAGATCGAGACGGAGGCCAGGATCCCGAACTTCGGCATGCGGTACTCGCTGTAGTAGCCGCCGTTCGGCTCCCCGTAGTTCAGGGCGAGATAGTGCGCGCCGACGCGGAAGCCGCGCACGTCGAGCTGGGCACCCACGTTGGTGTCGAACCCGTTGTACTCACCCATGAAGGTCAGGATGGCGCTCTCTCCGATGCCGAAGTGGAGCGCCGACCCCAGGAAGAGGCCCTCCGAGTCGGCGAACTTGTAGTAGCCGAGGCGGTCCCCGTCCTTGAACATCCCGTTGCCCCATCCGACGGAGAGCGTCAGGTCGTGCCGCGGCAGGAAGCCGTCGTCGAAACCGCGCACGTGGGCGGTCGCGACACCGTAGAGGGTGAGCTGGGTGTTCACCGTCTCGCTCAGCCCCGTGTACTCCTTGCGAAAGCGCTCGTCGGGAATGCCGAGCCGGCCGGGCTGGTAGTCTATGCCGGTTCCGTACGACGGCGCGGTCACGTACCGCGCCCCCACCGCGAAGCCGATCCCCTGGTTCGTGGGCTGCACGAGCTGCAGGCGGCCGTAGAACCCGAGGATGTTCCCACCCTCGGCTTCGCTGTTCAGGCTCTGGACCGACACACCCGCCTCCGCGCGGTCCATGAGCCCGATCGTGACCGAGCCGTCCTGGAAGAACTTGTCGATCCCGGGGCCGTACCCCGATGCGTTCCCGGACGCGTTCACGTCCACCCATCGATCCATCTTCACGAAGAAGCCGGAGTAGGTGCCGGTCATCGCAAGGTGCGGAAGGACGGAGGCAACCGGGATGTCCAGCACACCCGAG
>QJYK01000063.1 GCA_003248075.1 Gemmatimonadota bacterium | reverse complement strand
GAGTCGCCCTCTCTGGTCCTGCTTTCGGAGGGCGAGGGCTACGCCCGGCATCTGGCCGACACGCTCTCGGCGTCCAGGGTCGTGGGCGCGAGGATCCACGATGCGCGCGTCGCCTCGCTTTGCCTGTTCCACGGTATCAAGGAGCTCTGGTCCGCGGATCGGGACTTCAGCCGCTTCGGGGCGCTAACCGTCCGGAATCCCTTGCTGGACTGACTCGATCGCTTCCCCGCGATCGTGCTCGTCTCTTCGATCCGGTCGCGGACGACGACGATGGAGGGGGTATCGGACATGGATCCTCGGTCAGTCGCTCAGGTGTGTGTCTCCTGGACCGGCTAAACAGAGTCACGGCCGACCCGGCCACAAACTTGCCGCGAACGGTCAAAAAGTCGGCGCGGAATGTCATAACTCGCCCTACTTCCCGACCGTAAGGATAGGCGCGGGGAAGCCGGAGCCTGGAGCGAGCGGGCGCAGGACCCGGCACCCCGGCAAGACATATCCACGCTCGTTCGCGGGAGGACCGCTCTCATGAACCGAAATCTCCTCCGCGTCGCGGCCGCAGCTGCCATCGTGGCTGCCCAACCCGGCGCGGGTTCCGCACAGAAGAACGTCACCCTCCACATCAACACGCGCTGGGACGAATGCGCCATCCAGCTCGACCCCGCCCTGACCCAGGACGCCTGGCGCCGGTTCACGGAGGAGGCGGGCCTGGTCGCCTATCTCCGCCCGCTGACCGACGCACGGCCGCTGGGCAGGGGACACTTCGAGATGTCACTGCTGTCGTGGGGGACGGCCCTGGATGACACCGCCCCGGCCTGGAACGACACCTTCGTCCACCCCCACGAAACGCACTGGCTCTTCGACGGGAACCGGCTGTCCTTCCCCGGAGTCCAGGTGCGGGCCGGCGTCACCGACCGGATCGACGTGGGCGCGTACTTCACCAAGAATACAGCCTCGAACTACGGCTTCTGGGGCGGCCAGCTCCAGTACGCCATCCTGTACGACGAGACCTCGGGCTGGGCCCTGGCGGGCCGGATGAGCGCCGTCTCGCTGTTCGGCCCCGAAGACGTGGACCTGGCGGTGTATGGGCTCGACTTCGTGGCCAGCCGGTCGTTCCCCGTCGCGTCGTGGGTGACGCTGTCGCCGTACGTTGGCGTTTCGAGCTATGCGTCCCGCTCCCACGAGAAGTCGCCCGTGGTGCAGCTCGAGGACGAGTGGGGCACCGGCTCGCAGGCGATGCTGGGGGCCGAAGCCCGGATCTCCCGGGCGAGGCTGGCCGTGGAGCTCAGCACGGCACGCGTGAACACGCGCTCCTTCAAGGTAGGCGTCGCGTTCTGACAACACCGGGGCCGAGAGGGCGCGGGGGGTGAAGATGGCCCCCCGCGCCACGGCCCCGCTTTCGCGGAAGCTCCTCGGCCCGTCAGCGAGCGAACCGCCCATCCAGTGCAGCGAACGGGGCCGCGTCGCGCATGGACGTGAAGGTCCCTGAGCCGCTGATCTCCTCAGCGGCCGCCAGGAAGGCACCCCACGCCACCCGGGCCAGAGCACCGCCGACGGAGATGCGGCGGACGCCGAGGTCCGCCAGCTCCTGGACGGTGGTGAAGTCGCTCCCCACCAGTACGTTCACGGCTTTGGGCGCGACGGCATCGACCACCGCCGTGATCTGCTCCCGCGTCCGGATCCCCGGCGCGTAGAGGCAGTCGGCGCCGGCGTCCGCGAACGCTGAGAGGCGTCGCATCGTCTCGTCGAGGTCGGGCCGACCGACGATGAACCCCTCCGTGCGGGCCGTCAGGACGAGATCCATGCCGTCACGACGCGCGGCTTCCCGAGCGGCCCGCACACGCTCCACGGCGAGCGCGAAGTCGTAGAGCGGATCGTCGGGGTCCTGCGTCGAGTCCTCGACGGACAGACCCGCCAGTCCGGAGCGCACGGCGAGACGCACATTGTCCGCGACTCCCTCCGGATCCCCCGCGAAGCCGTCCTGGAAGTCTCCGCTGACCGGGATGGACACACCGTCCACGATGTGGCGGAAATGGTCCAGCGCCTGTTCGACCTTGCTGTCGACGTCCGATCGACCCATCGACCAGGCGAAGCCCGAGCTGGTCGTGGCCAGGGCCGGGAAGCCGAGCTGTTCGAGCACCCGAGCGGTGCCCACGTCCCAGGGGTTCGGGATGACGAAGCATCCGGATTCGTGGAGTCGATGCAGGGTGGCGGTGCGTTCTGTGAGAGTCGTCATGAGCCTGTCAGCGCCGGGTACAGGAGTCCGCCGATGAGCCCCGCCACGAGGAGCTCGCCCGCGCTCCAGGCCCACACCTTGAGCGCGAGGGACCAGGAGAGGATCCCCCAGTCCGTGATGACCGCGTAGGGGAGCACAGTGGAGAGGATCCAGACGAAGGCCACGGCCGTGAGGAGGGCCACGCCCTTGGTGAACACCTGCGCCATGATGACCATCAAAGCCACCACCGCGGCCCCCAGGACCAGGCGCACCACGGTGTGGGTCACCAATGGGGCCAGGCCCTGGGGAACGGGCAGTCCGATCGCGTCGAAGGCCACCCTCATCTCGCGATAGCCGAAGACGGTCGCCATGAGCATGCCGCTCAGGACGACCCAGACGCCGGCGGCGGCCGAAGCCGCGAGGAGGCGCCCCGCGTGGATGGAGACGGGCTGCATGGATCAGGCGCCAGCGGCAACGTGCGCGGCGAAGAGATCGAGCAGGCTGCCCCAACCGCCCTCGGCGCTGACGCCGGTGCGCATCCGCTCGGCGTCCTCGCCGTGCCGCTCGAAGTGCAAGTGCTCGAGCTCCACGCGTGTGTGGCCGTCACCCTCGTCCAGGAAGGCGATGCGGACTTCGCTCGCGCGTGCAAGATCGGGCTGGTACGTCCAATCCGGGTTGATCTGCCACGCGAACGCGAAGAAGCGCGGCGGATCCCAGGCCGTGACCGTTCCCCAGGGGCATGACGTGCCGTCCTCTTCCTCACCGTAGCAGCGCCCGCCGAGCCGCTCCTCGATGACAGCGCGCTTCAGGGTTCCCTTGCCGATGTGATGGCTGCGGGGCCACCAGCTGTCGAATTCGTGCGTGAATACGCGGAACGCGCGCTCGACATCTGCCTTGACGCGGACCGTCCTCCGAACCGTCGATGGATCGTGCATGGTCTCGGTCATTCTTCCTCCCCGGGTTGCGGCCCTTCCACGGTCGACTTGAACGCGGCGAGCGCCTGATTCCAGAACTCGTCGAAGTATTCGCGTAGCGAGGCGAAGGCACGTGGGTTCAGTCCATAGAGCCGCCTTGTTCCACTCGCTTCGTCCAGGACCAGGCCCGCCTCCTTCAGCACCCGCAGGTGCTGCGAGATCGCCGGGCGGCTGATGGGGAACCGCTCCGCCAACTTCCCCACGGGCATCGGTCCCGTCAGGAGTTGGTTCACGATCGCGCGGCGCGTACTGTCGCCGAGTGCGTCGAGCTGAGCCTCTTGGTAACTGTTCACTTACGGTAAGTACTATCTTACGATTGCTTCGTCAAGGGCGGTGCACGGCCGATCGACGACGAGGCGCGCCGGGTCACGGGACCGTCTCTTGCCGGCGACGCGAGCCGCCCGCAACGTCGGCGGACCGGCTCGCCGCCCACTCCCATCCTTGGAGACGCTCATGTCGCATGACGCCGCTGTCCCCGACGGCCGCACTCCCAGACATCTCTGGGTCGTGGGGATCCTGGCCCTGCTGTGGAATTGTGTGGGCGCGTTCGACTACCTCATGACCCAGACTCGGAACGAGTCGTACATGGGTCAGTTCACCGCGGAGCAGCTCGAGTACTTCTATGGCTTTCCGGCGTGGGTCGTGGCGTTCTGGGCGCTGGCCGTCTGGGGAGGTGTCGTGGGTGCGATCCTCCTGCTCATGAAGAAGCGCCTCGCCGCGCCGGTGCTGCTCGGGTCCTTCGTGGCCATGGTCGTCACGTCCATCCACAACCTTCTTCTGACCGACGGGCTCGCCGTCATGGGCGCCGGAGCGGCAGCCTTCTCGGCCGTGATCTTTGTCGTGGCGCTCGCCCTTTGGCTGTATGCCCGGAGCCAGGCCGACAAGGGAGTCCTGGTGTAGTCGGACGGCCTTCGAGGCCTGGCACGCGTCAAACCGACCGCTCCCGTATGTAGCTACATGTAGCTACATTGATTGCATGAAGGCCGTCGGCATCCGCGAGCTCAAGAACAAGCTGTCGCACTATGTTCGGCTGGTCGAAGCCGGGGAGTCCGTCCTGGTGACCGACCGCGGAACGGTCATCGCCGAGCTGCGACCACCGGGAGCCGAGTCTCGCGGAGCATCGGTGGACCCGGTGGCGGCAGAGCTCGCGCACCTCGCCCGGCGCGGCCGCGCGGTGGTCGGCGCGGAACACGCCCCTGCCCTGTACCGACCGCGACCGGCCGTGCTGAAGAGAAAGGCCACCGTGGCGCAGCTACTCGACGTGGAGCGCGGAGCCCGGTAGCCGATGCTCCTGTACGCCGAGTCGAGCGCGATCCTGGCATGGCTTCTCGGTGAGGAGCGGGGAGCGGAGGTGGCCGAACACCTGGCCAACGTGACGGGGGTGATCGCCTCCGACCTCACCGTCGTCGAGTGCGAGCGCGTGCTGATCCGGGCCTGGAGCGGAGGGATCCTCACCGAGGCCGAGCTGCGCGACCAGAGCTCGGCGCTGGCCCGCGTGTCGGCCCACTGGGCCCGGCTCCGCGTCGACGAGGTGGTGGTCGAGCGCGCCCGACGTCCGTTCCCCATCGAGCCGATCCGGACACTCGACGCGTTGCATCTCTCCAGTGCGCTCGTGGCTCGATCGGTGGATCCGGCCCTGAAGCTCCTTTCCCTCGACCAGCGGGTGCGGGAGAACGCCGAGCGGCTGGGGCTGGAGGCGGTGCCGTAGGGGCGGTGACGAGCGAAGCACACCGCCGCGCGATTGCGCCGCTGGCCAGGAGCCGGCATGGTGCGATGTGTGGCAGGATGACTGCCGCGACGGAGCAGCCCACGAGAGCCGGGTAACGCGGAGATAACGGCCCCCCGGCCAATCTCCACCCGGCTCCACGCTGGGAGACATGCATGATCCGACTCCACCTGCTCGGGTCGGTCGAGCTGACGAACGGGGACGGCGCGCAGGCGCGGTCCGTCCTCGCGCAGCCGAAGCGCGTCGCCCTGCTGGCCTACCTGGCCATCGCGCGGCCAGGGGGGTTCCACCGACGCGACGAGATCCTGGCACTCTTCTGGCCGGACAGTGACGAAGCGCACGCCCGCAATGCACTCCGCCAGGCCATCCACTTCCTGCGCAAGGCGTTGGGCGCGGAGCTGGTGCTCTCACGCGGCGAAGGGGAGATCGGGCTCGATCGCGAGCTGCTTTGGGTCGACGTGCTCGAGCTCGAGCGGCTCGCAGAGGAGGGCCCGGCATCTCCGGCATTGGAGCTCTACCGCGGCGGTCTCATGGAGAGCTTCCATGTGCCCGGCGCAGCGGACTTCGATGGGTGGCTCGCCGAGGAGCGGAGGCGCCTGAGGCATCACGCATGGCGCCTCGCCATGGAGGCAGCGGAGGCAGCGGCTGAACAGGGCCGGCTCGCGGACGCCGAGGCCTTCGCCCGACGCGCCGTCGCCATCCGCCCCCTCAACGAGGTCTCCGGTCGGACGTTGATGGTGATCCTCTCGTCCGCCGGCGACCGGGCGGGTGCGCTGAGCGTGTATGCGATGCTCGAGACCGGCTTGCGCGATGAGTACGACGCGGACCCGGAACCCGAGACCGTGGAGCTCGCCGATCGGATCCGGCAGGGAAACGGTGAGCCGGCCCTGTACATGCCAGAAGCGCCCGAGGCGCGCTCATCGACGGAGCCGGCCGACGCGCGCGGAGCTGTGGCGCAGGGCTTCGGGTCTCCGACGCGGCTCCGTTGGGCTGTCGGTGCCGTGGCTTTGGTGGCGACCTACGTGCTCCTCGTGGACGGCGGGACGGGAGATCCGCGGTCCCAGGCGTCGCCCGCGGTTTCCGGTTGGCCTACCCACGTGCTCTGGGTCGACGACCCGCCCGACGACAACCGCGAGGAGATCACGCACCGGCGTGCTGGTCACGTCCGTGCCCGACACGCGAGCGGCGCTTCGTGTCTTCGATCCGCTGCGCCACGAGGTGGTGGTCATCGACGTGGGCCGTCAGGAGGGCGACGCCTCCAATCCGCGCGCCGCCCTCGACCTGCTGGAGGGCCTCCGGGCATTGAGCGCGGACGCGCACGTAATCTTCTACACGAGCCCGCGTGGCGTCGCGGCGGCGGCGGCGGCCGCTGTGGCGGGCGGGGCGGCCGGCGTGACCACCGAACCCGCCGAGCTCCTGGAGCTGCTCCGCTCCCTGGCCGTGGCGCGCCGGGGACGCGTCATCATGGCCGACTTCGAGGCCTCGCCCGGCGACGAGGGGACGGCCCGGGCGTTCGGCCGGGCGCTGCGCGTCGATCTGGAGCGGTCCACCCACATGCTCGTGGTCCCGCGAGCACATGTGAACCGAGCGCTCGCGCGCATGGAGCACCCTTCCGACACGGCAGTCTCGGCCGACCTGGCCGGCGAGATCGCACGGAGGGACGGGTACGCGGCGGTGGTGGCGGGCGCGGTCTCCCGCGTCGCCGGGGGATGGGTGCTCACCGCTCGCGCCAGCCTGCCCGACGGCTCGCCTCTGTTCTCCACGCGGGAGAGCGTCACGGACGCCGTCGACATGCTGCCGGCCATCGACCGGATCTCGCGGCGGGTACGGGAGGGATTGGGCGAGTCGGCGGCCACCCTGCGCGATCGCGCACCCCTGCCCGAAGTGACCACACGGTCCTACACGGCCCTTCTGGCCTACGCCGCGGGTATGGCGCGCATGGACGTGTCCGACTACGGGTCAGCCCAGGAGCACTTCGAGCGGGCCGTGGCGATCGACAGTACGTTCGCGGCCGCGTGGGCTCACCTGGCCGTCAGCCACCGGAACCGATCGGAGTGGCCGCAGGCGATTCGTGCCCTGGAGCGCGCTCGGGCGCAACGGCATCGCCTGACACTCTGGGAGCAGCTCAGGCTGGACGTCCTCTATGCGGAGGTGGTGTCGGGCGACATGCGGGGCGCCCGTGCCGCGTCGGACGCGCTCCTGGAGCTCCGCCCCGACCAGCGCGATGTCTGGCTGCAACAGCAGATCCTCATCGCGTACCACGAGGGCGAGTGGGTCGAGGGGGAGGCGAAGGCGGCGGAGCTCCGGGACCTTCTCGGGGGCCTCCCGGCCACCTCCTGGTGGAACCTGGTCGCGCTCCAGCTCCTGAACGGGCACGACGCCGCGGTGGACTCCTCCCTGGATCGCTGGCAGGCCGACCTCGGATCGGCTTCTCAGGTCATGGGGGCCCGCTTCCGCGTGGCCTGCCAGCGTCAGGATTGGGGACGCGCCGTCGCGCTCCTGAACTGGCATCAGGAGCGGGACCCCGACCTCCGCCACGGGCTCGATTACTGGCGTGCCCTCGTCGCACTTTCCGCCGGGCGGCTCGGGGAGTCGGACCTGCGCTTCGATGAGTGGCTGGCCGAGGAGACCGATCTCGGTCGGTACCGAGGCGCCATCGAGGGAGGCATGTGGAGAGCCCTCGCCGACATCGAGGTCCGGCGGGATACTTCGAGGGCGCGCGGGCGCCTGGAGGAGGCCCGGTCGCGGCTCGCAGAGGCCACGGCACCCGCGAAGATCATGTTCGCCTGGGTTGCCGCGGCGGTCGGCCTGCCTGTCGACGCCCGCTGGGCGTTGAAGGTCTACGAGACGACCTCTGACGACTTCGATCTGGAGCGTCGCCCCCGAGAGTACTGGGCAGCGCTGGGGGCCACACAGCTCGCCGAGGGCTCACTGGAGGACGCGCCTCGGACCCTCCGCCGTGGAAGGGAAGTCGACATGGGCCGTGCCTTCGAGTGCACGTTCTGCCCGGGGATGATGCTGGGCCGAGTTCACGACGCACGTGGCGAGCCCGAACTGGCTATCCCCCTCTACGAGGAGTTCGTGAACGCCCGCTGGGTCTTCGGACCGGACCGTGAGCAAGACGCCGCCTTCCTAGTGCCCGTCCGTGAGCGGCTCGCCGAGCTCTACCAGGCGCGCGGCGAGCGCGAGCGCGCCGCGGAGCAGTACCGCGCGATCCTGCGCCAATGGGCCGACGCCGACCCGGAGCTCAAGCCGCGCCTCGAGGCAGCGCGCGAAGGCCTGATGCGTACGGCGACGGCGAGGGAGCCGTCTCCACCTCCTACAGCGCCGCCCGCTCGATCCCCATGAGCGAGGCGGTCGCGGCCATCCGCTCGTCATAGGTCGCCAACGACACATCGCGGCCGCGCTCGCGGAGGAAGCTCAGCGACGCGAGGTGGAGCGCGTCCAAGGTGCGGACCGGTCCGGGGAACGGCCGGGTCGCGCGGGCGAGGACTTCCGGGTGGAGCTCGATCCAGGCCAGGCGAGCGAAGAGGAGGCGCACCACGTCACCGTGCGACCGTTCCAGCTGCCGCGCGTGGATGCGCGTCCACAGCTCGTACTTGAGGAGACGGCTCGCGACCAGCTCTTCCTGCCAGAGCGGCTCCGGCGGCCGGCGATCTTCCGCGAGCAGGTGGGCCAACGCCACCGAGGTGTCCAGGTAGATCAACCGTCGTGCCTTTCGCCCCTGTCGCCGGACAGCTCCTTGAGGAGGTCCCGCAGCGGGGCCACCGGCGCCGACGGCGGCGCGGCCCCCGGACCGGCCGCCGGGGGGGTCACGTACCCCTGCTCGACCAGGTCGCGGAGGAGGCCCGAGTAGCGGTGGGCCTCCATGGCCTGGATGCCCCTGCGCAGCGCCTCGGACCGGGATACGCCCAGCTCCCGGGCGGCTGCGTCCAGGGCCGCACGCTCCTCGGGCGTGAGGTACACCTGGATGGGCTCGCGCGCGACTCTGGGCATGAAGGCAAATTCGATGATATCGAAAGCAAAGTCAACACACCCCACTGGCTGATACTTGACTAGTCTGACCATATGGAACATCGTCACGCATGCACCCGAGCGACGTGTACTCGACCTACGAGGCCAAGGCCCGCTTCTCGGAAGTGATGCGGCGCGTGCGCGAAGGCCGCACGATCACCGTCACCTACCAGGGCGAGCCGGTGGCGGAGATCCGCCCCCTCGACCGAGCGGGCGGAACGAGGGCGCGAATGGAGTGGCTTCGCCGTCGGGGGGCGCTGAAGGATGCCTCGGGCCGCTCGACGCTGGCGCCTCTGGCACGCCGTCCGGGCGCGCTCGATCGCTTCCTGGCGGATCGCGACGGGTGAGCGTCGCCTACGTCGACACGTCCTGCCTGGTGGCGATCGCCTTCGACGAGCCGGGCTCGGCAGCCTTGGCGTCGCGCCTCGCGGCATTCGAACACCTGATCGCATCCAACCTCCTCGAAGCCGAATTGCGCTCGGCCTTCTTGCGAGAGGGCGTGGACCCCGATCCGAGGTTCACCGAGGGGATCGCCTGGATCCTACCCGAGCGACGCCTCACACCGGAGATCGACCGGACGCTCGCCGTGGGTCAGGTCCGTGGGGCCGACCTCTGGCACCTCGCCTGTGCGCTCTACGTCGCGGAGTCCCCGGCCGACATCGCGTTCGCCTCGCTCGACGAGCGCCAGAGACAGGTCGCGGCCCTTCTGGGCTTCGCGGAGGTCTGACAGCCGCGGTCATGGGGGGCTTGCGGTCTCGAGACCGGTGAGGAGCTTGTCGAGTGGAACTAGCACTTGTACAATGTACATATGAAACGCGTGACGGCCAGCGATGCCCGCAGGAACTGGTTCCGCCTCCTCGACGAGGTCGCGGCAGGTGAAGTCGTGTGCATCGAACGGGGCGGCCGCCGGATCCTGGTCCAACGGGAAGCCGAGTCCCCCTCCGATGCGCCCGTGCCCGATTATGCATCCATCCTGCGTGCCCCCGACGCGGCCGACGCGGACGCATGGCGGTGGTGGTGGGAAGGCCCGGAGGAGGACGTGCGACTCGTGGACGACCCGGACTCGTGAACGTCCTCCTCGATACACATTTCCTGCTCTGGATCGTCCTGGACGTGCCGCGTATCGACGAATTCCCGTGGCTGGAGCGCTACCGGCCCTGGGGCGTCTCGCCGGTCTCGCTCCTGGAGGTGCAGTTTCTCGCCGAGGTCGGTCGCCTCGAGGTCAGGCAACCCGAGTTCGCGGGCGCCATCGCGCGGGATCCCCGGTTCATCCTCGACGAGGTTGGGCTCGTGTCGCTCATCGAGAAGGCGCTCCCGCTGGCGTGGACCCGCGATCCGTTCGATCGGCTCCTCGCCGCCCACAGCGAGGCCCGTCGCGTGCCGATCTGTACCCTGGACCGCCGGATGCGCGAGGCTCACCGCCTCATCGTGGACGAGCTGATCGTGTAGCGGCACGGCCGAACCCCTACATTTCAGCTTCTTCACATCTGCCAAGCCCATCGACGCCGAGGCCACCCGCTGTGAGCACCTTCGACGACCAGCTCCGGAAGATCCAGACCGCCCCCGGATTCATCGCCGCCCTGGACCAGAGCGGTGGCAGCACGCCGAAAGCCCTGGCCCAGTATGGGATCGGCGAGGACGAGTGGAACGGCGAGGAGGAGATGTTCGACGCAGTGCACGCCATGCGCACGCGCATCGTCACCAATCCCTCCTTCGACGGTGACCGGATCCTCGGCGCCATCCTCTTCGAGGGCACGATGGATCGCGACATCGCGGGGCTGCCGACCGCCACCTACCTCTGGACGAAAAAGCGGGTCGTCCCCTTCCTGAAGGTCGACAAGGGGCTCGCCGCCGAGGAGAACGGCGTGCAGCTCATGAAACCGATGCCCGGCCTCGATGCCACCCTGGAGCGCGCACGCACCAAGGGGCTCTTCGGCACCAAGATGCGCTCGGTGGTCAAGCAGGCGAATCCGACGGGCATCCATGCCATCGTGGACCAGCAGTTCCAGGTGGGCCGCCAGATTCTCGGGCATGGGCTCGTGCCGATCCTGGAGCCCGAGGTCGATATCCGCTGCCCGGACAAGGCCGAAGCCGAGCGTCTGCTGCGCGACGCGATCACGGCGGGGCTCGACGCACTCGACCCGGACCAGAAGGTGATGCTCAAGCTCACCATCCCGGACATCGACGGCTTCTACGCCCCGTTGATCGAGCACGCGAACGTGCTCAAGGTCGTGGCGCTCTCCGGTGGCTACTCCCGGGAGGTGGCCAACGAGCGCCTGGCCCGTCAGCCCGGGATGGTGGCGAGCTTCTCGCGAGCGCTCGTTGAAGGACTCGGCGCCCGTCAGTCCGACGAGGAGTTCGAGGCCGGCCTCGACGCCTCCATCGAGAGCATCTTCAGGGCGTCGATGACCTGACGCCGTCTCGGCCGGCGGCTCCGGTCCCGGTCAACGGAGGTCGAGGGTTTCCGGCAGGGCGGTCCGCGTCAGATCCACGATCCGGTCCTCCCCCCGGGCCCGCACGCGTAGCCTCCTCAGGGCGGCCGGCACGGCGACCGTCGCTTCGAGGCTCTCGCCCGAGGGCGCTCGAACACGGACGCCGCCCGGGAGCACCAGGAGCTCGGCCGTGCCGGCGGTGACGACGACGCCGGGGTCCGCGCCACGCTCGATGCGGAGTGTAGCCGGGGTCGCGGGCCCCTCCATCTCGAGCTCGACGACGAAGTCCGGGCCGGAGATCGGTACGGCGATGCTCACATCACCGGGCGGCACCGCGCCTTCTCCGCCAACCGCGTCGAGCCCCCCGCTGACGAACCCCAGCGCCCGGCCCAGCCCGTCCACAAGCGCCGCGCGGGTGGAAGGCATCGCGGCCGCGGCCCCGGCCGCGAACAGGAGGGCGATCGCTGCCGCCTTCGCGGGGCGGAAGCGCCGGGGGAGCGCGAGGGCCGGTGTGGAGGGCACGGCGATGTGGCCCAGCGCCCCACGGAAGGCATCCGCGGCCGCCTGGAGCTCGGACAGCCGGATCGCGACGGCCGCCCCACCGAGCGCCTCCTCCACGCGGGCGACCTCGGCCGCATCGGCCTCGCCGTCCAGGTAGCGCAAGAGGACGCCCTCAGGAACCGGAGCGCCGCGGTCGCGGTCGTTCATGTCGTCACCTCCGCGGTCTCGGCCGCCTGCGCGACGCGCTCCAGCGCCCGCGCGATCATGGTCCCCACCGAGCCCGTGGTGGTGCCCACGGCCTCGGCGATCTCCCGATGCGTGAAGCCCTCCTCGCGCATCAGCAGGATGGCCCGGTCCCGGTCGTTCAACGCCTCGAGCATGCGCCGGGCCCTCCTGCGGTCGTCGTCCTCCAGGGCGGCCCGCTCCGGCGAAGCCGGGGGATCGGAATGCACCCGCTCCCCCCCAAATCCGGCCAGAGCGCGGGCCCGTCGCGCCCGCTTGCGACGCACGTCCCTGAATCGGTTGGTCGCAACCCGAAAGAGCCAGCCCCGCAGGTTGGACGCATCCGGGGGCGGGCGCTCCATCAGGATCCGGAAGGTGTCCTGGAAGACGTCCTCCGCCACCTCGGGGACACCGGTCAGGCGCACCAGGTAGCGGAACAGGGCGTCCCCGTGGGCGCGGTACGCGGCCTCGACGGATGCGCTCACATGCGGATCCAGAGACCGACGAGCGGCAGCAGGGGAAAGCCGTCCTCGAAGTGGTCGGTCAGCGTGCAGCTCCGTCCGTCCACGTCACACTCGAGGATGCTGCCCACGTAGGCGGCCCGGTTGTCCCGAGCCAGAGCGTTGCGGAGCTGCGCGTAGACGCCCACCGGGAATCCCATCACAGTGCCGGTGTGCTCGACGTGCAGGTCGAGTGACATGTACGGCGCGGTTCGCTCCATCCCCGCCGGCTCGACCCAACCGATGATCGGCCGCGCGTCGCCCGCATCGGCCGTGGGGCAGTACCACGACACCTCGTCGCATCGGAAGGCGTAGAAGCGCGTGTACGCCGCGCCGCTGGCGGCGGTCAACGTCGCGCCCACCCGCGTCTTCGCGAAGGCCTGCAGGACCACGGCCGCGTCCAGAGCATGCGCGCGCTCTCCGGGGGTCGGGTAGCGGTATCCGACGGCTCGGGTCCGCCCGCGCGACAGGGAGTACGCCATCGATCCGGTCCATCGCCCGGTGAGCCGCCGGACACCGACTTCCAGGCCGACGGTCCGGTCGGCGCTGGTGACCCAACCGGCGCCCAGCTCCGACTCCACCACCGGTGGCCGCGCCCGAACGTAGCCGCTGTCGGGATCGGGGGTGAGCCGCCCCGCCGCGTCACGCACGTACGCGTTGGCCGACGCCAGCCATCCGCCGGGGAGCCAGAGCTCGGCGCCCACCGTGGCCATGTCCGCCCGGATGGTCGGGATGGCGCCCCGGGAGCTCACCCAGAGGTGACCGGGCACCAGGCCCGAACCGATGGAGAAGCCCGCAGCGGCCAGCGCTTGCTCGTACTGGTGGTGGCGCCCGAGCGCGGCGGACACCCGGAGCTCGGGCCGCGGCGTCCACGCAAGAGCCACGCGCGGCGCAGCGGTGAGGTCGTCACCCCCTGCGCCGGCCCACGACTCGAGCCTCGCGCCCAGCGAGACCTCCATGTCGGGTGCCACCCGCCGGCGCAGCTGACCCCAGCTCGCGTAGCGCGCGACGTTCGAGACTTGCTCGAGGGTGCCGGCGTTGGCCGCGTCGGGATACGGCCACGGCGCCGGACCTGCGTACTCCACTCGCGTGTCGATCCGCCGCGCGCCCACGGACCACGGGGCCGGCTCGCCACCGGGGGTCACGGGGGCGACCGAGATCTCGGTGACGTCGGTGCGCACGCGGTTGGTCATGGGCGCCGCCGTCTTCGCCTCCTCGAGGTCCGGGCGCTCCGGATCGAAGGGCGCCAGCTCGATCTCCGATGCGAACGTCGAAGCCCCTCGGGTCAGACGTGTTCGCATCCCGAGCCAGGTGCCCTCCAGCGTCGCGCGCAAGGCCCGGTTCCCCCACGAGCCTCGGGCACCCTTCAGCTCGTACGGCAGATCCCCGAGCACACGATCCCGCGTTCTGAGCCCGCTCACCTCGAGCCGGAGGCTGTCACCCAGGACCTGGTCCCATCGTCCTGCCACGTCGGAGAAGCGGAAGGGGTAGCTCCCCCCGGACCCCGGGCCGCCCGGACCCCGCTCCGCCGAGCTGCCGGCGATCGCCTCGAGGAGGCTTCGCCTTCCCGAGACCGTGACCCCGTTTCCCTGTCCGTAGGGGCGATCCAGGGAGAACCGGGCACTCAGGATCGACAGCTGCCCCAGCGCCGTCAGCCCATCTTCACCGGTGGCTCGGCGGCTCCTCAGATCCACGACCGCGGCCGAAGCATCGCCCGCGTCCACGGGATGGACGCCTGGATGGAAGGTGAGCGAGCCCACCGCGTCGGGGTCGATGGAGGCGGCGGCGCCGCCCAGGTGCATGGGATCCAGCAGGGGCAGGCCGTCGAAGTAGATGCGGGTCTCGTCCCAGCGAGCCCCGCGTGTCCAGGGCTCCGCGGACCAGTCGTCCTCTGCCACCACGCCGGGCAGGTGCTGCAGAGCGCGCAGGAGGTCCGTCTCGCCGATCGTCGCGGCCTCCAGCACGTCCGCCTCGGTCAGGACCCGGGTGTCGGGGGTCAGGTAGCGCTGTTGGCGGAGCCGCTCCGCGCGGATGCGCTCGTCCTCGGAGCCCAGCGGAGCCGCACCCCGGGAGGTGCGCAGGAGCTCGGGCCGACGGGTGACGACATCGAGCGGCTCGAGCTCGACCGGCGCCACCTGGAGACCGATGGAGACGCGTGGGTCGGCGGGGCCGTCGTAGTGCACCTCGAGCAGCGCCGGGTGGTACCCGATGCGGGATACACGCACTCGGTAGGTACCCGGGGAGAGCCCCTGGAACGCGTATGCCCCGTCCACGAGTGTGAGGCTCTGGCGGGCGGTGGCGAGGAGCCCCGCGCTACCGGGCCCCTGCTGCACGACGATCCCGGACGGAAGCGGCTCCAGGGTGACCGTCGCCCCCTCGAGGGGCAGCCCCGTCCGGGCGTCCACCACGAAGCCCTGGAGCCCGGACCCACGCGCCGGCGTCTGCGCCCCGACCTGCGTCGCGCCGGTGGCGAGGAGCGTCACCGTGATCGTCAGCGCACGGAATCGGCGTTGCGGCTTCATGTCCTGCCTTTACGGGTGGTGGGGGCTCGCGGTTGCTGCCTCACCCGGACAACGCCCCGCCTCCCCCGTTTCTGACCATCCCGGCCCAGCGGTCAGAGGAGGGCGCCCCCAGGCGTTGCATGGGAGGACTCGGGAGGCGTGGACTCGCAGCGGGGAGGTGACGATGAAGCCTGCACTACGAGGATGGGCGATGGTGGCCGCGACGGTGGCCGGCGCGGCATGCGGCGACGCGACGGGACCCTCGGAGCCGGACCTCACCGGAACGTGGAAGGCCGTCTCGGCGGTGGCAACGAACCCGGCCGATCCGTCCGCGACCATCGAGCTCCTGGACGTGGGCGTCTCGCTCCTGCTCGTCGTCTCGGAGGGCGGCCACGTGGAGTCCCACGTGAGCTTCGGCGGCCAGACCCAGGTCGAGACAGGCACGATCACGACGTCGGAAGGCACGCTGCGGCTGGTCCTGGGCGGCGAGCCTTCGGAAGGGACGTACACGCTCCGGGGCGACACGCTCACCGTCGACCTCCGCACCGGCGTGGAGTGGGACTTCGACGGAGATGGGCTGGAAGAGCCGGCCTGGCTCGCCGGGGTCCTCGTGCGCTGGCCTGACGACGTGACTCCCTATGTCTACTCGGTTCCGCCGACGACGGGGGACGGCTGGGAGACGGCCCACCTGGCGGAGGTGGGTCTGTCGGAGTCCGTGCTCACGCACCTCGTGGACCTCGTCCGCCTGGGGACGTATGCGCGCGTCCACGGCATCGTCATCGTCAAGGACGGAAAGCTCGTCCTGGAGGAATACTTCGACGGCCTCTCGTTCGAGGGTGCCGTAGGGGATACGGTGCTGGGCACGTGGACCGCCTTCGACCGGGACACGCCGCACAACCTGGCCTCGGTCACGAAGTCCGTGACGTCGACCCTCCTGGGCATCGCCGTCGCCCAGGGACTCGTCACGACGGTGGACGCGCCGGTGTTCGACTTCTTTCCCGAGCACGCCGACCTGAGGGACGCCCGCAAGGACTCGATCACCCTTCGCCACCTCCTGACGATGAGGTCCGGCCTCGCCTGGGACGAGCACTCGTATCCGTACGGCGACCCGCGCAACGACATCAATGCGCTGTTCAGGGAGGCCGACCCCATCCGCTACATCCTGGCCAAGCCGGCCGACGATCCGCCCGGGACGGTGTGGAACTACAGCGGGGGCGGGACCAACGTGCTGGGTCAGGTCGTGGCGCGCTCGGCGGGGACCACGCTGGAAGCCTTCGCCAACCGGGAGCTCTTCGCGCCCCTGGGGATCGCGCCCCCCACTTGGGTGCACCTGGCCGGAGGGATGACCTATGCATCCGGCGACCTCCGCCTCCGTCCCCGCGACATGGCCAAGATCGGCCAGCTGTTCGCCGGCGGAGGCTTCTGGAATGGCCGGCAGGTCATCTCACCCGAATGGATCGCCGAGGCCACGGCACGGCGCGCGGAGACGTGGAATCCGGGGTGGGGCTACGGGTACCAGTGGTGGCTGCACGACTTCACGGTCGACGGAACGGTCTACCCCACCATCGGCGCACGGGGGTGGGGCGGTCAGATGATCACCGTCCTTCCGGACCAGGACTTGGTCGTCGTCCTCACCGGAGGGAACTACCTCACCTCGGACCCCGCGGATGCGGTCGTGCGCTACTTCGTCCTGGAGGCCTTGGTTTCGTAGCGAAGCGGGGACCGCGAGGACCTGGCACCACGCGGTGGGCCCCTGCCATCGGTCATCGTTCGGTCGGACCTCACGTCTTGCCGGCTCCGCGTCCGGAGCCGACCCACCTCACCCCGATGTCTCGGGCCGCTCGAACACGGTCCGCCAGCTGTGCCGCGTGGTGAGCGACGTGCCGAACGTTGACGATCTGATGCTCGAGCTTCGAGATGGGATACCAGTAGAACCCGCTCTTCGGGCTTGCCAGGTCCATGGCGTCTACGCGCTCATCGACCATGGCGTCGCACAAGCTCCAGTACTGGAGCACATGCAGCCTGGTGTAGGGCTCGGGCCCGACCGGAAGCGGGCTCTCGGGGTCGGCAGGGCCTTCGATCCCGTCCGGGTGCTGGACGTTCCCCTGGTGCCCTTCCCACGGGACAAGACTCTCCGGGGTGTCCATGAGGTAGAGATGGATGAAGAAGAGGGCATGGTAGGCCCTGCTCGACCTGGGCCTCGGCCTACTCGCGTGTGATGGCCCTCGGATCGTCGATCAGGAGGGACAAGACCCTCGCGTCGTACACGTCGGTCTGCCAGAGGCTCAGGGCGAGGTCTCGGTTTCGCCCCACTTGCTTCGCCAATGCCCGCAGTTGGGTGAGGCCGACGCCGAGACTGGACAGCCCGCTCGCATCGAGACCGAGGGCTTTCCACTCTCGACGCCACGGTCATTGCGGCGCGCGGCCAACAGATCGAGGACGTCTGAGGCATTCATGGCAGCGTTACGTGCATGGGGATACTCATCGCGCCATCCAGTCCGGTGCCGGGACGCGGTCCGGAGCAAACCCTTGTCATGGAGTTCCTCCACCACGGCTCTCCAAGAACGCCACGAAGTCAGGATGAAAGCCGTCGCGCCACCCTTTTGCGACCCACCACTCGCGAAACCGGGGGCTCGTGATGTCGAGTTGCTGGAGGCCGTAGCTGCCGAGCGCAGTCGAGTCGACCAGGTCCTCCTTGAACTGGAAATACACGTTCTCGAGCCGGCGCATCTCCAGCACCCGCATGAACTCGACTCGGTCGGCTTCGTGTGGTGCGATCACACCTTCC
>QJYK01000204.1 GCA_003248075.1 Gemmatimonadota bacterium | reverse complement strand
AGCCTGTCCGCTGTAGTCGTACATGAACGGGATCGACTCGTGCAGCTCGTGCATGATCGGCGGGTGCCAGTCGAGGTACCAGTCGAGCAGCGTCCGCATCGTCACCTGCGAGTAGTTGATGTCGCGGTTGTTGTCGTGCAGGACATACTTGCCCCAGTACGGCGGTCCCCCGATGCGGTCCTCCTCCTTGTCGATGTCCACGAGGTAGCGGTAGTACCAGTCCACGTAGCGGTCGCGCCCGTCGGGCTCGGCGACCGGAGTGATGGAGACGATCACGTTGTCGCGGATGCCCCGGATGAGCGGCGAGTCCTCGACCACCAGGCGGTACGCCAACTCCATCATCATCTCGGGCGGGCCGGTCTCCCCGCTGTGCAGGCCACCCATGACGTGGTAGATGGGCTTGGCCTCGGCGATGACCGCCATGGCCTCTCTCGCCGAGAGCCCACGGGGGTCGGCGAGGCGGGCCAGATCCAGTCGGTACTTCTCCAGGCTCGCGATCGACTCCTCCGAGCCGACGAACACGACGACGGTCTCCCGGTCCTCGTCGGTCCGCCCCGTCGAGACGATCGACACGCGCGGGGAGGCCGCCTCCAGAGCACGGTAGTACCGCAGGATGTCGGCGTAGTAGGTCAGCTTCTTGGGCGCACCGATGTAGTAGCCCAGGATGTCCTTCGGCGTCGGAACGCCTTCGGCGAGCGGCAGATGGTCGACGAGGGGGCTGAGGAACTCGGGCTTCGTCGTCCACTCGGACACCGCGCGGGCAAAGTCCTCGTCCTGTCGCTGCCTGGGGCTTCGCGTCTCCACCACGGCGTCCTGCGCAGCGGCGGCCGTGCCGAACAGGGCGGCGATGGAGGCGATGACGAGGCTCCGCAGCAGCGGGAGCCGGGGGAGACGAGAGACGCGCATCGCTCGCCACTCCTTGTTGCTCGGGATTCCTGGGCGAGGGGACGGTAGAGTGGGGCTGCACCGGCGGCAAGGAGGCAGGCTCGGGTTTGCCCCGGACGAGCCACGGGCGAACATTCCATCCACATCTCCCGTTCGCGACGATACCCATGTTCGGAGGTCACCGATGCTGACGCGACGCGACTGGCTGCGGATCTCGGCTGGAGCCGGAGCCGCCCTGTCCATCGACCCGCGTCTTCTCGCCGCCCTGCAGGAGCCGGAGATCCTGAAGCCCATCCCGTCCACCGGGGAGCGGATTCCGGTGATCGGGCTGGGCGGCCGCTGGATCACCACACGCTCCACGCCGGAGGAGCTGCGCGATCACCGGGCCGTGTTGCACGCGCTGGCCGACGGGGCGCCCCCGCCCGGGCGCGTGTTCGACAGCGCCGCCGGGTACGGCGGCGGTGCGTCGGAAGACCTTTCGGGAGAGTGGGCCGCGGAAGACGGCTTCCAGGAGAGGATCTTCTGGGCGACGAAGGTCAACGTGACGGGAGGGGGCCGATCCACGGCCGACCCGGCCGACGTGCGGGCCCAGATCGAACGGTCGTTCGAGCGCATGCGCCTCGACGTGCTCGATCTGAACCAGGTGCACAACATGGGTGATCCACCCACGCAACTCCGCGTTCTGCAGGAGTACAAGGAGTCGGGCCGGGTCCGCTACATCGGGATCACCACGACCAGCGAGAGCCAGTACGGCGAGCTGGAGCAGGTCATGCGCGATTATCCGCTCGACTTCATCGGCATCGACTACGCCGTGGACAACCGAACTCCCGAGGAGCGCATCCTCCCGCTGGCCCTCGAACGCGGGATCGCCGTCATGGTGTACCTGCCGTTCGGGCGGACCCGCATGTGGGCCCGCATCGGGGATCGTGCCCTTCCCGAATGGGCCGCCGAGTTCGACGCCCACGCCTGGTCCCAATTCATGCTCAAGTACGTCGTGTCCCATCCCGCCGTGGCCGTGGCCGTGCCGGGCACCGGGGATCCTCGGCACATGATCGAGAACCTGGGTGCCGCCCGGGGCCGGCTACCATCCGAGGAGCAGCGACGCAGGATGGTCGAGCTGGTGGACGCCCTGCCCAACGCCTGAGCCGGCGTGGGGGTCGACCCCACGACCGCGTTGAGGGGTGAGTGACCGGCCCCGTCAGCGCAGCTCGGCGACCTCGATCCAACCGCCGTGCCCCATGTGGGGGTGGCTCTCGGCGATGCGTCGAGCCGCGCCCTCGTCTGGGGCCTGGACCACGAAATACCCGCCCACGCGGAAGGCCGCCGCCTCCGACGGCACCCCGTCGGTCGGCGGGAGAACGGCCCGTTGCAGGGCCAGCTCGTTCCCCGAGATGGGCACGCCGCTCGCTGCGACCGACCGCGCCCACGCCGCGTACTCGGTGGCCAACGAGTCCGGCGGGAGGTCGGCTCCGAAGTCCGGACGCTCGAACAGGAGCAGCATGAAGGACCGACTTCCCGGTGGGGCCCCGGCGGTGGCGGACCCGACCTCGACCGGGGCGCCACGCGAAGGGAGCGCGCGCGCCGTTCCGAACCCGGTGCCGAAGAGCGCGACGCCCGCGGCGATGCGCCACCATCGAGCGCGCCCACGCCCCGAAGCCCGCATCGTGCGCATGTAATCCGCGGTCACGCGCTCCTCGAGGTAGGCGGGCGGCTCCCGGTCGGAGTACAGCCCGGAGAGGTCCGGTGCACGGTCTTCGTCCATAGAGTCTACTCCGTCACGTAATCCACACCGAGCGAGCGCCGCAGCGTAGCTCGCGCGCGGGACAGTTGGCTCTTCGATGTGCCAGGGCTGATGTCGAGCATGGCAGCGATGGCCTCGTGGGTGTACCCCTCGATGTCGTGGAGGACGAGCACGCTCCGGTATCCCCCCGGGAGCGAGGCGAACGCCCGTTCCAGGTCCACCCGGGTCTCGGCGCTTCCCGCGCGGAAACGGGATGGCCCCTCGTCGACGAGTGCCTCGCCGCCACGACGCTCCCAGCGGATCCGCTCCATGCAGCAGCGCACGACGATGCTCGACAGCCAGCTCCGCAGCGAAGCCCGCCGCTCGAAGCCGGCGAGCCCACGCACCGCGCGCGCCCAGGCCTCCTGGACCGCGTCCTCGGCGGACGCAGCGTCCCCGGCGAGGAAGCGTAGCGCCAACCGGTAGAGCGGGCCGGCGTGCTCTCGGTAGAGCGCGCGGAACGCCTGCTCGTCTCCCGAGATCACGCGCTCGATCAGCCGGACCTCGTCGCCCGATCCCGGCGCGACCCCGGGGCGGTCGCTCAGCGGCTCGATGCTCCCGCCTCCGTGACCGGCACGTGTGCCTTGAGGACGATCATGATGTTCGAGAAGGGTGTTCCCGGGTCCACCACCACGGCCGCGTCGGTCGAGGGAGTCGGTCCCAGACCGAGGTCCTCCTCGGTCAGATAGGGGTAGTAGATCATGAGGTGGGACTCCCAGGCGCCCACCGAGCGCCCATCGTCGCTGACGAGCTGCTGGCCGGCGGACATCATGTACGACATGACCGGGCGTGTGGGTAGCCGCAGGGACCCCGATCTGAGCCCCTCGGCGACCGCCGCATCGATCTCCTCGGAGTTGCGCCCCTCGTGCAACAAACGCGTCTCGAGCAGATGGATGGGCAGAATCGTGCGCGCACCCTCCTCGTCGAAGCAGTGGGGCTCGAGACTCTCGACCCAGCTTCGTCCCACGTAGCACGTCACGCCGTTCGTCCCCTCGACCCCCACCTCGAAATCGTGGCCGTTCCACGTCAGCACCGTCGCCTCGGCGGACACGGCGGCCGGCGCCGCGCTCCGGGCCAGGGCGATCTCACGGTCCCGTGGGAGGACGGAGCGGGGACCCGCGCTGCCCGATTCCCTGCTCTGGCCCGCCGCCCCCTGGCCCAACGCCATCGCCGCGACCGCCACCATGCTCGTCATCATCGTCGCCCGCATCCGTGCCTCCCGTCCGGGTTGCTCCCTCGTTGCCGACGTACACCAGTGACGCTCGCGGGCTGGAAGGTTGCATCGGGGGGACCGACGGTCCTCAGGGGCGAACGGCGGTGGCTCTATCGCTTGCGCCGCTTCAGCTCGTTGACGAGGCCCATGGGACCCGAGGATGCGGTCCGCTCCCGTGGGCCGTCAAGCCGGACAGGTCGCTCCCGTCAGGCCTCTGCAACCTCGCCCGGCGGCGGCCTCGGGGCGCACGGCGTCCGGCGTGGATTGCCCGTCCGGAAGCCGCGACCTAGAGTGGTCGCCTCACCCTCGCACGGAGTCCGGATGCGCTCCCGATGCCCGCCCCTGGCCCTCGCCGTGATGGTCGCCGCCTGCGCCGGGGACCCTCGCGGGGGCTCGGCGCCGGACGGCGGGGGTTCAGCGGGCGAGATCGCTTCGGAAAGCCTGCCGCTGATCGCCCTCTTGTCGGCGGGGATCCCGGCGTTCGGCGTCTTCGTCCCCGACGAGCGTCCCGCCGGCGAGCGCGCTCCGGACGGGAGCCGGCTCCCCGCCGTCTACAGCGAGGCCGGCGGTGCGGCCCTGGCTGCGGACAACCTGCTCGACTACGTGTTCCTCAATCTCGAGGACCGCTACGACCCCGAGGCGATCACGTCGATCGCGACCGGCCTGGCTTCGAGGGAGCCGGCCGAGCGGAAGGCGCTCCTCGTGCGCATCCCCCCCATCGGAGCGGACGGTGAGGACGCGGCCCGGGCGCGCGTCCTCGAGGCTCTCGACCGGGGTGCCGACGGGGTGGTCTTCCCCCACGTGCGCACGCCGGACGAGGCTCGGCTCGCGGTCTCGTTCTTCACCGACCGGGGCATCGTGCCCTGGTCGCCCCGCAACCCGGACGGCGACAAGATCGCGATGCTCATGATCGAGGACCCTGTCGCTCTGGAGCGCCGCGCCGAGATCGCGGACACACCGGGCGCCAGCGTGCTGGCGTGTGGGATCGGAAGCCTGACGCGCGCCCTCGGGGGAGACCGCGAGGCGGCACCCAGGCCGTGCTCGCCGAGAGCCGACGGGTCGGGATCCCGAACATGCTCACCGCGGACGTCGACGACGTCGGAGCGCGCATCCAGGAGGGGTTCCTCGCGCTGCTGATGCGCGGAACGGGGGCGCACGAGGCCATCCTCCTCGGGAGGGCCGCCGCAGGGCGGTAACGCGATCCGTGCGCCCTCGCCCGTGGACCCGAGGAACCCTGGTGGCCGTGGCTCTCCTCTCTCTGGGGTCGGCGGCAACGGCCCAGGAACCGGGAGCCACACGGGCGCTTCCCGCCCTCACCTGGCGCAACATCGGCCCGAACCGGGGTGGACGCTCCATCACCGCGGCGGGTAGCCCGAGCCGTCCCCTGGAGTACTGGTTCGGCGCCACGGGCGGTGGGGTCTGGAAGACCATGGACGGAGGCACGACCTGGGTACCGGTCACCGACGGTCAGATCGCCAGCTCGTCGGTCGGCGCCGTGGCCGTCTCGCCATCGGACCCGGACGTCGTCTGGCTGGGCATGGGAGAGACCCAGCTCCGGGGCAACGTCATGCAGGGCGACGGCGTGTACCGCTCCACCGACGGAGGCAGGACCTGGTCGCACCTCGGGCTCGACGACACCGAGGCAATCGGGCGGATCCGGGTCCACCCCGCCGATCCCGACGTCGCCTGGGTGGCCGCGCTCGGCCACCCCTTCGGCGCAAACGCACAGCGCGGCGTCTTTCGCACGCGGGACGGTGGACGGAGCTGGCAGCGCGTCCTCTTCCGGGACGCGCGCAGCGGCGCGGTCGACCTGGTGCTCGACCCCCACGATCCGGACGTCCTCTACGCGACCCTGTGGGAGGTGTACCGCCGGCCGTGGAAGCTGTGGAGCGGCGGACCGGGGTCCGGACTCTTCAAGTCCACAGACGGAGGCGACACCTGGGTGGAGCTGACCCGCAACCCGGGCCTCCCGGCCGGCGTCGTGGGGAAGATCACGGTGGCCGTCGGTGCCAACTCGCGCACGGTGTACACGAACGTCGAGGCGGAGGCCGGCGGACTCTACCGCTCGGACGACGCCGGATCCACCTGGCGGCACGTGAACGGCGACCGCGACCTCTGGCAGCGCTCGTTCTACTTCCTGCGCCTTACGGCGGACCCGCTGGACCCCGAGTCGATCTGGGTGATGAGCTTCGAGCTGGAGCACTCGACGGACGGCGGTCGCACCTTCCAGCCCGTCCCGACGCCACACGGGGACCACCACGACCTGTGGATCGATCCCGGTGATCCATCCCGCATGATCAACGCCAACGACGGCGGCGCGAACGTGACCACGAACGGGGGCGCGACCTGGACGGCGCAGGACTACCCCACCGCGCAGATCTACCGGGTCGCGACCACGGCGGACTTCCCCTACCACGTGTGCGGGGCACAACAGGACAACACCACGGTGTGCGTGCCCAGCGACGGTGGGCGGCGCGCGCTGCCGGGCATCGGCTCTCCGGGAGACCAGTTCTACGCGGTGGGCGGAGGGGAGAGCGCCACCATCGCCCCGGACCCCGCCGACCCCGACGTCTTCTACGCCGGCGCCACGAACACGCTGGACCGGTTCGACCGCCGCACCGGACAGGCCCGTGACGTGCAGCCGAACCCGTACCTGGTCATGGGCGAGCCCGCCGAGGCCATGCCGGAGCGGTGGAACTGGGTCTACCCGTTGGCGTTCTCGCCAGCGGAGCCGGGGACCCTGTACGCCGGCTCCCAGCACCTGTGGCGCACCCGTGACGAGGGCCGGACCTGGGCCCGCATCAGCCCGGACCTTGCGCGCGCGGAGCCCGAGACGCTCGGGGAGACCGGGGGACCCATCATCCTGGATCAGGACGGGCCGGAGGTCTACGCCACGCTGTACGCTATCGCCCCCTCGCGAAGCGAGGCCGGTGTGGTGTGGACGGGGTCGGACGACGGGGTCGTGCACCTGACCCGCGATGGGGGGCGGACATGGGCCGACGTCACCCCGGCGGACATGCTCCCGCACACGCGGCTCGGCTCCATCGATGCCTCGCCCCACAGGCCGGGCAGCGCCTACCTCTCCGGACGTCGCTACGAGATGGACGACCGGGCGCCCTACGCCTGGAGGACGAGCGACTACGGCGCGACGTGGACGAAGATCGTCCGGGGGCTCCCCCCGGGGGCGTTCGTGCACGCCGTCCGCGAGGACCCGATCCGAGCCGGCCTCCTGTACGCGGGCACCGAGCACGGGGTGTACGTCTCCTTCGACGACGGAGGGAGCTGGCAGTCGCTGGGGGCGAACCTGCCAGACCTCTCGGCCACGGACCTCAGGGTCACGGATCGTGACGTCGTGATCGCCAGCCACGGTCGGTCCTTCTGGGTCCTGGATGACGTGGCTCCGCTCCGTCGTTGGGATGAGCTCGCCGCTTCAGGCCCGGTGGCGCTGTCGACGCCGTCCGACGGGGTGCGTCGCGTGTATCCTGTCCACGTCGACTTCCGTCTGACGCAGGCCGAGCCCTCAGTGACCGTGGAGGTCGTCGACGAACGCGGACGAGCGGTGCGCACGCTGGCTCACGACCGCGCTTTTTCCGCGGGCGCGCACCGGCTCACCTGGGACCTGCGCCACGAGGGGGCCACGGTCTTTCCGAACCTGATCCTGGAAGGCGGTGACCCGTCGGTCGGGCCTTGGGCGGCTCCGGGCCGGTACCTGATCCGTCTGACCGCGTCGAGCCGAGCGATCGAGCGCCCGTTCGCAGTGCGCAGGGACCCGAGGCTCGGCGACGTCACCGACGCCGACCTGGCCGCCCAGACGGAGCTCGCGCTGCGCATCCGCGACGCCACCAGCGCGGCCAACGAGGGGGTGATCCGCATCCGCGCACTCCGCCGGGACCTCGAGAGTCGCCTGGGCGCGACCCGATCGGAGCGGGCGCGGGCGGAGGGAGACGACGTCCTCCGCGCGCTCGGCGAGGTGGAGGGAGAGCTCTACCAGGTCCGCAACCGCAGCCCGAAGGACAAGATCGCCTATCCCATCAAGCTCAACGACCGCCTGACGGGCCTGCGCACGCTTCTCGAATCGGGGGACGAGGCGCCCACCGACGCGCACCGGAGGGTCTTCGACGAGCTCTCCCGTCAGCTCGGAGGGCAGCTCGAGCGGTTGCGCCGCATCGTGGACGAGGACCTTCCGCGTCTGGAGCGCCTCATCGCCGACGAAGCGCCGGGGCCGGATCGGTGACCCCGCCGCTCATTCGCTCCGCAGCGCCGCGGTGGGATCGAGCCGGCTCGCCCGCAGCGCGGGAAGCCAACACGCGATCAGGGTGACGGCGGTCACCACAACGAGCACGCCTCCCCACACCACGGGATCGGCGGATCCGACGCCGTACCACATTCCCTCCAGGGCCCGGGCCACCAGGCCCCCCAACACCACGCCGGCGGCGAGGCCCACGGCGCCGACGCGCAGACCGGACGCGAGGACGCCCCGCACGACCCGGGCCCGGGTGGCTCCGACGGCCATGCGCAGACCGATGTCGCGGGTCTGTCGCGCGACGTCGAACGCCACGACGCCGTACAGGCCCACCGCCACGCACACCAGGGCCAGCACCGCGAACAGCACGAGCAGATCGAACGCGAACCGTCTGGGCGCGACCGCGGCGCGGACGTAGTCCCGCAGCGTGATCACGTCGAAGACCGGTACGCCGGCATCGACACGACGCACGGCGCTCCTCACCAGAGGCGCCAGCGTCGCGGGGTCGCCCATCGTGCGCACGACGAACGCGACGTCCCGCGACGCTTCCTGGCGATAGGGCACGTACACGGCCTCCCGACCGTCGGCATCGAGCCGGTCGTAGCGGACGTGCTCCACGACACCGACCACACGCGCCTGCACGGCGGACCCGTCGAGGGGAATCCCGATCGTCGCGCCCAGGGCGCTTCCCCCCGGCGCGAGCCTGGCCGCGAGCTTCTCGTCCACCACCACCACCCGTTCGTCCTCGTGCAGATCCTCGCGGGCCTCGAAGCCGCGCCCCTCGAGGACACGGGTACCGAGTGCCTCGAACGCGCCCGAGGTCACGACGCGGAAGTCGGCGCGGTTCGCGCTCCATTCCGAGGCGCTCTGGCCCGGCAGGCCGTAGGGCTGCGTCCACCGATCACCCTCGAGGGGGAGCACGCCCACCAGCCCGACCGCGCGCACACCAGGCAGGTCGGACAGCTCGGCCCGGATCCGGTCCATCAGCTCGGCCCGATACGCCGGGCTGCGGTAGCGGTCCGGAGCACGCAAAGACACACGGAAGGAGAGCGCTCCGTCCGGTCGGAATCCGGGGTGCACGTCGTCCAGCGCCGTGACCGTCCGAAGGAAGAGTCCGCAGCACAGCAGCAGGACGGCGGACAGCGCCACCTGGGCCCCGACCAGGCCCCGTCGGCCCAGACGTCGCGTCGAGGCACCCCGCGTCGCCACCGCGCGCGGGAGCCGCGACGATCCGGACAAGATCGGCGCGAACGCCGGCGCGAGCCCGAAGAGGAAGACGGAGCCGAGGGCCAGGACCGCGGCGCCCGCCGTCGCACGGAAGTCGAGGGTGAGCGGGTTCGCCGGCGTGAGCTCGGTCGGCGCCGCGAGGGCCAGTCCCCGCACTGCGGCCACGGCCAGCAGCACGGCACCGGCGAGCCCGAGCCCGGCCAACAGGGTCGACTCGACCAGGAGCTGCCGGGCCAGGCGCCGTCGGTCGGCCCCGAGGCTCCCCCGGATCGCGAGCTCGGGACCCCGGGCGGCGGCCCGCGCCATCAACAGGGTCGCGACATTGAGACACGTGACCAGCAGCACCAGCGCCACCCCTGCGAGCAACGCCAGGAGGACCGGACGGGCGTGGGCCGTCGCGTCGGGGCGGAGCGGTCGTACGTCGAAGCCGAGACCGGCCTCGGCGTACGCAGGCACCTCGGTGCGCAGGCCCGCCGCGATGCGCTCCGCTTCGGCCCGGGCCGTCCCGAGCGTAGCCCCGGACGCCAGCCGGGCGATCACGACGCCGGTGTTGTCCGAGTCCTGGTCGAGCAGACGCCCGTCGTCCCTGTGGAAGCTCGTGAGCGGTACCCGGACCGGCACCCACACGTCGACGTCGGTCACGACACCCGCGTCCGGGGCGAGGGCCAACGTGAAGTCGGGAGGCATCACACCCACCACGGTGGCCGGGAGGCCGTTCACCCGGATCCGGCGCCCCACGACGCCGGGGTCCGCAGTGAACACGCTGTGCCAGGCGCCGTCCGACAGCACGACGGCGGAGGGAGCCGCGGCCCCGTCCTCGGCCGTCCCCGAAGGTCCGTCGGCGGCGTCGAAGGTCCGCCCGAGCCTCGGCGTCGCACCCAGAACGCGGAAGAAGTCGTCGGTGACCGCTGCCAGTCGCACGTGCCTGGCACCGTCGCCGTCGCCGACCTCCACGGCTCCGTCGACTCCACGAACCGTGAAGGCGACCTCCGCGAGGGCGCGCGACTCCAGGGCCAGCACCGCTGCGTCGGGCGCGGCCACCGGGATGCGCTCCTCGGAGCCGGGCAGGGAGCTCCAGACCACCACGAGCTCGTCCGGTCGCTCATAGGGCGGAGGTCGCATGAGCACCGCTTCGACCAGGGAGAACACCGCGGCGTTGGCACCGATCCCCAGGGCGAGCGCCCCGACCGACGCGGCCCCGAAGCCCGGGCTACGCCGCAGGCTCCGGAGGGCGAACCTGGCGTCCCCGGCCAGCCCGGTCGTCCACGCGCGGGCTGCGGCCGACAGGTCCTCGCGCCGGAGACGCAGCCCCGATCTCAGGAGCGCGACGGCCTCGGCCGCCGACTCGGCGAGCCCGGCGGCACGGCCCCGTGCGCGCGCGTCCGAGATCAGCCGAAGCGCGGTCGCGAGCGCCGCGCGCCCGTGGGTCCTGCGCAGGCGCGGCGGCCAGGCCATGAGGAGCACGGTGAGCAGCGCGCGCAGGGTCCGCTCAGCCACGGGCCGGCTCCGCCAGCAGTCGCTTGCGCCGCGCCTCCAGCAGCACGTCGGCCAGCCGAGCCGCTTCGGCCCGGGCGGCCGCCAGCCCCGCCGCCGTGATGCGGTAGTACCGCCGCCTCGGATCCTCGTCGTCGGCGGGACCCTCCGAGTCGACGACCCATCCCTGGTCGCCCAGGCGCGCGAGCGCCGCATACACGGTACCGGTGCGCAGGAGCTCCCTTCCCTCCTGCTCGCGAAGCCGCTTGATCAGCGCGTATCCGTGCAGCTCCTCGTCGGTGAGGGCGACAAGGATGTTGAAGGCGAGGTCCGTCAGGGGAAGTCCGTCCGTCATCTTCGGGGGCCTCGAGTCTACTCATCATGGGTATACCCGTCATAAGTATAGTCGGACGGGGGGCCATGGCAAAGTCCCGGGTGGATCGCCCGCCGCTCCAGCCCCCCGGCCGCCTCTTCTCTTGATTTCTACAGAAGCTCCGTTAGCTTCTCTAGAATTCCACAGGAGAGACGCCCATGTCGTCCAGAAGCAGCGCCGAGGCGCTTCGCGGCACCCTCGACCTGTTGATCCTCAAGACCCTGTCACTCGAGCCGATGCACGGGTGGGGGATCACGCAGCGGATCCGGGACCTCTCGGAGGGCGTGCTGGACGTCAACCAGGGCTCCCTCTACCCCGCGCTCCAACGGCTCGAGGGGAAGGGACTCGTGACCAGTGACTGGACGACCACGGAGAACAACCGCCGTGCGCGCTACTATCGTCTGACCGTGTCCGGACAGGCCGAGCTGGCACCGGAGGAGGAGAGCTGGAGGCGCCACGTCGAAGGTGTGTCCCTCGTCCTCAAGGCGGTGTGAGCATGGTCGCTCGAGGCTGGGCCCGGCTGCGGGATCGGCTAGGGGGACTGGCTCGACAAGCCCTCCGTGCCCTGCGCGTGGCGCGCTCCGAGCGGGAGCTGGACGAGGAGCACGCGTTCCACATCGACATGGAGACCGAGCGACTCGTTCGCGCGGGGGTCTCCCCCCGCGAGGCCCGCCGCCGAGCCCTGGTCGCCTTCGGAGGCGTCGAGCGTTTCCAGCAACAGGTGCGGGAAGGCCGCTGGACGTGGGTGTGGGAGGAAGGATGGCGCGACGCCCGGCATGCGCTCCGGGGCCTGGCCCGACGTCCGCTCCTCGCGGTCAGCGCCGTGGGGACCATGGGGGTCGCGATCGGTGCGGCCACCACCTTCTTCAGCGGTGTCGAGTCCGTGCTGCTGAGGCCCCTCCCCGTCCCCGCCCCCGATCGCCTGGTGGGCGTGAGCATCCTCACGGAATCGGGGGGGCGGTCCGGGGTGGTGTCCTTGCCCGACTACCTCGACTATCGGGACGGGGCGGCCGCGGTGGTCGATCTGGCCGCGCACCACCTCAGCGACGTGACCCTCAGCAACGAGGGGGGCGCCCTCGCCTCTCTCGGCCTCGAGGTCTCGTCGAACTACTTCGGGGTTCTGGACCTGGTCCCGGCGACGGGCCGGTTCTTCCAGCCCGGCGAGGCGGAGCGCCTGGACGGACCGCGCGAGGTGGTCCTCAGCCACGAGGTCTGGCGAAGCCGATTCGCCGAGGATCCCGGGGTCGTCGGGCGCCCGCTGTACGTGAACGGCAAGGAGCTGACGATCGTGGGGGTCGCCCCGGAGGGGTTCCACGGCACCATGCTCGGCGCCCGTCCGGCGGTCTTCCTTCCGCTCGGTCAATACGGCCGTCTCCAGGGACGGGACATCGGCGATCGGACGGGCACCAGCTGGCTGCAGCTCTTCGGAAGGCTCGGGGGAGGCGCATCGCCCGAGCAGGCGACCGATGCGCTGGACGCCACGGCGCGGGGCCTCGGCGCAGCATACGCGTACGGCCGGGAGCCCGTGGGGGCCCGCGTCGAGCCGTTCAGCCCGCTCCCCGCCCGCCAGCGCGCCGTCGCCGCGCAGGCGCTCCTCATCCTCCTGTCCGCGGCGGGCGTGCTGCTCCTCATCGCCGCGATCAACGTGTCCGGCATGCTCCTGGTGCGGGCCTCGCAGCGGGAGCGTGAGATCGCGATGCGACGGGCGCTGGGCGCCGGCAGATCGAGACTCGTGGGGCAGCTCCTGGTGGAGGGGCTCGTCCTCGGGATCCTTGCCGGCGCGTCCGGAGCCGGAGTGGCGCTGCTCGGCACCCGACTCCTCGAGCGTGTCCGGCCACCGGGGCTGCCTGGCTTCCGCCTGGACCTGCCGGTCGATGGCGCCGTCCTGGCCTTCGTGGTCGTCTCGGCGTTCTTGGTGAGCCTGCTCTTCGGGCTCCTGCCGGCTTCCCACGCGCTCCGACCGGACCCGGGTCCGGTCGTGCGACACGGGGCAGCCAGACGCCCGGCGACCCGAGGGAGGAGCGTCCTGGTCGCCACCCAGGTCGCGTTGACCCTGGTCCTGCTGGTCTCCACGATGCTCCTGCTCCGGACACTCCGTGCAGCCCTGGGCACGGATCACGGCTTCGACTCGAGGGGCCTCGTGCTGGCCGAGCTGAACCTCCGCCTGAACGGGTACGATCGCGAGGGAGGCGAGGCGTTCTACCGTGCGCTGCTCGAGTCCCTGCGGGCCTCGCCCGAGGTGGCGTCGGCCGCGCTGTCCACCAGCATTCCGTTGGGTGAGGGCTGGGACCAGACGCGGGCCTCCGTGCCCGGCCTCGAGGCCCCCGAGGCGTCGGGGTGGGTCGTGGGCTGGTCCGCCGTCTCCGAGGGCTACTTCGAGACGTTGGGCTTCGCGTTCCGCGGGGGGTCCGAGCCAGACCCCACCTCCATGCCCCCACGCATCGTGGTGAACGACGCGCTGGCGCGTCTGTTCTGGCCGGACGAGGCCCCGGTGGGACGGGGGTTCCGCTTCGATGGCCGGGAAGCGGAGGTGTCCGGAGTCGTACCGACCGGGAAGTACCGCTCCCTCTCCGAGGAGCCCACCCTGTTTGCCTGGGTGCCGCTGGCCTTCGCGCCGAGCCCCTCCCTCTACGTGCATGTCCGCCCCCGCACCGACGGCCCCGCCGCGGTGGGCGCGATTCGGCGCTCGGTGGCGTCGCTGGATCCTCACGTGCCGCTCATCCGCGTGACCACGCTGGAGACGGCGATGGGTCAGAGCCTGTTCTTCCAGCGGGTGGCGGCAGCCTTCATCGGGGCGTTCGCCTCGGTCGCCCTGCTGCTCTCGGCCACCGGGATCTTCGGTCTGCTGGCTTACACCGTCGAGCAGAGTCGGCGCGAGATCGGCATCCGCATCGCGGTGGGGGCGAGCGGGTCGGGCGTCGTGCGGACCGTGGTCCGCGCGGCGGTCACGCCCGTGCTGATCGGTCTCCTGGCCGGGCTCGGCGGCGCCCTGGCGTCGGCCCGCGTCCTGGGAAGCCTGCTCTACGGCGTGCCGGCCACCGACCCGACCAGCTTCACCGCCGCGGGTCTTCTGCTCCTCACCGTGGGGCTCGTGGCCGCGTGGACTCCGGCACGACGCGCCACCCGGGTCGACCCGACGCTCGCGTTGCGCGCGGAGTGACTCCGCACCTCGTTCGCGTCGTCTTCGACCACGGACATCTACCGGACCGCCCCCTCTCGCCCCACCGTCGCCAGCAGCTCGGTGAACCAGTTCGTCACGATGAGGTAGCGATGCGGGTCGGCTGGTGCACCCTCCCCTCCGGTTCCCTGCTCGGCCCCCAGAAGCTGGCGAATCACGAAGCGGTCCCCGTCCGGGTGCAGGTCCCAGTCGGCCGTGGACCATCCCGGCCGACCGGCCAGCACGAGCTCCGTGGAGCGCACCGCGAACCTCGGCTCTCGCACGACGCGCGCGGCGAAGAGCGAGTCCGGACGCTCGAACAGCTCGTACGCGTTGCTGAGAAAGACCGACTGAGGCCCTCCACCTCTCCAGTAGTAGATCGTGGTCCCGTCGGGCGACCAGCGCGGGCTCGCGCCGCCCCCCTTGGACACCCGCGTCGGCTCACGCGCGTCGGGGAATGCGCGAACGTAGACCTCCGTGATGCCGGACTCATCCGACTCGTACGCGGCCAGGTCGCCGGTGGGCGCGACCGCGGCGTTCGCTTGACGGCCTTCCTGGTCCACCCACGGGCGCATCGTCGCGCTGTCCCCGATCTCCCCGATCCAGATATCCGACTCGCTCTGGTCCTGCAGTGTCTCCGACCACGACCAGACGAGCACGTCGCCCGCGAGCCATTCGCTCGGCGTCTCGGCGCCCTCGAGGGCCCACAGCCGGGACCGCGGTGCATCCTGGCCCGGAGTCTTGATGAACAGGTCCCGCCCCCCAGATGCCGTGGTGGCGAACGCGATCCGCGCGCCGTCGGGGGACCAGATCGGATGGTGGCTGCCGGTGCCCTCGAAGGTCAGCTGCCTCGGCTGCGACCTGGTCACCACGTTGTACGTGTAGAGATCCCAGCGGGCGTTCTCTGGGCCGGGGGTGCCCGTGTAGGCAATCCACTCGCCGTCCAGGGACCAGCGGGGACGGTTGAAGACCCGGGGTGCCAGGGGCAGGGCCTGCTCGCCTCCGTCGAGCTGCACGATCAGGAGCTCCCCCGCGAGGCCATGGGAGCCCGTGACCTCACCCACGCCATAGACCAGCGTGCCGTTTCCCGCCACATCGACCTGAGCCCACCGGCCAGCGGAGAGCGAGACGTCCGCCAGGACCGGAACCGCTTCGCCCGAGACGTCGGCGGTCGCGAGGTCGAAGGGCTGCGCCCAGAGGCCCCGGTCTCGATCGAGGTACAGCACGTGCCCCGTCCCCACCCAGGTCGGCGCGACACCGTTCGAGATCACGAGGCGCAGCGAGTCCGCGGCGAGGTCGTAGACGTACGTATCGGTGGAATCCGAGACGAGAACGCCACGTCCCCCCGGCAGCGGATCCGGGCGGGACCAGACGCCGGGCACGAGCTCCGTGGGCTCGCCGCCCGTCTCCGGGACGGCGAACAGCCCTCCCGACCGCCCCGAGAAGTAGATGCTGCCGTCGTCTCCCCAGGCCGGGCCTGTTACCACCTCACTTGGTTGCGCGGGCATGAGCGGACGGCGCGCTCCCCCTGCGATCGCGATCCGTGTGAGGGCACCCCCGTCCCCGTAGACGAGCCAGTTCCCGTCGGGTGAGAAGTCGGGATCACGTGGGTTCCCCTCGTCGAGCAGAAGGCGGAATCGGTCCTCTTCTACGGGCCGCCACCAGATCTGGCGGGAGCCTCCTACGTTGAGAACGACGGCGAGGCGATCGCCCCTCGGGGAGATCACGACCCTGCTGTTGCTCAGGAGAGCGGCTCCCTCGACGTCTAGATCGAGGACCGCGCGCGTGGCCGGCTGCACAGACGCGACCGGTGCCGGCCGCAGCCAGCCCCAGGCGGCGACCGTCGCGGCCACCGCCGCGACCGCGGTCATCGTCACGGAAAGCCGATTCCACGGTCCGGGGCGGGCGGCGGGAGCCGCGGCGTCCTGTGAGACCGCCGACGTCGACGTCCGGGTCCGAGCCCGGTAGGTGAAGCCCTCGTCCTCCAGGGCCGCCGCGAAGCCCGCCACGCTCGTGAACCGGTCGGCGGGGAGCTTCTCCAGCGACTTCGCCAGTGCCGCCCCGACGTTCGGCGGCACCGTCCTGCGCACCATCGTGATCGACGGCGCGTCCATGGTCAGGATCTTCGCGAGGATCGCCTGGGCGGTGCCCGCGGAGAACGGCGGCTCCCCGGCCAGCATCTCGTAGAGCACGCATCCGAGCGCGTACAGGTCGGACCGCGGGTCCACGTCCCGGTCGCCGGTCGCCTGCTCGGGGGACATGTAGTGGGGCGTGCCCAGGCTGAGCCCCGTCTCGGTGAGGCGGCCGCTCCCCGCGTGGGCTACGGCGAGCGCGATGCCGAAGTCGGCCACGAGCGGCTCGCCGCGCTCGCTG
>QJYK01000292.1 GCA_003248075.1 Gemmatimonadota bacterium | reverse complement strand
GCGGATCTGACGTCCATCCCCTCCGACGAGATCTGGGAGGAGGTCCGCAGCGATCCCGACGTCTGCCTGCGCGCGCGCTGTCCCCACTTCCAGCGCTGCTTCTATCAGAAGGCGCGGAGACGCGCGGCCGCCGCGGACCTGCTCGTCGTGAACCACCATCTGCTGTTCACGGACCTGGCGGTCCGTCGCGCCACGCAGAACTGGACGCAAGCAGCGGTGCTGCCTCCCTACCGCAGAGTCATTCTCGACGAGGCGCACAACGTCGAGGACGCGGCCACCTCGCACCTCGGGGTCGAGGTGACCCGGCGCGCCCTCTACCGCGGCCTGTCGCGCCTGGACCGGAGGGGGAAGGGGATTCTGACCGCCCTCCACGACGTGCTCGGAGGCGTGGACGACGGGGCGTCGCTGCGCGAGCGCCTGGAGAACCGGGTGCGACCCGCGCTGTCGAGGGCTCGGGCCGAGGTGGAGGGCTTCGTGGCGCTCGTGGAGGTCGCGGTGGGCCCGCTGGAGGGGGCACAGCGCCTCGGACCCGGCGGGATCGGCGAGCCCGTGGAGCGCGAAGACGTCCGCGAGCGCCTCAGCGGCGTCCTGGGGGCCCTCGGGGACCTGGAGCGGCAGCTGAGCGAGCTCAGGGCCCGGATCGAGCTCGACGAGGCCCGCGCGGAGCGACTCGCGGACCGTCTCTTGGACGTCCGAGGTGTGGAGCGGCGGCTGGCGGCCCAGGCGGCCGGAATCCGGCTGGTGCTCACGCCGGGCGACGAGGCGGAGGCGTACGTTCGCTGGATCGAGATGCGGGGCGTGGGGAGGCGGGCGAACCTGGTGCTCGCGGCGGCGCCCATCGAGCTGGGGACGCTCCTCCGGGAGTCGCTGTTCACGCGTGCCGACGCGACCGTGCTGACGTCGGCGACGCTGGCGACGCGCCGGAGCTTCACCTTCCTCCGCGAACGCCTCGGGCTGGCAGCCGCGGACCTGGAGAGCCTCGACGAGCCCGTGCCGCTCGAGGAGCGCATCGTCGCGTCTCCCTTCGACTATGCGGCGCAGACCCTGCTGGCCGTGCCCACCGACCTTCCCGCGGCCGAAGGCGGCCACGGGGGCTTCCAGGATGCCACCGCTCAGGTGACCCTCGAGCTGGCCGAGCTGGCGGACGGGGGGATCTTCGTGTTGTTCACCTCCCACGGCGCGCTGCGTCGCGTCGCGGAGCTCCTGCGTGGGGCGGGCGTCGAGGCGAGGTGGCCGCTGTTCGTGCACGGTGAGGATGACCGCCACCGGCTTCTGCGCGATTTCGTTCGCGTCGAGCGCGGCCTCCTGCTGGGCACGGCGTCGTTCTGGGAGGGCGTGGACGTCCCCGGTCACCCGCTTCGGGGGCTGATCCTGCAGAAGCTGCCGTTCAAGGTGCCGACCGAGCCGATCACGGCGGCTCGCATGGAGGCCATCGAGCGGAGGGGCGAAAGTCCCTTCCACCGTTACATGCTCCCCCACGCCGCCTTGAGGCTCAAGCAGGGATTCGGACGCCTCATCCGCTCGCGCACCGATCGTGGCGCCGTGGTCGTCCTGGACGACCGTCTCGTGACGCGCAGGTACGGGCGGCACATGCGGGACTCCCTCCCTGACGCGCCCCTGGTGAAGGGCCCGTGGATCGACGTCCGGCGGCGGATCGAGGCCTTCTACGCGGACCTGGCGCCGGCCCTTGGTGGGGCTCGGGGGCCGACGTAGATTGCGTCCGTCCGCGAGGCCGGCGCCGCCGGCCGGGATCCGACGCCAACCCCGAAGTCTCAATGAAGAAGAACGCGGGCCTGCTGATCGGCGTGATCTACCTCCTGATCGCGATGGGGGCGTTCAAGAAGTCCATCGCGGGCTGGGGCGCCGGGTTCAGCGATCTCGGCTTCTGGTGGATCGTGATCGGCGTCCTCCTCACGATCGCAGGATTCGGCGCGCTGGTCGGAACCTGGATCCATGCCTGGTCCACGGACGAGGGCCACTGAGCGGGGCGATTCCGCGGGACCGATCCCCTTTGCCGCAGTCCGCGCCCGAGCCTTCCTCCGAGACCGGCTGACCACCCCATGGCCGTCGTGACCCCGACCAAGATCGTGTGCGTGGGACGGAACTACGCCAAGCACGCGGCCGAGCTCGGCAACGACGTGCCCGCCGAGCCGCTCATCTTCCTCAAGCCTCCGTCCGCCGTCCTGGCGCCGGGTGCCCCCATCGTGCTTCCGCGCGGCGTCGGCCGGGTGGATTTCGAGGGCGAGATCGGGCTCGTGATCGGTCGCCGGGCGCGCCACGTCTCCGTGGACGACGCCTGGGATCATGTGGCGGCCCTCGCCCCGGTGAACGACGTCACCGCGCGCGACCTGCAGCGAGCCGACGGGCAGTGGACCCGGGCGAAGGGCTTCGACACGTTCTGCCCGGTCGGCGTTCCGGCGCCGGTATCGGCGGTCGACCTGGGCGCCCTGGCGGTTTCTACACGGGTCAACGGCGAGCTCCGTCAGCACGGGTCGATCGACGAGATGGCCTTTTCGATCCCGGTCGTGATCGCCCACATCAGCCGGATCATGACCCTCGAGCCCGGCGACCTGATCGCCACGGGCACGCCCGAGGGGATCGGTCCGCTGGAGGCCGGCGACGAGGTCTCGGTGGAGGTCGCGGGCGTCGGGACCGTGACGAACCCGGTCGTGGAGGAGGTGATGTGACGCTGCGGTCCGGGCGGGCGCTTCGAAGCCTTCCGGGGTACCCTCTCGCCGGATTCAAGGAACGGCGCCTGGAGCTGGAAGCGGATGGGGTCGACGTCATCGACCTGGGTGCCGGGGACGCCGACCTGTCCCCGCCTCGGGCGGTGATCGACGCGCTCCGGGGTGCCGCCGAGGAGGCCGCGATGTCGCGGTATCCGTTCCAGGTGGGTCTGCCGGCGTTCCGCCGTGCCATCGCCTCGTGGATGGAGACGCGCTTCGGCGTCACGGTCGACCCCGGCACCGAGGTGTTGCCCCTGATCGGCTCCAAGGAGGGGCTCGCCCATCTCCCCCATGCCGTTCTGGACCCGGGCGACGTGGCCATCATGCCCGACCCCGGCTACCAGGCCTACCTGGGCGGCACGGTGCTCGCCGCCGGAGAGCCGTGGCTCGTCCCGCTCCGACCGGAGAACGACTTCCTGATTCCGCTGGACGAGCTTCCCCGGGACGTGGTCACCCGCGCCCGCCTGCTCTTCCTCAACTATCCGAACAATCCGACCACCGCGTCGGCGCCCGAGACGTACCTTCGCCGGGCGATCGACTTCTGCCACGAGCACGGGCTGCTGCTCGCGTACGACAACGCGTATTCGGAGATCGCCTTCGACGGGTATCGGCCGCCCAGCATTCTGGAGCTCGAGGGTGCGCGCGACATCGCCGTCGAGTTCCATTCGCTTTCGAAGACCTACAACATGACCGGGTGGCGCCTGGGATGGGCCGTCGGGAACCGCGATGCGGTGGCGGCGCTCTCCCGCGTCAAGTCGTTCGTGGATACCGGGGCCTTCCTCGCGGTCCAGGCGGCCGGCGTGGCGGCCCTGGGATGCTGGGGGTCCTGGGTGCCCGGAAACGTGCGGGTGTTCGAATCCCGACGGGATCGGGCGGTCGCGTGCATGTGCGCGGCCGGGTACGAGGCGACCCCGCCCAAGGCGACGATGTATCTCTGGATCCCCGTTCCCGGAGGGGAGCCTTCGGGGGATTTCGCGAGGCGCGCCCTGGATCAGGAGGGGGTGATGGTCCTGCCGGGCGCGGCACTCGGGCAGGGCGGAGAGGGCTTTTTCCGTATTGCGCTCACGGTGCCGGAGGCCCGGCTGGAAGAGGCGGCGGCCCGGTTGGGCCGGCTCCGCTGACGGCTGGAGGGCCGCGCGCGCGGAGGGCACCTCTTCTTCGGCGACCTCCCGGCAGCCCCGCAGCGCGGGCCACCTCAGGAACCGCGCCCCACGGGAGGGTTAGGAAAGGTTTATGACCCCACAGGCCGGCAGCACGCCCCGACCCGCGGTCCGGGGCGCCGGCTCCAGGCGTCCCCGAGCCGGCTACGGCCGTGCGTTGCGCATCGGGCTCGCCATCTCGGCTGCGGTCCACCTGATCGCGCTGTGGGTCTACCCATCCTTCGAGCGACCGCGCGGGGGTGGGCCGGTTCCCTTGCTTCCGCCCGCCGGGGGGGCGTCGGCTCAGGGGATGACGGTGCTCCGAATCATCACCGTCGAGCCCTCCTCGGAAGCGGAGCGGCCACCCGAGCCCGAGGCGATCAGCCCCGTCGAAGAGCCGGCCGGGGCGCCGGTGGCCCCCGATGTGGACGAGCGCCCGGGCCCCGGCCTCGTGCCCCCAGGCCCCAGTGTGGCAGAGCGCCTACGCCCCTTCCTGGCGGACCCACGGCTGTGGGTGGAGCTGGACCCGGACCTGAACGAGCTCACGCTGGGCCAGATCCTCGAGCTCGAGCTCAGCGGACGGATCGCCGAGTGGCAGGATTCGCTCGAGTCGGCCATCGCCGCGGAGCGGGCGCTCACCGACTGGACCTATACCGACGGGGAGGGGAAACGGTGGGGGATCGCGGAGGGCAAGATCTACCTCGGGGACGTCGCCCTGCCCATGCCGTTCGCGTTCGGCACCGCGGTGGGCAAGCGTGACGAGGTCAATCGCCGCGCCTGGGAGTGGGAGGAGATCCAGCGAGGGGCTGCGTCCGGAGCCATGAGGGACTCGTGGAAGGAGCGCGCCCAGGCGATCCGGGCCCGTCGGGACCGCGAGCGAGCGCGCGCCCGCCCGGACACGTCGGGGGTGCGTTTCTGACCCTGTTCTCGCCCGGGACAAGCGACTGGTGTCCCCGAGACGCACGGTTGTAACTTGGAAAGTGCAGGTACCGACGTCGGCGCTTTCGGGGGCGCAGACGATCCCCCTCGGAAACCGTTCCCCTTCGGAGCCAGCCTCCGTATGAGCAGGAGCCATTCCGGGCGGGCCTTCTACGTGGGCCTCATCCAGGCGCTGACCCAGGTGTTGGGGTCGGCGAAAGGGTACCTGGCCGACCATGGTCCCCGCGTGGCGGTGCTGGCGTCCAAGATCGCCGACCGGATGGGTCTGAGCTCCAAGGACACCAGCCAGCTCTTCCTCGCGGCGGTTCTGTCGGACATCGGCATGGTGGGGCTCGCGGAGGAAGCCTGGGAGCACCCGGTCGTGGACCTTCCGCCCGAAGTGCGGGCGCGCGTCAAGCGGCATCCCGTGCGCTCCGAGGCGCGGGTCGGGCTGATCCCCCACCTGGAGGATCTGGCCCCGCTCGTGCGACACCATCACGAGTGGTGGGACGGAAGCGGATACCCCGACGGCCTGAACGGTCGGGCGATCCCCATCGGGGCGCAGATCCTCAGGCTCGCCGACACGGTGGTCGCCCTGAGCCAACCGCGCCCGCAGCGCGGGGCGTTGAGTGCCGATGCGATCGGCGAGGTCGTGGCGCGGTCGGTCGGCGTCGAGTTCGGCCCGGAGGTCGCACGGACGTTCCTCGGCCTGTGGAAGAGCGGGTACGTGCCGGAATACCGGCCCCAGACGTTCAAGCTGGCCCTCGAGCAGGCGGTGGGCGAGCTGCTTCCGGATCGGATGTCACCGCTGTCCAACGGCCAGCTGCTGACGATCCTGGCGAACCTGATCGACTGCAAGGACCCGTACACCGCGGGCCACTCGCGCCGCGTCGCCCTGCTCGCCACCGCGGTCGGCGCGAACATGGGCTTCCGCGAGCACATGCGCTCCGCCCTGTGGGCCGGGGGTTACCTCCACGACCTGGGAAAGCTCTCGGTTCCCCTGAGCGTCCTCACCAAGGTGGGGCGCCTGGACGCTACCGAGGAGGTGCTGATGCGCTCGCACAGCGCGGCCGGAGCGGAGATCCTGGAGAGCATCGCGCCGCTGCGCCATCTCGCCCCGGGCGCGAGACACCACCACGAGCGCTGGGACGGCGGCGGGTACCCCGACGGCCTGGTCGGTGACGACATCCCGCTGATCGCACAGATCCTCGCCGTGTGCGACTCGTACGACGCCATGACCTCGGCTCGGGCCTACCGGGACTCGAGATCCCACGAGGACGCGATGCAAGAGATCGCGCGATGCTCGGGCACCCATTTCTGCCCGCGGGTCGCGGAGACCTTCCTGGCGATCCCCGAGCAGGTCTTCGTGGCGGTACGCGCGGAGTCGCGCGCCTCGCGCTCTCCGGCCGTGATGGAGCTGCCGCTCTTCCCCAGCCCGGCCGTCGAGCCCTCGTTCCCGCTCCGACACGCCGGGTAGCTCGCGCGCGACCGGCCGACGCGGATCGCGCGCCGGTTCCGAAGCCCGTTCGGGGCTGCCATCTTACGGGTTCGGTTCGTTCGGCCGGGGCCGGACGGCCATGTCCCATGAACCCGCGGAGCCGTCGTGTCGCAGGAGTTGGCCACCCGTTTCGACCCACGCGCTGTCGAGCCGGCACGCTACCGGGCTTGGCAGGACGGCGGGTACTTCCATGTCACGGCGGGGGAGGTCCTGCGGGAAGGCAAGGATCCGTACGTGATCGTGATCCCGCCCCCGAACGTGACGGCCGTCCTGCACATGGGGCACGGGTTGAACAACACGGTCCAGGACGTCCTGATCCGGTGGCGGCGCATGCAGGGCCGCGCCGCCCTGTGGGTCCCCGGGACCGACCACGCCGGGATCGCCACCCAGAACGTCGTGGAACGACGCCTGGCTGCCGAGGGCCAGCATCGCGACGACGTGGGGCGCGAGGCGTTCGTCGCCGCCGTCTGGGACTTCGTGCGCGCCACGGGCGGGACCATCCTCGATCAGCTCAAGGCGATCGGGTCCTCGTGTGACTGGCAGCGCACGCGCTTCACGCTCGACGACGAGCTGACCCGTGCGGTGCGCGAGGTCTTCGTTCGCCTGTACGAGAAGGGCCTCGTCTACCGTGGCGAGTACATCATCAACTGGTGCCCGCGCTGCCACACGGCGCTCTCGAACGAGGAGGCCGAGGCGGAGGAGACGGAGGGCACCCTCTGGCATCTTCGCTATCCGCTGAGCGAGGGTGCGTGGGAGGCCGCGGCCCGGGCGGCGGGCGGCGGTGCCACCGCCCTCGGCCGCATGGACGATGGCCATTGGTATCTGACGGTGTCGACGACCCGACCGGAGACCATGCTCGGCGACACCGGGGTGGCCGTCCACCCCGCAGACGTGCGCTACCGGGGCCTGGTGGGCGCCGACGTCGTTCTGCCGCTCACGGGCCGGACGATCCCGATCGTCGCGGACGAGCACGTCGATCCCGATTTCGGGTCCGGGATGGTCAAGGTGACCCCCGCCCACGACCCGAACGACTTCGAGATCGCCGGTCGTACGGGACTGGCGATCCTGGACGTGATGACGCCGGAGGCGCGCATGGGCGAGGCGGCTCCCGAGGCGTACCGGGGCCTGGACCGTTTCGCGGCCCGGGAGGCGGTGCTCGAAGCGCTCCGGCGTGAGGGCCTGCTCGCGGGGGAGAGCGCGCACACGCACTCGGTCCCCCACTGCTACCGGTGCGGGACGATCGTGGAGCCCCGCCTGTCTCTGCAATGGTTCGTCCGGATGAAGCCGCTGGCCGAGCCGGCGCTGGCCGCCTCGAGGGACGGCACGATCACGTTCACGCCGGAGCGGTGGAAGAAGGTCTACGAACACTGGATGGAGAACATCCGCGACTGGTGCATCTCCCGGCAGCTCTGGTGGGGTCATCGCATCCCGGTGTGGTACTGCGGCTGCGACGAGGTGATCGTGGCGCGCGAGGACCCGGCCGCCTGTCCGAAGTGCGGCGGCACCGATCTCGAGCAGGATCCGGACGTCCTCGACACCTGGTTCAGCTCGTGGCTGTGGCCGTTCTCGGTGTTCGGTTGGCCGGAAGACACCCCCGACCTGGACGCGTTCTATCCGGGACACACGATGGTGACCGCCCCGGAGATCCTCTTCTTCTGGGTCGCACGCATGATCATGTCCGGCTACGAGTTCATGGGCGAGGCTCCGTTCACGGAGGTGTACCTGCACGGGACGGTGCGGGACATGCAGGGCCGCAAGATGTCGAAGTCGCTGGGCAACGGGATCGACCCCCTGGAGGTCGTGGACGCCTACGGCGCAGACGCGATGCGCTTCACGCTCATCAACCAGTGCGCGGTGGGCACCGACATCAACCTGGATCCCGAGGACATCGAGGGATCGTTCTCGGTGGGTCGGAATTTCTCGAACAAGATCTGGAATGCCGGGCGCTTCGCGCTCATGAGCCTGGGCGAGGGACCGGTCATGCACCCCGAGGCCTTCGCGGACGCCCTCGAGCTGGAGGACCGGTGGATCCTGGCCCGGCTGGACCAGGCCATCCGTGCCGCGAGCGCCAACCTGGAGCGCTTCCGGCTCCACGAGGTCGCCGAGGGACTCTACCACTTCTTCTGGGGCGACCTGTGCGACTGGTACCTCGAGCTGGTGAAGTCGAGGCTCACGGCGGGCGCGGATCCCGGGTCGCGGGAGGCCGCGCGTGCCACCCTGGTCGCGGCGCTCGACGGTGCGCTGCGCCTGTTGCATCCGATCATGCCCTTCGTCACCTCCGAGCTCTGGTCGAGGCTGCCCCGGACGGAGGGGACCGCGCCTGCGGGCGAGCTGATCGTCGCGGCCTGGCCGGGCCCGGACGAGGGTCGCGTCGACGCCGACGCGCTCGCCTCCATGGAGGCGTTCCAGGAGCTCGTGGTCGAGATCCGCCGGCTGCGCAAGGAGTACGGCGTGGGGGAAGGCGCCCGCGTGGCCCTCCACCTGGCGGGTCCCGAGCCGCTTCTGGCCGTGGTCCGGGCCCAGGCACCGGCCCTCGAGCGGCTCGCGCGGGTGGATCGTCTGGAGACGACGCCCTCCGCCGACGGTGTGGGGGCGCACGCGGTGCTCAAGAGCGGGCTCGAGCTGTTCCTGCCCTTGAAGGACGTGATCGACGTCGAGCGGGAAGCGGCCCGCTTGCGAGCCGAGATCGAGCGCCTGCAGGCCCAGCTGGCTTCGACCCGGAGCAAGCTCGACAACGAGGCGTTCGTCGAGCGGGCGCCGCCGGAGGTCGTAGCTCGGGAGCGGGACAAGGCCGAGGGACTCCGCGAGCAGTCGGCTCGACTGGAGGAGAAGCTACGGGCCCTGGAAGGGAGCGGTTCCTGACCATCCGCGTCCCGGTCCGACCCTGGGGGCGGACGTGGCTCAGCGTCGGCGCGGCCGCCTCGGTGGCCGCCATCGGCTCCTGTGCGCGGCTGGGCACGCCCCCGGGTGGGCCTGAGGATCGCCGCCCACCGGTGGTCGTCCGGACCGAGCCCGACACGCTCGCGCAGGTCGACGACTTCAAAGGCCCCGTCCGCTTCCACTTCGACGAGCGCATCAGCGAGCGGGTGAGCGGCGGTTCGCTGGACGACGCCGTCATCGTCTCACCGCGCACGAGCGAGGTTCGGGTGTCCCACGGGCGGACCAGCATCTCCGTCGACCTCGAGGGCGGCTTTCAGCGGGGCCTGGTGTACCGGGTGACGCTCATGCCGGTGATCAGCGACCTGTTCGGGAATACACTCCGCGACCCCTTCGAGGTGGTCTTCTCGACGGGAGCGCCCGTGAGCCGCGGGGCGCTCGTGGGGTTGGCCTTCGACCGGACCACCGGAGTCGGGATTGGGGACCTGAAGGTGCACGCGGTGTCCGAGGAGGACTCCGCGACGTACGTGACGCGCACCGATACCGGGGGCATCTACCTGATGCGCTACCTGCCGCCGGCGCGCTACCGGGTCACGGCCTGGCAGGACCGCAACCGAAGCGACACCGTCGACCGAATGGAGCCTCAGGGGACCCGGGCAGCGCTCATTCCCGGCGAGGATACCCTCTTCGTGGACCTGGCCGTGCTCCAGCCGGACACGACCCCGGCGCGGCTCACCGGCGCCGAGGCGCTGGATTCGGTGACGGTGGCCCTGCAGTTCGACGACTTCCTGGACCCGGACGTTCCGGCGTCGCAGGCCACGTTCGAGCTGGTCCGGGACAGCACCGCCCCGGAGGGTGCGGCCCCCGGGGTGGAGCAGACCCTCCACGAGTACGAGTACGCCCTCTGGGTCGAGCGCGTCCAGGACTCGATCGCCCACGCCGATTCGATCCGTCGGGCCGAAGCCGCGCAGCCCGCGCCGGACAGCGGCGCGGTGGCCGATTCGGCCGTCGCCGGAGCCGCCAGGACCGTTCTGCCGATCGCCCCGATTCCTCCTCCGCTCCCGGCGGCGACGGGTGCGCCGCGTCGAGGGGCGCAGCCCCAGCAGGCCGAAGGGCCGGCGCGCGCCCCGGATGGCTCGATTCTCCCGGCGAGGCGGCTCGTCATCCGCCTGGAGAGCCCGTTGGAGCGGGAGATCCCGTACCGCGTCCATGCCGGCGCGGTCACGAACATCGCGCTGGTCCCCTTGGGGGGTGGGGAGGCCCGCGTGCTGCTGGCCGCGCCCGCCTCGCCCGACTCGGTCCCCGCCCCGGACTCGGGCGTCGTGGATACCACCCGAGCGCGTCCCGACACCGGATCGGTCGGGCTGGCCTGGCTGCGTCGGAGCCGTCGATGACGGATCCGCGTCGCCGAATCCCCTCGGTGGACGCGCTCCTCGCGGACGCGGCGTTCGGGACGCTGCGCGCGCGCTTCGGTCGGGAACGGGTCGTCCATCACCTTCGAGAGAGTCTGGATCGGGCCAGGGCGGGCGGAGACGCCCAGGCGCTCCCCCCGGACCCCACGGACGCGGCTCTGTGGGCGGCGGAGGTCGGTGCCCGGCTCGAGGCGGAGGAGCGCCCCTCGCTTCGGGCCGTGGTGAACGCGACGGGCGTGGTCCTGCACACCAACCTGGGGCGTGCTCCCCTGGCCGAGGCGGCGCTCGATGCGATGTCGGGCGCGGCACGGGGGTACAGCAACCTGGAGTACGATCTGGACGAGGGCGCCCGGGGCTCGCGGTACGAACACTGTGCCGCGCTGCTGGCCGAGCTGGCCGGGGCGGAAGCCGCGCTCGTCGTGAACAACGCGGCCGCCGGGCTCCTCCTGGCGCTCACCGCGCTCGTCCAGGGACGCGGCGTGGCCGTGTCGCGGGGAGAGCTCGTCGAGATCGGGGGAGGCTTCCGGATCCCGGAGATCCTCGAACGCTCGGGTGCCCGCATGGTCGAGGTCGGGAGCACGAATCGGACGCGCCTGGCGGACTACCGGGAGGCGGTCACCCAGGGAAGAGCCGAAGCCCTCCTCAAGGTGCACCGCTCGAACTTCGCCATGAGCGGGTTCGTCGAGGAGGCGTCGCTCGCGGAGTTGGCGGGGCTCGCGGCGGAGGCCGGCGTCCCGTTGGTGCACGATCTGGGGTCGGGTCTCTTCATCGACCCGTGCGAGCTCGGGCTGCCGCCCGAGCCGACCGCGGCCGAGTCCGTCCAGGCCGGCGTCGATGTCGTCGTGGTCTCGGGCGACAAGCTCTTCGGCGGCCCCCAGGCCGGGCTCGTGCTGGGGCGCCGGGCGTGCGTGGATCGCATGCGCGGAGATCCCCTGTGCCGGGCGCTGCGGGTCGACAAGGCCACCCTGGCCGGCGTCGAGGCCACGGCGCGGGCGTACCGGGACCCGGAGCGGGCGCTGCGGGAGATCCCGACGTTGCGCATGTTGGCTGCGACGCCGGCAGAGCTGGAGGACCGCACTCGTCGGCTCGCGGGCCAGATGCTCGAGGCCGGGATCCTCGGGGCGGAGGCGACGCCCTGCGAGGGCCGAGTCGGAGGCGGCACGTATCCGGGCGTCGCTCTGTCCTCGTGGGCCGTGGCCCTGGACCCTCCGGGAGGCGGCGACGCGTTCGTCGACGCGCTCCGTCACGGCCACCCCC
>QJYK01000131.1 GCA_003248075.1 Gemmatimonadota bacterium | reverse complement strand
ACCTCCTTGAAGCGCTCCTCGGACTCCTTCGAGCCCTCGTTGCGGTCCGGGTGGTACTTCAGCGCGAGCTGCCGGTATGCCTTCTTGATCTCCTCGGCGTCCGCGTCACGGGCGACGCCCAGGAGCTGATAGTAGTCGGCCATGGATGAGGGTCGTCGTTCCTCAGGTCTCGAGAATCCGGGTCAGGAGCGTCGACGTGTAGTCGACGATGGCCACGACCTTCTCATAGGGCATCCGGGTCGGCCCGATGACACCGATTACGCCTTTCAGCCCGCCGACGCGGTACTCGGCGGTGACCAGCGTGAAATCGGAGAGAGCGAGTGAATCGTTCTCGCCCCCGATCGTGATCTGGAGCTGTCCCCTGTGCTCGCGACTTCCAACGGCGCTGGCGAGGAGGTCTCTGCGCTCGGTGAGCTCGATGAGCCCTTTGAGCCGCTCGCCGCTCTCGAACTCCGGTTGCGCGGCCAGGACACTGGTACTCCCCAGGTGGATCCGGGGATCCTCCAGGTCGTTGAGGTTGAACAGCTCGGCTCCCGACTGAACGAAGATGTTGAGCAGCTCGGAGGCACCCGGCTCGGAGCCGTGGGCGTCGCGCAGTCTCTCCGGCATCGTCCTCCTGATCTCGGCCAGGGACAGTCCGGCGAGCCGCTCGTTCAGCGCCACCGTGAGGGCGAGCAAGGTCGCGCGCGGCACCTCCACCGGCAGGTCGACATAAACGGTGCGGACGACACCACCGCGGATGGTCGCGACAAGAAGCACCTTGTTCGACGACACCTGGATGAGCTCGAGCCGCTCCAGGACCGTCTCTCCGAGCCTCGGGGCCAATGCGATGCCGAGCTCGTTCGAGATGAGGCTGAGGGCCCGGGTCGTGTGCCGGACCAGGCGCTCCAGGGCCGAGCCGGTCACCTCCATCTCGCGCGCGATGGTTTCACGCTGCTCCTGGGAGAGCGTGAGGGGCGCCATCAGGCGGTCGACGAAGAAGCGGTAGGCCAAGTCGGTGGGTACGCGGCCCGCCGACGTGTGCGGGTGCTGCAGGTACCCCTTCTCCTCCAGGTCGCTCATCGTGTTGCGAACCGTGGCCGGAGACACGCCGAGGTCGAATCTCCTCGAGACCGTCCGACTGCCCGCGGGCTCCGCGGTGTCCACGTACGAGCGCACCACGGCCTCGAGGACCTGGCGCTCCCGGTCCGTGAGCTCGTCGCCCGTGAGCATCCGCCGATCGAGTGGTGTCATGGCTCGAAGATCGAAAAATCTGGCGCGGAGCGTCAAGCCGACTGTGCCGCGTCCAGCTCGAGGGACAGGCGATCCATGACCAGCCATCCCTCGGGTGTCAGCCGAACACGACCCCCTTCCCGAACCGCCAGTCCCTCACGCTCCCATCGGTGCACGGCCCGCCGCGCCGTGCCGGCCAGAGGCTCCTCTGCGACCCCCGAGCGGGTACGAAGCCCCAGCCAGATCGATTCCAGGCGGATCGAATCGTCCTCCAGGTATTCACGCGCTTCCTCGGGGGTCGATCCACCTGTGACCGCGTCACGGTAGTCGCCCCAATCGCGAACGTTCCAGCGCCGGACCGGGTGGGCGTAGCTGTGCGCTCCGTTTCCGAGCCCCAGATAGGGCGAGCCGGTCCAGTACGCGCCGTTGTGCTTCGACGCATGGCCCGGTCGGGCGAAGTTCGAGACTTCGTAGTGCTCGTACCCCGCACCGGAAAGCACCTGCGCGGCAAGGAGGAACTCCTCCCGGTACCGCTCCTCGTCCACGGGTCGCTCTCGCCCGTCGCGGACCGCTCGCCCCAGCGGGGTGGCAGGCTCGACGGTCAGGCCATACAGACTCACATGCGGAACATCCATACCGACCACGCGCTGGAGATCGTCCATCCACGGCCTCCCCAGGTGTTCGGGAACGCCGAAGATGAGGTCCACGGAGATGTCCTCGATCCCGGCCGTCCTGGCCGCACCGACCGCCGCCGCGGGGCCCTCCGGGCCGTGCAGACGACCCATCCAGCGCAGCGTCGGATCGTGGAAGCTCTGCGCCCCCAGACTCACGCGATTCACCCCGGCCGAGGCCCAGGAACGGGCCACCTCCGGGGTCAGGCTCTCGGGATTGGCCTCGGCGGTCCATTCGAGGTCCTGTGCGCTCAGCCGGCCGGGACCGATGCGCTCGGCCAACCCCTGCATCGCCTCGACCCCCAGGAGTGACGGCGTGCCGCCTCCCACGTAGAGCGTGTCGAGCGTGGGCGCCAATTCGAAGAGCCCCTCCGACGCCACCAGGTCCAGCTCGGCGCCGATGGCGGCGAGCCACTCCGTGGCCCCGCCGGCGCGGCGCACCTGGACCGCGAAGTCGCAGTAGAAGCACCGACGGGCGCAGAACGGCGCGTGTACGTAGACCGACCGTACGGTCGTGGGCGCTGCGCTCATCCCGCCTTCCGAAAGCGGAGCCCGGCCTCTCGCTCCACCAGACCCTCGATCTCCATCACGGCCAGTAGCGTGAGCGTCCGGGCAACGCCCAGGCGCGCGCGGCTGGCGACGTCGTCGAGGCCCCGGCAGACGTCCAAAGCCTCGAAGACCCGCGCGCGCTCGGGGTCCCGGGCTTCGGATGCCGCCCGAGCAGCCGGAACGTTCCCACCCAGGGCCTCCGCGAGGAACCGGTCGATCGACACGAGCGGATGCGCACCATCCGCCAGGAGGGCGTTGCTGCCTGTGCAGGTGGCCTCGTCGATGGGCCCGGGAACCACCCACACGTCCAGCCCCAGGTCCAGGGCGTGCTCGACGGTGATCAACGCTCCGGAGCGGGCCCCCGCCTCCACCACCACGACCGCGCGGGCGAGGGCGGCAAGGATCCGGTTGCGACGTGGGAAGTGGTGTCGGAGCGCGGGCGTGCCGGGAAGGAACTCGCTCACGATCAGGCCCCGTTCCCGAATCCGACGGAACAGATGCCGGTGTCCGGACGGGTAGGGCCGGTCCGGCCCCGAGCCGAGCACCGCGATGGTGGACCCCGCGGCCTCCAGGGCGCCGCGGTGCGCCTCCCCGTCCACACCGAGCGCCAGACCGCTCACGACCGGGGTCCCGGTCGCCGAGATCGCTCGGCCCAGCGCGCGCGCGATCGTGCGGGCCCGCGGCGTGGCCCTTCGGCTCCCGACCACGGCGACGCCAGCCTCCTTCATCAGCGCGGCATCCCCGGCGACGAACAGGACGGAAGGTGGGTCCACCAGCCTCCCGAGGCGCCCCGGATACAGCGGCTCTCCCGGAAGCGCTGTCCAGATCCCGAGCGACTCCGCTCGATCGAGGGCCACGCGCACCCGCTTGTCGCGCTCGGGATCGTTGAGCGCCGCTGCCAACGCCTGGCCCCCCGCGGAGGCTCCGCTGCGCAGCGCACGCACCGCGCCGGTCGCTGAGCCGTGCGTGGCGATGAGGCGGCGGACCGTGGCCGGTCCGACGCCGGGAAGGCTGTCGATGAGCAGCCGTGCGTGGAGCTCCCCGACGCGCCCGACAGCCTCCGGGGTCACGGCGTCCACCACTCCTCGGCCTCGGCCTCCTCCTGCCCGCGCCTGACCTCCGTCACCTTGCTCCAAAGGGCCTCGAGGAGCTCATCCAGCCCCGCCGCCGAGACCGCCGACACCGCGAACACGCCCCACGCCGAGTCGGTCTGGACCGACAGGGGTGCCTGTTCGGGGGGCAGCAGGTCCCGCTTCGTCAGCACGAGGCAGTGGGGGATTCGGGCCAGCTCGGGCGAGTAGGCCGCGAGCTCGGCCCTCAGCGTGTCGTACTCCGACTGGGCATCCGGTGCGTCGACCGGGACGAGGATCGCCAGAGTTCGCGTCCGTTCGATGTGGCGAAGGAAGCGGTGGCCCAGCCCCTTTCCCTGGTGAGCTCCCTCGATGATGCCGGGAATGTCCGCGACGACGAAGCTCCGGTACCCCTGGAGGCCCACGACCCCCAGGTTGGGCGCGATGGTGGTGAACGGGTAGTCGGCGACCTTGGGGCGTGCGCTGGTGACGGCCGCCAGGAGCGTGGACTTCCCCGCGTTCGGCTCCCCGACCAGGCCCACGTCGGCGATGAGCTTGAGCTCGAGCTCGACCATGCGCTCCTCCCCTTCCTCCCCCGGCTCCCACCGACGCGGCGCCTGCTCGGTCGCCGTGGCGAATCGTGCGTTGCCTCGCCCGCCACGTCCGCCGCGGGCGACGACGAGCCGCTGGCCGGCTTCGAGGAGCTCGCCGAGGACCACTCCGGTGTCCGAATCCAGAATTACGGTCCCGGCTGGCACCTTCACGATCAGGTCCTCCCCGGAGCGCCCGGTCCGGTTGCCACCCTCCCCGTGCTGGCCGCGGGGCGCGTGGTAGTGCTTCTGATAGCGGAAGTCCAGAAGCGTCGTGAGCTGCGGGTCGACCTCGAGCACCACGTCCCCGCCCTTGCCCCCGTCCCCGCCCGAGGGTCCACCCCGCGGCACACCCGATTCGCGGCGGAACGCCTCGGCACCCGAGCCGCCTACGCCTCCTCGGACCTGCACCACGGCGCGGTCGACGAACACGTCAGCCCGCCCGGTTGCTTCGTGACCGGACCGCGGCCCAGATCGCCGCCGCGCTTTCCGCGGCCTGAGCCCCGCCCGCCGCCGCTGCGACCTCGAGCGCGGCGCTCACCTCCTCCTCCATGGCCCCCACGTTGAGGGCGCCTCTCAGATGAGCGTAGAGCTGACGAGGCGCATCCACGACAGCCAGCAGGGCGACGATGCACAGCTCGCGCTCCAGGAGCGGGAGCCCCGGCCGGCCGATCACCCTGCCGTAGCCGTCCTCCAGCATCCAGCGCTCCAAATCCGGGTGCAGGCGCCTCACGTTCGCGCGGAGGGCCCCGTATTGGCCTGCGTACACAGCCTCGCAGACCCGTTCTCCCCGCTCCGCCCAGCTCTCGTCCGACGCCTCCGCGGCCCGCGCGGGCTCGAGACCCGATATCTCCCGCCACGCCGTCAGCGCGTTCAGGGTGGTCGGATATCCCAGGAAGAGGTGGCTCTGGAGGATCGTTTCCTCCACGGCGTGCGGGGGGGCAGCGGCGAGGGCGCGGCGCAGGGCGTCGTCGCGTCGTGTCCAATCTCCGGTGGCCAGGGCGGCGCTGAGCGTGATGAGCGCCTCTCGGCCCGGCGTCGACGTCCGGATCACGGCGCGCTCCACTCGAAGTCGGCGCGAATCTCTCCCACCACCTCCCCCAACGTGTTCGTGACCGATGGCCGTGCCCACGCGGAGAGCGCGTGCAGGTCCTCGGGGTCCAGCACTTCGGCCAGCTCGAGGAGGCGTACCAGCGCGGCCTCGACGGCCCTGCGGCCTCCGTCTTCCACCTTGATGGCGAAGCCCAGGCCCTGTTCCGGGAGGCCGCCCCCGTAGACCCCCTCGGCTCCAAGCTTCACGAAAGCCCGCGCGCCGGTGCGCTCCATGACCTCCGTGCAGGCCCTCCCCGTCCCACCCACCATGAACGGATGATCGACCATCGCAGCGACGACGCGAGCCGCGCCGCTCGCTTCCCTCGAGGCCGCCGCGAAACGCGCGAAGGAGGTCGCCATCGCCTTGAGGGGAACCGCGAAGCACGGAACGCCACACCCGTCGACGGCGAGCCCGAGCTCGTCGACCGGGATACCCGACCAGCGCGCCATCTCTGCGGTCATGCGCCGTTGGACGGGGTGGTCGAGGAGGTGGTATCCGTCCGGATCCCACCCGTGAGCCACCGACAGCAGCAACATGCCGGCGTGCTTCCCGGAGCAATTGTTGTGGATCCGCCCCGGTGCCAGGCCGGCGCGGGCCAGGGCCAGGGCGGCATTCCGCGAGAACGGCTCCTGAGGCCCGCAGCGCAGCGCGTTCTCGTCCAGGCCCGCGCGCGACAGGATGGAGCGGGCACGAGCCACGTGGTCCGGCTCCCCCTCGTGCGACGCGCAGCACAGCGCCAGCTCCTCGCCGGTCAGGCCCACGCGGTCGGCTACGCCGTCCTCCACCAGAGGGAGCGCCTGGAATGGCTTCGCGGCCGAACGGTAGAATGTGTCCCGTGCGGAATCCCCAACGAAATGGACGAGATCGCCGCTCGCGTCGCACAGCGCCGCCGACACGCGGTGTCGCGATTCGACGCGGCCACCTCGAAGCACCTCGACCATTGCCACGTCACCTCCGGGGAGGTCCTTCGTCGGGGAGCGGGCGGGGTCCCTCGTCCCCCTGGCCCTCAAGGGATCACGCGCGACCGGGCGGGGCAATGCCGGGATGGGCGACGCGAGGACTGGATCGAGGTCCTCAATTGCCGGTCAGCCCGCGCTCCTCGGCTCCGCCCACCTTCTCGAACAGGTCACCCTGCGATGCGGTCCCCCGGAGGAGATCCAGCGCGACGCCCAGCTGTCGATCGTGTCGAAGCTCCTGGAGGAACTGGCCTCGCTCGCCCCATGCCTGGAGCGCGATCTCCCGCTCCAGCTGGTACCGAATGAACGGTGTGGAGCCGCGGAAGTCGTCCCGGTCCACGGACACGTCCCATTCCGGAAGGGCGCGATAGAAAGCGTTGAGCTCCCCGTCGGTGAGGTCGAAGCCGACAGCCAGATCCGGGTGCTCCCGAACGTAGCGCACCGCATAGTTGAAGAGCGCGACGTTGAAGGCGCCGGCATCCTGGTACAGGCGGCGTACCGCACCCTCCTGCTCCACGGAAAGGGTCTCGGGCGGGACATACAGGTCCGGCGTGATCCCCCCGCCGCCGAGGAGGGTCCGCCCCGAGTCCGACTGATATCGCGGCCGACCTTCCACGTCGGGCCCCGCCGTGAACTGCCCGGTGAGGGACAACCGCGGAACCGCGCTCTCGGAGAAGCGCCCCATCGCATGATCCTTGTTGATGGATCGACCCACGGGCGTGTACCACCGAGCCGTCGTGAGCCTCAGGACGTTGCCGCCCGAGAGACGGAACAACGACTGGACGAGGCCCTTGCCGAAGGTGCTCTCACCCACGAGCGCGGCACGGTCGTGGTCCTGCAGCGCTCCGGCGATGATCTCGGAAGCCGACGCGCTCGCGCCGTTGACGAGGACGATCATGGGGAGGCCCTGGTAGCGGTCCGGGGTCCGCGCCCGATAGGTCTCGTTCTGATCGGGCGCACGACCCCGGGTCTCTACGATGGCCGCGCCGGAGGACAGGAACTGGTCCGTCAGCTCGATGCCCTGGTCCAGCAGACCCCCGGGGTTGTTCCTCAGGTCCAACACGAGCGCCTGCATCCCCTCGGTCTTGAGCGAGTCGACGGCGGCCCTGACCTCGGCGGTGGCCGACTCCATCACGGACCGGAGCGGAACGTAGCCGATCCCGTCGTCGAGAAGCGTCGCGAAGGGGACGGCCTTCAGCTGGATGACCTCCCTGCGCAGCGTGAACGGAATGGGCTCCTCGACACCGGGCCGGAGGATGCGCACGGAGACCGACGACCCCGGCCGCCCCCGCAGCAGGGCCACGGCCTGGTCCGAGGACATGGTGTCGGCCGCGACCCCCTCGATCTCGTAGAACTGATCCCCCGCCCGGATCCCCGCGCGGGAGCCGGGAGTCCCGGGGATGGGACTGACCACGGTGACCCAGCCGTTGCGGTCGATCACCTCCAGCCCCACACCACCGTAGTCGCCCTCGATCCCCTGGATCCGCAGGTTCTCGTAGTCCTCGGCCTCCATGAAGCTCGAATACGGGTCGCCGAGGTCGTCGATCAGCCCGCCGATCGCCGCATTGTAGAGACTTTCCCGGTCGACCGGGTCCACGAAGCTCGACTCCACCCGGTCCACGACTTCCTGGAACAGGCGCACCCGGACATACATGTTCTCGGTGCGCGCGACCCCTCGTTGGAGGAGCCAGCCACCGGACGCCATGGCGAACAACACCACGACGATCGGTGCCACGATACTTCTACGCATGCTCGACCTCGCCGGACATTCTTCTGGGTGCCGCCCGGAAAACGGCGTCGATGGTCCCTACCCTCGGGCGGTCGCGAAGGTCGCGGGAAACTCCGCCATGAGCAGGGATCGGATCTGGCGGTGTACCTCTTCCGGGGCGCCGGAACCGTCGACTACGCGCACGCCTGGCTCACTGCGTGCTAATGCAAGATACCCGTCGCGGACCCGCTCAAGGAAGTCAGTTCCTGAGCGTTCGATCCGATCGGGGGGCATCCCGTCCCTGCGCTGGCGCCACGCGCCGACCTCGACGGGCACGTCCAGAACGATGTAGAGGTCCGGTTCCAGCCCCCCGGTGGCGAAGGCGTTCGCGCGCCGGATCTCGTCCAGGTCGAGGCCGCGCCCGTAACCCTGGTAGGCGAGGCTCGAGAGGGCGAAGCGGTCGGACACGACGACGAGTCCCTGCGCCAGCCCCGGCCGCACGACGTCGCGCACGAAGGCCGCTCGTGCGGCAAGGATGAGGAACAGCTCCGCCATCGGAGAGACGTCGAGGTCCGACCGCGCGAGCACGATCGAGCGGATCGCCTCGCTGACCGGCGTGCCCCCCGGCTCCCGGGTACGCCGGTGGTCGATTCTGGCCGCGGCCATCCAGGCGGACAGGAGGGCCGCCTGCGTGCTCTTGCCGGCGCCCTCGCCCCCCTCGAGGACGATGAAGCGGCCTGAGCCGCCCGAGGGTGCCCCGGTCACCCCGAGCAGGCCCTCGCGGCTACTCGTAGTACTCGACACCGAGGTGCGTGATCTGCTCTTCACCCATCATCCAGCGTAGCGTGTTCTTGAGCTTGAAATGCTGGATGAAGATGTCGTGCTCGGGGTAGAGGCCCGGCGCTGTCTGAGGGCTCTTGAAGTAGAAGGACAGCCACTCCTGGATCCCTTTGAGACCGGCGCGGGAGGCGAGGTCCATGAACAGCGCGAGGTCGAGGACGATGGGCGCCGCCAGGATCGAATCGCGGCACAGGAAGTCGACCTTGATCTGCATCGGGTAGCCCATCCACCCGAAGATGTCGATGTTGTCCCAGCCTTCCTTGTTGTCACCACGCGGTGGGTAGTAGTTGATCCGCACCTTGTGGTACATGTCCCCGTAGAGCTGCGGGTACATTTCGGGCTGAAGGATGTGCTCGAGCACGCCCAGCTTGGACACCTCCTTGGTCTTGAACGACTCGGGGTCGTCGAGGACCTCGCCGTCGCGGTTCCCGAGGATGTTCGTCGAAAACCAGCCGCTCAGACCCAGCATGCGGGTCTTGAACCCCGGGGCGAGGATCGTCTTCATGAGCGTTTGGCCGGTCTTGAAGTCCTTGCCGCCGATCGGCACGCCGTTGGCGACCGCGAGGCTCTCCAGCGCGGCGAAGTCGGCGGAGAGGTTGGGGGCTCCATTCGCGTAGGGGACGCCCTCCATGATCGCCGCATACGCGTACAGCTGGCTCGGTGCGATGCCCGGGTCGTCGGCCTCCATGCCCGCCACGAACGCCTCCAGGCTCTCGTGGACCGCGCTCGCCCGCACATAGATCTCGGTCGAGCCGCACCACACCATGACCAACCGATCGCACCCCTGCTCCTTCTTGAACCGACGGATGTCCTCCCGGATCGCCTCAGCGAGCTCACGCTTGTTCGACGCCTTCTTCTTGTTCGGACCGTCCAGCTTCTTCACGTAGGCGGTGTCGAACGCAGCGGGCATCGGCTTGATGGACGCGAGGAACTCCTCGATCGGATCCAGGTGCTGCTCCTTGTGGAGCACGCCCGCCTTGAGGGCGCTCTGATAGCCGTCGTCGGGGATCGGGTCCCAGGCGCCGAAAACCAGGTCGTCCAGGCCGGCGAGCGGGACGAAGTCCTTGATGAGGGGCGCCCGCTTGTCGGGTCGCTTGCCCAGGCGGATCGTCGCCATCTGGGTGAGGCTCCCCACGGGGGACGCCAGCCCCCTGCGGGCCGCCTCCACGCCGGCGACGAACGTGGTGGCCACGGCACCGAAGCCGGGAAGGAGGACACCGAGCTTCCCGGTGGCCGGACGAATCTCAGTTGGCTGCTTCACGAAGTTCTCTCATCGCGGGTGGAGTCACGAACGCTCGGAACCTGGGCCTCGAGGGCACCGGGTCAGGATGAGACGATGATCCTGCTCTGCGCCCCCTCCTGGAGGCCGCGTGCCATCGTCTCGTTCACCTTGTACATCACCTTGTCGAAGTTGGCCTGAGCGGCCACGAGGCGCTGGAAGGTCGGCCTGCCCTGGAGCTCCGACGCCTTCTCCTCATAGCGCCGGGCCAGCTCCTCTCCAGGTTGCTGCCCCGCTCGGAGCAAAGCCTCGATCTCGTCTTCCAGCTTCCGGATCTCGTTGCGGAGCTCCACGAGCTCGCGGTCCTGGTCAACGACCTCGCCGGCGCGCTTCAACGCCTGGTATTCGTCGGTCCGGGCGAGCGCCCCCCCCAGGTCCTTCGCCATGTCGTAGATCCCTGCCATCGCTCCTATCCCTTCGCTTGGGCCCGAGGGCCTTGAGACGCGCCCCGTCCGGATCCGACTCCGATCGCGACGCTCGAGCCATCACGGCTCCCGTTCTTTCAATCGCCACGCGACGACAACCCTGCGCCTCCCGGCGAGGTCCCGGTCGACGAGCACCTCCCCGTATGCGCCCGTGGACTCGATCGCGGCCACCACCGAGTCCGGGTGCCCGGCGCCGACCTCGAGCGCAAGGAGACCACCCGGGCGGATCCGCTCCGCCGAGCCCTCCACGATCGCACGGATCACGTCCAGGCCATCGAGTCCCCCCATCAGGGCCAGGCGGGGCTCCCAGACGCCGACCTCGGGCTCGAGCGCGTCCACTTCGGACTCGGCCACGTACGGCGGATTGGACACGACGACGTCGAAGCGCTCTCCGTCCTCGAGCGCTTCGAAGAGCGAGCCCTGCCGAAAGTCGATCGCGCCGTCCAGCCCGGCGCGTCGCGCGTTCTCGCGTGCGACCTCGAGGGCGTCCGGCGACACATCGGTGGCGACGACCCGTCCGAACGGGCCCTCGCGCAAGAGCGACAGCGCCACGGCGCCGGACCCCGTGCCGAGGTCGACCGCCGTCAGCTGTCCCGGCCCGAGCGAGGCCGCGCGTCCGAGCACGGCTTCGACCAGGACCTCGGTTTCCGGGCGCGGCACGAGCACACGACCGTCGACCAACAGGTCGAGCTCACGGAAGCCCGCTCTACCCATGATGTATTGCAGGGGCTCACGTTCGGCACGCCTACGCAGGAGCGGGCGGTAGCGGTCGAGCTCCTCCGCGCTCAACGGACGATCGTATTGCAGGTAGAGCTGGAGCCGGGCCGTGCCGAGCGCGTGCGCGAGAAGGTGCTCCGCGTCGAGGCGTCCACGCTCGACGCCTTTGCCCTCCAGGTAATCACCGCTCCACCGCATCAAGCGGAGCACGGTCCAGACCCCCGGGTCGCGCGCCATCTCCACGGCTTCGTTGGCTCCCCTCACGCCGGCGTCGTCTCCAGGCGCTCCTCCTCCTTGGCGAGCCGGAGCGCGTTCACCAGCTCGTCGAGGTCTCCCCCCAGCACCTCGGCCAAGCCGTACAAGGTCAGTCCTATGCGGTGATCGGTGACACGGTTCTGCGGAAAGTTGTAGGTGCGGATCTTGGCAGAGCGGTCCCCGGTGCCGACCTGGGTGCGCCGGTCGCGGGCGCGCTCCGCCTCCTGCTCGGCGATCTTCCGATCCAGCAGCCGACTGCGCAGGACCTTGAGGGCCTTCGCCTTGTTCTTGTGCTGCGACTTCTCGTCCTGACAAGAGACGACGAGACCGGTCGGGAGATGGGTGATGCGCACGGCGGAGTCCGTGGTGTTGACGGACTGGCCCCCCGGGCCCGAGGACCGGAACACATCGATGCGCAGGTCTCCCGGGTCGATGTCGAGGTCGACCTCCTGAGCCTCGGGCAGGACGGCGACGGTGGCGGCCGACGTATGGATCCTCCCCTGGCTCTCGGTCTCGGGCACCCGCTGCACACGATGAACGCCCGACTCGTAGCGGAGACGGCCGTAGGCGCCGCGACCGCGCACCAGGAAGATCACTTCCTTGATGGAGCCGGGGATCCCCTCCGATAGGCCCATGAGCTCGATCGACCACCCCAGGCGCTCCGCGAGGCGCTCGTACATGCGCATCAGATCGGCGGCGAAGAGGCCAGCCTCGTCACCACCCGTGCCGGCCCGGATCTCGACGACGGCGGCGCGGTCCTCTAGCGGATCCCGGGGAACCAGGAGCTCACGGAGCCGCGCCGTGAGCTCCTCGATGCGCGCCTCGAGCCTCACCAGCTCCTCCTCCGCAAGCGCGCGCAGATCGGCTTCGTCCGCCTCTTCCATCAGCTGCACGGCGCCGCGATGCTCGGCGATCGCTGCACGGAGTTCCCGTCCGGTTGCGACCTGCGGCCCGAGATGCGCCCGCTCCTGCCCCAGCTCACGGAGCTGATCAGGGCGGGAAAGGACCTCGGAGGTCGCGAGCACCCGATCCAAGGCCTCGAAGCGCTCTTCGGCCTCGCGCAGTCGCTGGTCGAGCCTGGGGTCCAGTTCTGGGGTCTTCATGCGCTGGCCGCGGCCGGGCCGACCGCGGAACGGCCAGCGTACCGGAGCGATGGCGACCGGGTCCGCGACCCGGCCGCGCCACTCACTTGCCGGCCTTCTCGTACTTCTTCTTGAAGCGGTCGACCCGCCCAGCGGTGTCGACGAGACGCTGCTTGCCGGTATAGAAGGGGTGGCACACCGAGCAGATCTCGACGTGGACCTCCTTGACCGTCGACATCGTCTCGAAGCGGTTGCCGCAGGCGCAGATGACCGTCGCCGCCACGTAGTCGGGATGGATGCCCTGCTTCATGTCCAGCTCCACATGCCGAAGTGGAAAACGGGCCTGGGCGCCTCGCTCGGCCCCCGGCCCGGCATCGGGCGCGTGCCGGCGTCGAGCTCGGACGCGCCCCTATAGCCTGGCAAAGCTAATCAGCGTAGTCGCTTGGGTCCAGATCGCGGGCGGGGCGGGAACGGGCATCCGGCGCAATGCGATGCTGCGCCAGCGGCCCGAGGAGCACGAGCGTGAGCGCGGCGAAAGCGGCACCGTTTCCAACCACGTCACCCAGACGATTGTACCAGGTGGGGCCCTCCGAGCTGAACACCGCCGCGGAGGAGATCTCGGGCCTGAAGAGCTCCGTCGCTCCGTAGACACGACCGACGGGGTCCACGAAGAGGGAAATCCCGGTGTTGGCGGCCCGAACGATGCCCACGCGGTTCTCGATCGCCCGCATCACCAGATGAGCCGGATGCTGCCACAGGGCCGCGGTGCGCGCGTACCAGGGCTCACGGCCGTACCAGGCGTCGTTCGTGAGGTTCACGAGCACGTCCGCGCCTTCGAGTCGTAGGCGCCGCGACAGCTCCGCATAGCTCGACTCGTAGCAGATCAGGACGCCGAAGGCCACGCCCCCTACGCGGGCGAGCGGCCAACCGCGGCCGACGCCGTAACCACCGAACGAGCCGAGGGCTCCGATCCATCGGTCGGGCAGGAAGGGGACCCGCTCGATCCCCGGGACGAGACGTCGCTTGTCGTACCGGAAGGCGGACAGACCCTGGGGCGTCATCAGGAAGGCCGAATTGTACGGCACGCTGCGACCCGCGTCGTCCGTGGAGTAACCCAACCCCCCGAACAGGAGGGGGGTCTCGAGCGCTCGAGCCTCGGCCTCCAGATGCTCCATGGCCTCGTGGAGACCGGGGGCTTCGGGATAAGTCCCGGGGAAGAGCACTTCCGGAAGCGTGACCAGGTCCACCGAGGAGGGCGGGAGCGTCGGCAGGAGGGACTCGAGAGAAGCGCGCGTGCTGTCCTCGGCGGCCTGGGTGTCGAGCTTGAGGTGTTCGGGAATGTCGGGCTGGACCACGGCCACACGCGCCACCTGGTGGACCTCGAGCGTCTCGGCGCGCCACATGCCCCACGCGGGAGGGACGGTGAGGACCACGAGGAGCCCTACCACGATTCGGAACCGTGGACGACCGGACCGACGTCCGATCCAGAGGGTCGCGACCAGGCCGTTGACGACGGCGATCCAGAAGCCCACTCCGCGCGCTCCCACCAGCTCGGCGAAGCCGACCACCCTCGGGTATCCGGTCAACGAGGTGCCCAGCCCGAGCCACGGGAAGGCCAGGGCGTCGGGGAAGTGCGCTCGGGCCCACTCGGTCGCGGTCCAGGCGACGGGCAGGGCGATCCAAAGCGGGGCGCGAACGTCGTGCACCGCCCGGTGGAGCATCCAGGCGAAGAGGCCGGCCAGCGCGGACAGCACCGCGACGGTCGCCACGTACGCGGGGATCGCGAGCGGCGTGTACCACACCAGGGCGACCGCGATCCAGTAGAGCAGGAGCGCGAAATGCACGGCTCCGAAGACGACGCCGCCGCGAGCAGCGCTCCTGCGGCCACCCGCATCGTTCGGCTGGGCGTGGACGAAGAGCGCGATCGGCACCAGGGCGAGGAAAGGAGCCGGAAGAAGGTGCAGCGGCGGATAGCTCAGCGTGAGCAGGATCGCCGAGAGAGCCGGTTTGAATAGCTCCCGACCCGGTGGCCAGCGTGCTATGGCTTCACCTCGCGGCCCTCGCTCGAAGACCGGTACGCGGCCGCCACGAGGCGCATGAGCCGGATCTGCTCCTCCGGCAAGCCGATCTCACCCTTGCCCGCGACCGTCCGTACGAACGCGTCCAGCAACCGGCGGTATGCGTTCGTGTACGGATTCTCTCCACCTCGGGGTCTGGGCTGTCTGGGCGTGACCTCAAGGGGGCGCCCCCCGAGCTGTCTGAAGATCTCGAGCGGGGGAAGCGAGCCCGAGCCCTCCGTCCCCATCACGCGGGCGTAATAGCGGTCCTCGCCCGCGAAATAGCGGGAGCTCACCTCCAGGGTCAGCGCGACGCCGTCCACGGTTTCCGCGAACACGGTCGCGGCATCCTCGACCTCGAAGTCCTCACTCGCCATCGAAGCGCTCACGCGGGCAACCTCCGGGTATCCGATCACCCACATGCACAGGTCGAGAGCGGACACTCCCAGATCGAGCAGGGCACCGCCCCCGCTGGCCCGCACGTGCCGCCACGAGGTGCGTTGCACCCGCGTGCTCCTGGTGAGCCAGCTGCCTCGGACGGCGTAGAGTCGCCCCAGCTCGCCACCCGCCACGAAGCTCCGCAGCGCCGCCACCTCGGGCCGAAACCGGTGCGGCATCCCCACGACGAGCCGAACACCCGCGGTGCGTGCGGCCGTGACCAGACGCTCCGCCCCCTCCGCATCGAGGGCCATGGGGCGTTCCACGAACACGTGCTTCCCTGCCTCGATGGCGGCCAAGGCCTGCGCCTCGTGCAGGTGGCTCGGAGTGCACACGAGCACGGCATCGATGTCGTCCCTGCCCACCGCTTCGTCCGGTCCACACGCCTCCGGAACGCCGAACCGTTCGGCCACCGAGGCGGCCTTGGCCCGGTCCGCGTCCGCAACCACGGCCAGTGTGACGTCGTCCCGCTCGGCGAGAATCGGGACGTGAACGATCTGACTGATGGCCCCGGTACCGAGGATCGCCATACGCGGCCGCGCGCGCTCGGTCATCGCGACCGCTCCTCCCCCGGCGCCGATGCACCAAACATGAGCTGGCCCCCGATTCGGATCTCGAGGTACTGCACGTCGCCCGTCACTTCGTAGCGACCCATCAGATAGGGTCGTAGGCGCCCCATGGGGATCTCGAGGCCGGAGTGCAGATTGAACCCGGCGGTCACCGAGTCGAGGAGATCCTCGACGAAGGTGCCGTCGATGGCGGCGCCGCTCCCATTGAGCATATGAGCGGAGATGCCCGCCCCCGCATAGGTGAGAACTCCCAACGGCACTTGCCACACCATCTGCGCGTCGAGGGAGAGCACCAGGTCCCGCCAGTCGATGACTCCGAGGTCGACGGAGGGCGGCACGCCATCGGTCTGTGAGCCGATCAGCTCGCCGACCCGGTCCTCCAACTCTTGAACCTCCCCCGACTTGAACGACGACGACCAGTAGCTCAGGCCGGGGATGATCCGTACGCCGGGACCGAGATACCCCAGGTCCAGCCGCAACCCGACGCTCTGGGTCGACTCGACCCGGGTGGGGAAGAGGAACCCGGCCTCGAGGCCGATGCCGCGAAACGAGAGGTTCTCGTAGTCGAAATCGGCCAGGCCCTGGGCTCCCACCGGCGCCGTGCCAGCGCTCAAAGAAGCGAGTCCCACGGCGAACACACACCCCACCCGAGCCACCGTCCTCATCGAATCACCTCCGCCACCAGGTCATGATCCAGCGCGTCCACGATCTCCACCTCCACCATGTCGCCGGGGGCGACTCCGACTCCCTCCCTCAGGTGCGTCACGCCGTCGATGTCCATGGCCTGGCTCACGACGCGTCCGGTCGAGCCGAACTCCGGATCTCCGTGGACCATTCGATCCACGATCGCCGGCATGGTCCTGCCGACCAGACTGAGGCTCCTTTCCGCGGAAATGTGACGTTGCAGCTCCATGAGCTCCTCGAGCCGTTCCCGCTTGACGCTTTCCGGAACCTGGTCGGCCATGTCGGCCGCCCTCGTACCCTCCTCGAGCGAGTACGGGAATGCTCCGACGCGGTCGAACTCGACGTCCTCCAGGAGATCGAGGAGGGATCGGAAGTCGTCATCCGTCTCGCCCGGGAAGCCCACGATCACGGTCGTGCGAAGCGTGAGGTCGGGGATCGCGTCGCGCAGCCATGATACGCGCTCGACGATCGTGTTCCGTCGCTCCGGTCGCCGCATCCGTAGGAGCATGCGATCGCTGCCGTGCTGGATGGGCATGTCGAGGTAGGGGAGGATGCGTGGCTCCCCGGCGATCAGTTCCACGAGCTCGCGGTTGATGCCCGAAGGATACATGTAGAACAGTCGGTACCAGGGCACGTCCGTCCCCAGCATGAGCGCCCGCATGAGGTCCGTGAGCAGCGGCGCGTTCCGGCCCGCTGGACCGCGGCGCAGGTCGCGCCCGTACCAGGTCGTGTCCTGGGACACGATGTTGATCTCCCTCACCCCCTGGGCTCCGAGAGCGGCCGCCTCCCGGACGAGCTCCTCCAGCGGCTGCGAGCGATGGAGTCCCCGCATCAGCGGGATCGCACAGAACGCGCAAGTGTGATCACATCCCTCGCTGATCTTGAGGTAGGACGTGTGCGGCGTCTCTCCGGTCAGGATCCGGAGCGGTCGCTCCATCGTCGGAACGACCCGCGAACGGCTCGGCACCAACCCACGACGCAGAAGCTCGGGCCAAAGACTCTGGAGCTCGGTCAGACCGAGGTACAGGTCGACCTCTGGGACCTCGGCACGCAGCTCCTCGCCATGACGCTGCACCATGCAACCCACGGCAACGACAGCCCTCACGTCCCCGCGCTCCTTCAGGGAGCAGGCTTCGAGAATCGTCTCGATCGACTGTTCCTTGGCCGCCTCGATGAAGCCGCACGTGTTGACGATGACCACGTCGGCCCCTTCCACTTCACTGGAGACGAAGGCCCCCTGTCCGACCAGCGCGGCCATCATGCGTTCCGAGTCCACGGTGTTCTTGTCGCACCCGAGCGTCACCACCGCGATGCGGGGGCCAGAGGCGGAGTCGGACGGCTTCGCCGGCGGCAACGCCGCCACGTGGGGTGCGGTGCCGGAAAGCGCCACGTCCGGCGTCACCGGAAAGACAGGCAGTTCGCGGATTCGTGCCATCAGCTTCGGAGGCGCTTCACCTGGAAATGACCTGAGCCCCCGCCGGGGGGGTGAACGTGAACCAGCCGGCGGGAGCGGACTCACCGAGACGAACATGGTCGAGCGTGACCGTGCGCACCGATCCGTTCTCCTCCTCGACACGCACGCGGAGCAGGAGGTGGCGCGCGCGATCGACCCAGACCACGGCGGCGCTGTAGGAGGCGTCCTGGGCATGGGGCACCAGCCGGATGCGGTCGGTCGTGCTGCCCTCGACCTCGTCCTGGGCCTCCCAGGTGACCTCGTATCGTTCCGCCGGACGCTCCAGGAACTCCCTGTGGAAATCGAAGCCCTGCGGCGCCTGGGTCATGGAGAACCGGAAGACCTGCGTCGGGTCCAGGCTCGGGGTGTACAGCCACACCCAGGTGCCGTCGACCACCACGAGGTCGCCGTCCGGATCCGAGAAGCGCATGGCGAAGAGATCGGGCTGGGCCTGACAGAGCCGACCCCTCCCGGTCCGCTCCTCACCCAGGAGTGGCACGGACAGCTCCTGGACGAAGTCCGCGCACAAGGTCGTCGCCGCCCGGTAGCGCCGTGCGGCCCCATCGAGCGCCTCGAGCGCGCGTGATTGCTGACCCCAGAGGCTCGTCGACGATGCCGCCATGAGGACCGCGGTGAGCGCCGCCCTCCGTGTGAGGGCCCGGACTTGACGATCGCTTCTCATGCCCCGCGCGTGAGGTAGGCGTCGAGCTCGTCCAGACTCATCAGCACCTCCCTCCCCTTGGCGCCCTCCGAGGGGCCGAGAACCCCTGCGTCGTGCAGCTGGTCGACGATGCGGGCGGCGCGCCCGTAACCGATGCTCAGTCGGCGCTGGAGGAGTGACGTCGAGCCACCGCCGTTCTGGATGCACACCTCGGCGGCGGCGCGGAACAGATCGTCCCATTCGCCGGCGATCTCCTCGACACCCGCCGCCGCGTCCACCATCTCCTGGGTGCGCACCTCTTCCAGGATGTCGGGCTCCAGCACCCGGTCCTGGACGCTCGCCTCGGGGCCACCGGCCTGCTCCCTGAGCTCTGCGTACCAGACCATGAGTCGCTCCGTGTCCTCGGTGGGAACGAACGCCCCCTGCACGCGGACGGGCTCGCTCTGGCCCGGCGGAAGAAACAGCATGTCCCCGTTGCCGAGCAGCGCATCCGCCCCGTTCTGGTCCAGGATCGTGCGCGAGTCGGTCTTCGACGCCACCCGGAACGCGATGCGCGTGGGAAAATTCGCCTTGATCAGTCCAGTGATCACGTTCACCGAGGGCCGCTGCGTGGCCACGATCAGATGGATTCCGATGGCCCGCGCCTTCTGCGCCAGCTGTGTCAACGGCTTCTCCACCTCGCTCTGCACGGTCATCATCAGGTCCGCCAGCTCGTCCACCACCACGACGACGTAGGGCATGGGCCCGTCGGTATAGATCCACCGATTCTCGTCGCCCTCCGGCCCCACCGGCTCGGTGCGGCGCACGGTGACCCCGTCCTTCACCTTCCGGTTGAACTCGGCGATCGAGCGCACCTGGTTGGCCTTGAGCATCCCGTAGCGGCGCTCCATCTCCAAGACTGCCCACTTGAGTACACCGGCCGCGTCCCTTGGATCTGTCACGACGTTGTGCCGCAGGTGGGGCAGCAGCGCGTACACGCTGAGCTCGACCATCTTCGGATCGATCAGCAGGAGACGCAGCGTCTCCGGGGTATGCTTGTACACGAGGCTCGTCACGATCGTGTTCAGGCACACCGATTTTCCGGAGCCGGTCGCTCCCGCGATCAGCACGTGTGGCATCTTGGCGAGGTTGGCGACGTACGGCCGTCCGTTCAGGTCCTTGCCCAGGGCGAGTGGTAACTCCCCTCGCGCGTGCTGGAACGCGGAGGTCTCCAAGATCTCCCGCAGATTCACGATCTCCGGCTGAGGGTTCGGGATCTCGACCCCCACCGCCCCCTTGCCGGGGATCGGGGCCACGATGCGGACGCTGGACGCGCGCATCGCCAGCGCGAGGTCGGCGTCCAGGTTCGCGATCCGGTTGACCTTCACTCCCGGGGCGGGAACCACCTCGAACTGGGTGACCATCGGGCCCGTCGTACGTCCTCCGAGCTCGCACTGGACGTTGAAGGTTCTCAGCTTCTCCACGAGGACCTGACCCAACTGGTCGAGCTGGCGCTCCATTCCGGCGCGATCCGGCTCCACGGGGGGAGTCAGCAGGTTCACCGGAGGAAGCCCGGTCCCGAGCGCGGCGGCGGGGGGATTGGGGTCTGTGAGCACCTCGACGTCCGTCGCGACCACCGAGCCGGCCTTCTTCCGCTTCCGCGGCCCCGTCGCCTCGGGATGGGCGCCGGTATCCTGCGCCCCCGGCTCCGGGGACCCGGCCGACGGCTCGTCCACGGCCTCGACCAGGGGCGTCTCCTCCGCCGGGGGCCCCTCGACGGCAGAGCGCGCACGCGAATGCGCCTCGGCGAGGGCTCTCCCACGGCGGGCGAGGCCGCGGGCGGTCCGCCCCGCAAGATCACCGCTCACCGCGACCCCCCGTCCGAGCGCCCGCAACGGTCGCCACCGAAGCGTCAAAACCGACAGCGCGACGAGCGCCACCGCACACAGCAGCAACGCGCCCAGCCACCCGACGAGGTCGGCAAGCGGGTCACCCAGGGCCATACCCATCCATCCCGAAGCATCGGGAGACGACGTGAGCACCCAGACCACGACCGGCCCCAGCACGGCCAGTCCCGCTGCCAGCAGAGCGGTACGCAGGCTGCGTTCGGCCGACAGCCATTCCCCCGCTCGAAGGCCGCCGACGGCGACCGATACGGGAATCAAGAACGCGAAGGCCCCGAGCAAGGCGCGGAGGAGCGCCCTGAGGGTCGCCCCCACGAGGCCCATGGCGTTGCCCGAGGGGAACAGCTCCAGGCCTCGCTCCCCCAGGATGGACGCCGGCACCAGCGACACGAGCATGAAAAGCGCCAGCGCCAGCAACCCGAGCGCCAGAATCTCTCGGCCCTGCTCACGGTCGAGCATGCGACCCCGCTCAGCCCCCCACCACGAGGGACTGATCGCGCATCTCGGGCACGATGGCGTGCCGGTCGACCGCTGCGCACACGTCGAGGTCGGCCTCGAGGGCGATCTCCGCCAGAGCGATGCCGGCGCTCACGCCGCGAAGGAACGCCGCGTCGGGAACCACCGCCTGCCCCAGCGTACGAGAAGCGAGGGCCGCGTCGTTGAGCCGCAGGGATTCGGCGTCCGCGCCGCGGAGCTCGTCGAGCCGAAGCAGCAGGTGCCCCGCGCACACCGCGTCCTCGATCGAGAAGCCTCCCTGTCGCCCGGCGCACACCATGACCACGTGCTCGTCACGCTCGATGGCTTCCGCCACCGCCCCCAGGTTCGTGAGCGCGCACGCCAGGACCCGCCGCGCTTCGGGAGCAGCCGTGAGCGCCGCCGTGCCGTTCGTGGTGCTCATGACGAGTCGCTTTCCTTCCACGACGTCCCTGGTGAACTCCGACGGTGAGTTGCCGAGATCGAATCCATCGATCTTCACGCCCCTCCGCTCGCCGCACAGCAGCGTGTCCTCCCTCCCCAGCGAGGCGGCGAGCTTCACGGCCTCTTCGATCGATCCGGTCGGGAAGATACCCCGGGCGCCGTTGGCCAGAGCCTCGACGATCGTCGTCGTCGCTCGCACCACGTCGACCACCACGACCGTGGCGTCCTGGGTGGTCGCGGCTTCCGCCTCCGCGACGGTGAAGTAGGCGTCGACCTTCACTGGCCCTCCGTATCACTGGCCATCATGCGCCCCACGAAGCCCGTGTCGACGTCACCCTCCACGAAGCCCGGGTCGTCGACGATGCGGCGAAGGAAGGGAATGGTCGTCGGCACTCCCTCGATGATGAACTGGTCCAGCACGTGGCGTGCCCGAAGGATCGTCTCCTCCCGCGTGCAGCCACTCACGATGAGCTTCGCCAGGAGCGAATCGTAGTTCGGGGGGACGCGGTACCCGGTGTATACGTGGGTGTCGAGCCGAACGCCGGGCCCGCCGGGGGGATGGAATGTCGTGATGACTCCCGGGCGGGGGGCGAAGCCACGGTCGGGATCCTCCGCGTTGATGCGGAACTCGATCGCATGCCCCCGGTGGCGGGCCTCACGCTCGGGAAACGACAGCGGCTCTCCCGCCGCCACGCGGATCTGCTCCTTCACCAGATCGAAGCCGGTGGTGACCTCGGTCACGGGGTGCTCCACCTGGATGCGCGTGTTCATCTCCATGAAGTAGAACGACCCGTCCTCGTCCAGCAGAAACTCGATGGTGCCCGCCCCGACGTACTCGATCGCCTGTGCCGCCTTCACGGCGGCCGAGCCCATCTCGGCCCGCAGCTCGGGCGTGAGCGCCGGGGAGGGCGCCTCCTCCACGAGCTTCTGGTGCCGGCGTTGGATCGAGCAGTCGCGCTCCCCGAGGTGGACGACCCTTCCGTGACGATCGCCGAACACCTGGAACTCCACGTGACGCGGCTTGAGGATGCACCGCTCGAGGTACACGCTCGCGTCCCCGAACGCCGCCTTCGCCTCGGCCTGGGCCGATGAGAACAGCTTCGGAAAGCCCTCCGCATCGCGGGCGACGCGCATCCCCTTCCCACCCCCGCCGGCCGAGGCTTTGATCATGATGGGGAAGCCGATCTCGGCCGCGATCTCACGCGCCTCGTCGGCATCGTCCACCACGCCCTCGGAGCCGGGGACCGTCGGGACCCCGACCTTCATCATCGTGGCACGCGCGGTGGCCTTGTCTCCCATCGCCCGAATCTGATCCGGCGTCGGGCCGATGAAGACCAGGCCCGACCGCGTACAGATCTCGCTGAACTCCGCGTTTTCCGCGAGAAAGCCATAGCCGGGGTGGATGGCCTCGGCCCCGGTGACCTCCGCTGCGGCGATGATGCGCGGGATGTTCAGGTAGCTGTCGACGGCCGCGGCCTTCCCGATACAGACGTCCTCGTCGGCGAACCGGACATGCAGCGACTCCCGGTCCGCCTCCGAATAGACGGCGACGGTCCGCACCCCGAGCTCATGGCACGCGCGAATGACCCGCAGGGCGATCTCGCCGCGATTGGCGATCAGGACCTTGTTGAACAAAGGATCGTCTCCTGAACGGAACGTACCACTCCCGTCCGAGGTGGCGCTCGCCCCGGCGATCGGGGCGGTCGTCCGACAATGAAAAGGGGCGGATGGCCTCGGTTCGCCCCCACGGGGCCAACCCCGCCTGGCGCCCTACCGGGGCTCCACCCGGAAGAGCACCTGGCCGTACTCGACGGGCTGGCCGTTCTCTACCAAGACCTCGGCAACGGTCCCGTCGACCTCCGACTCGAGCTCGTTCATCAGCTTCATCGCTTCGATGATGCACAGCGTGTCCCCGCGGGACACCCGTTTGCCGCGGTCGACGTACGGAGGCGCGTCGGGCGCCGGAGCCGCGTAGAACGTCCCCACCATCGGCGAGGTGACGTCCAGAAGGTTGGATGTGTCGCCAGCCGCCGAAGGGGCCGGCTCCGTCGCCGTCGCCGGCGTTCCGGGAGCAGCCGAATGGGCAGCCGGCGGGCTGGCGGCGGGCGATGACGAATCCGCCGGCCCGATCACCGGAGCCGCCGGGGGCGTCTTGGCGAGGCGGACCCTCGTGCCACCGCGCTCGATCTCGATCGAGTCGAGTCCGCTCGCGTCGATCGCCGCAATGAGCCGCTCCAGGAACTCGAGGTCGATCATCCGGTCACCCGTGTGAGATACTTGTCCTCGCGTCGATCGACCCGGATCACCTCACCCTCTTCGACGAAGAGTGGAACCTGGACGACCGCACCCGTCTCCAGTGTCGCAGGCTTCGTCCCCCCCTGAGCCGTATCCCCCTTCACGCCGGGCTCGGTCATGGACACCCTGAGCTCGACGAAATGGGGCAGCTCGACGCTGATCACCTTCTCGTCGTGGACGAGCCCCTCACACTCCATGTTCTCCTTGAGGTACTTGAGCTGGTCACCGCCGATCAGGTCCGCAGCGATCGGAATGAGATCGAAGGTCTGAGCGTCCATGAAGTAGTAGATGTCGCCGTCCGTGTAGGAATAGTTCACCGGGCGACGCTCCAGGCGCACATCGGTCACCTTTTCGCCGGCCCTGTACGTCCTGTCGACCACGGCGCCGGTCAACACGTTCTTGAGCTTGGTTCGGACGAACGCCCCTCCTTTCCCCGGCTTCACGTGCTGGAAGTAGGTGATGGCCCACAGACCGCCATCGATGTCCAGAACCATCCCATTGCGGAATTCCGCAGTGCTCGCCATGCGCCCTCGGCGTTACTCGTTCGGATTCGGGATCCGGGACACCAGCCCCCGGAGGCCCAGAAGATAGCTCTGGACCCCGAATCCAAAAACCACGCCGGAGGCCACGTCGGAGAGGTAGGAGTGCCTCCGGAACGGCTCCCTGCCCGCCGTGTTGGACAGGTGGACCTCGACGAAGGGTCTCGAAACACCCAGGAGGGCGTCACGGAGCGCCACCGATGTGTGCGTGAGCGCCCCGGGGTTCACCAGGAAGCCGTCAGCCCTCGCCGACGCGTCCTCGAGAAAGTCCAGCAGCGCACCTTCGTGGTTCGACTGGAAGAACTCGACCTCGACGCCGAGAGCGCGCGCCTCCTCCTCGATCGCGCTGTTCACATCCGTGAGCGTTTCACGCCCGTACACGTCCGGCTCCCGACGTCCCAGGAGACGCAGGTTCGGACCGTGCACCACCGCGATCCTCACCCCTCCTCCCCTCGTCGTTCCTCCTCGGCGCCGCCCTCTCTCGGCTCGTCGTGTCGCCCCGTCGAACCCGGCAAGAGGGAGGGATCCCAGGCGAGCAACCGTTCGAAATAGGCCGAGATCGCAGGAGCCGCCGGTTTGTCGTCGGGCTCTTCTTCCGTCCAGGCGAAAGGCGTGTCGACGTCGTGTCGCTCCTCGTGCGCCCCGACGTGCCACGCGTGCTCGGCGCCGTCGTCGTCCAGTTCCGAGCGGTCGAGGCCGGCGTCCGCGATGCCCGCTTCGACACCCGCCTCGGGTCGGGGCGCCAGCGCGACGCGCTCCAGCTCGGCGAGGCGGGCCTGAAGTTGTCCATCCCCCGGGGAGGCGCTGACGAGACGTCGATAGACGCCGATCGCCCGGTCCGTGAGACCTTGGGCGACGAAGAGCTCGGCCAGCGTCCTCGTCACGACCGGCAGCCCCTCCTCCCGGTCTTCGGCGGGCGGGGCGTCGTCCGCTTGGCCCGGCTCGGCCAACGCGTCGATGTCCACCGCCTCCTCGGCGACGCCCGCCGGCTCCGTCGGGCCGCCTGTGGGTGGGGGCGCGTCGCCGGCCGCGAGCGCCTCGATCGCGACGACGTCCTCTGCCTCGGCGTCGTCCTCGGCGACCTCCGTCATCGGGCCCGCGGGCTCTTCGGTCAGGAGCGTCTCGATCGCGACCACCTCGTCCGGGACCCCTGGCTCGGTCGTCGGGCTCCGCGGACCCAAGAGGTCCTCGACCAGAAGCGCTTCCATGCCCATCACCACCTCCGGCTCGCTCCTGACATCGGCGGCCCCCGGCTCGGGTACCGCGGGTTCCTCGGCCAGCAAGGCGTCGATGTCGACGACATCCTCTGCCTCGGGCTCGGCGCCCACCGGGGCCGTCTCGGCGATCGGGGGCTCCTCGGCAAGGAGCTCCTCGATGTCGACCACCACGTCCTCCTCGGCTTCGACCCTGGAGGGCTTCGTCTCTGACGCCGTCCGCACTTCGGCCAAAAGGCTCTCGATGTCGACGACCTCTTCCGCCTCGTCCACGGCATCCGAGGCCACCCCCTGCGATACCAGCGCGTCGTCAGCCAGGAGCTCGTCGATGTCGACGACCTCTTCCGCCTCGTCCGCGGCATCCGAGGCGGGTTCCTGCTGGACGCTGTCCTCCCGTTCGGCGGGCGCGGACGCGGTGGACGCCGGCGCGTCGGGCCCCTCGGACGGCAGCGGCTCCGCTCGGTCCTCCCCCGCGGCGTGAGGCGTGACGATGTCCTCGAGTCGCTGCCGCACCTCGCGGGCTTCGGCGTCGGCGCCGCGGGCGTCGAGCGCACCGGCCAGCGTCTCCAACGCGAGCACATTCTCCGGATCCAGCTCGAGCGCGCGACGACAGGACAGCTCCGCCTCGGCCGTCAGACCCGAGTCCATGTACACGCGGGCGGCGACGACGTGACCCGTCGTGAAGTCGGGCAGCTCCGCGAGCCCCTCCCTGAGCAACGCGAGGGCTTGCTTGACCTGCCCGGCCCGCCGGTACGCATCCGCGAGCGGCGCGAACGCCCGCCCGTCCGGGTCCCTCTCGGACCGGTAGAGGTCCCGAAGGGCTTCGATCTGCTGCTCGATTGAGAGGGGCACCCGAGACTCCGATCTCGGAAAGCTCGCCGGCTGTGGGACGTAGAGGCCGTATCGCCACGGACCGACCCGTGACGCTGGACGTCTGTCGATATGTCCCTGGGGTCGGCGCAAGATACGGAGCGTCGAGAAAACGTGTCAACGAGGCCCTTCCCGTCGTGGCCGCCCGCACAGGGCGACATCGTTTCCCTCGCGTTGAGCGCCGACGGGGGACCCGTTATTCTTCGTGTTCTGCTTTCGAGACGAATCTCAACCCGGTCAAGGGTCGCGGGAGACGCTGCGCTATGATGCGTCAGATGCGGGAGGCCACGAAGCCGATCATGTTGTTCACGGCGGCCGCGTTCGTGGCGCTGATGGTGTTTCAGTGGGGCATGGACATCACGGGTCGAAGCTCGGGAAGCTTCGGCGAGATCGGGCGCGTCAACGGGATGCCCGTGATGTACGACGCCTACATGGCCTCGTACCGCAACCTCTACGATCAGGTCCAGCGATCGCAGGAGGAGCCGGTCACCTCCCAGCAGAACAAGGAGATCGAGGACGCCGCATTCGACGAGGTCGTCAATCAGCTGCTGATTCGGCAGGAGCTGGAACGCCGCGGGATCAGCGTCACCGACGACGAGATTCGGCAGGCCGCCCAGTTCAGCCCGCCCGCCGACCTCCGCCCGCAGTTCAGTGACTCCACGGGACGATTCGACATCCAGCAGTACCAGGCGTTCCTCGCACAGCTGCCCCCGGATCAGCTGCTCCTTCTGGAGGCCTACTACCGGGACGTCATCCCACGCGGGAAGCTGCTCAGACAGGTCTCCTCGGGGATCTATCTTTCCGATGCGCAGCTCTGGCAGCGATGGAAGGACGCCAACGAGAGCGTGGAGATCCGCTACGTGCCGATGGACCCCTCCACGCGTTATGACGACGCCGACTTCACCATCGACCCTGCAGAGGTCCAGGCATACTACCGGGCGCACCCAGGGGAATTCGAGGTCCCCGCCAGAGCCACGGTGAAGGCGGTCGTCCTCGACAAGACGCCGACCCAGTCGGACACGTTGGCCGCGCTGGATCGCGCACGCGCCGTCCGCCAGGAGATCCTGGGCGGGGCGGACTTCGCAGAGGTGGCACAGCGCGAGTCGTCCGATCAGAGTAGCGCCGCCGCAGGGGGCGACCTGGGCACGTTCCCGAAGGGACGCATGACCCCTCCCTTCGACTCCGCGACCTTCGCCGCGGAGGTTGGAGACGTGACCGAGCCGGTGAGAAGCGGATTCGGCTACCACGTGATTCAGGTCCAACAGCGCTGGGGCGCGGACAGCGCTTCCGCGCGGCACGTGTTGATCCCGTTCGAGCGGACCGACTCGAGCGAGATCGCCTTGCTCACGCTCGCCGACTCGCTTGAAGACCTGAGCGCGAGCATGGCGCTCGATGCCGCGGCGAGCCGGTTGGGCCTCACGGCCACGGTCGTCGACATCACCGCGACGTTCCCCTTCCTGGCCGGCGCCGGTCAGGTCTCTGAAGGCGCCGATTGGGCCTTCGAAGAGGCGGCGCCTGGAGACGTGAGTCCGGTCTTCGAGAATCCGCAGGCGTTCTATGCGCTGGAGCTCGTGAGCGCGGAGCCGGCTGGTGTCCTCCCACTCGAGGACGCCGACGTGGCCATCCGCGCCACCCTGCTCTTCGAGCGGAAGCTGGAGCGCGCGCGCGAAGAGGGGCGGCGCGTCGCCGAGCGCGCTCGGGCGGGCGAGCCGCTTCCGAATGTCGCGGCGGACGACGGCCTGGAGGTGCGAAGCGCAGGCCCGTTCTCACGCATGGACTTCGTGCCGGGAATCGGCCGACAAAACGCCGCGATCGGGGCGGCCTTCGCGCTGCGCCCCGGCGAGATCAGCGACGCGGTCGCGACTCCCGCCAACGTCTTCGTGATGGAGCTCTTGTCGCGGACGCCGGCGGACTCCACCGCCTGGCTCGGGCAGAAGGACGAGCAGAGGCTGGCTGCGGTGAGCTCGCTTCAGAACCAGAGGCTCGAGGAGTGGATCAGCGCCCTCCGCACAGCCGCCCGGATCGTGGACCGACGGGCCCAGGTCCTCCAGCCCGTCGACGAGGACGCGCCCCAGTCCGGCCTTCCGCCGATCTTCTGATCAAGCGATCGGCCACGCCACGGGCCAGGAAACGTCTCCTTCGGAGGCAGACGTCGAGGGGTGCGGTGAAACCGCCCCCTACCCGCCGTCAGTGAGCCTTCGTGGCTCGCCTTCCTCCTCCCCCGGAGGGGGTGTGGTGCGATGACTGGGTTGGTCCGGAGCCTTGAGCTCGTGCTCGATCTCGCGCACCGAGCTCTTGAACTCCCGGATCCCCTTCCCGAGAGCCGACCCGATCTCCGGAAGCCGCTTCGCTCCGAAGAGCAGAAGGACCACCAGGAAGATCAGGATCATCTCCCCCATCCCAAATCCACCGATGGGCATTTCTCTATCCTCCGTGCGGGTGCCGGACCCGCGAGTTCACCGGATGATCCCCGTCAGATCCACGACCGCGCCACGAAGGCGACGATCCCGATCCCCACGAGGGTGAGGACATTCACCGCCACCGTGACCGGTCCCAGCGTGAAGGCCACGGCGACCAGGTCGACATCGAGCGGACCGAGCGAGGCATGAACGGACGTGGTCAGAAAGTCCCGGGGCGCGCTGTCCGGCAGGAACAACTCGCTCAGCTTCGACAGGAGCCCGCCCAGGAAGAGCCCGAGCACCAGGGTCCATCCCAACCGGGTCACCGTCCGACGTCGCGTGTCAACGAGCATGCTGCTTCGGTCCATGCCGGCTTGGTACGCCGCGGCACCCGTCCGAGGTCCGCGGGGAGCTCACCGGCTCCGGTCCACGGCGTAGGAGATGGCATCCCGAAGGGCGTCGACGGAAGTACCGACACCAAGGTCTTCCAGAGCGTCCTCGGCGAGATCGGCATAGCCGCGGGCCCGCCCTCTAGCGTAATCGAGGCCGCCCCGCTCGCGGACGATCTCGACGATGACCGCGATCTCCTCGTCCGTCGGATCGATCCTCGTGAAGAAGTGGCGGATCTCCCTCTCTTCGGCGGCGGACGCATTGGCCATCGCCCCCACGAGCGGGAGCGTGACCTTCCGCTCCCGTAGATCGTGTCCGGTGGGCTTTCCGGTAACCGCCTCGCTCCCGGTATAGTCGAGCAGGTCGTCGGCGATCTGGAAGGCCATCCCGAGATTGTGCCCGTACCGCGCCAACGACGCGCGGTGGCGGGGAGCCCCGGCGATCGCGCCCATCTCGCACGCTGCCGACATGAGCGACGCGGTCTTCGCGGCGATCAGGCGGTAGTAGTCGTCCTCCGTGAAGTCGAGCGCGTCGTACGAGGTCAGCTGCCGCATCTCACCCACGCTCATCTCGTTCGCCGCCCGGGCGAGCACGCCGAGGGCGTCCAGGTTCCCCAGGCGAGCCAGCTCGGTCACGCCTCGAGAGTACAGGTAGTCGCCCATGATGATGGCGACCTGATGGGTCCACAGCGCGTTCACCGTGGGAAGTCCCCGGCGTAGCACGGAGTGGTCCACGGCATCGTCGTGCACCAGCGTCGCGAGGTGGACCAACTCCACAACGGCCGCGAGCGTCAGGGCCTCGGGAGGCCGTGTGCCCGCGGCCCGGCTCGCCAACAACAAGAGCGTGGGCCGGAACAGCTTACCCTGCATGAAGAGCAGGTGGTCGTTCACATCCCCGATCATCTCGAAGTCGGAGGCCACGATCCGGCGGATCTCGGCGCCCACCCTCTCCAGGTCGTCGCGGACGCTGGCCTGAATCGAGGACAGGCGCGGGCGGGCGCCGGGCACGACTTGGCTCACGAGGCGACCTCGGGAAGTTGGCTTTGAGCGCGTGGCAGGGTGCGGAGCTTCACGATCGTCGCCTACCTGAGGGAGCGGAGCCGCTCGGTCACGTCGGCGAAGTTGATGTCGAGGGCGAAGACGCGGTCGTAGAACTCCAGGGCTGACTCGGTGTTCCCGATCTCCTGGTACGCGCGGCCCAGGTGGTAATAGATGCCGAGCAGCTCGTCCTCCACCTCGTAGTCGACGTCGAGCGCGCGTTCCAGGGTGCGGAGCGCGGCCGTGGGATTCCCCATCTCCATGAACGTCTGACCGAGAAGCTCGTAGGTCGGTAGGTGCCCTGCCGAGCCCCTCAGCGCCTGCTGGAACTCGGCAACCGCTTCGTCGAGAAGGCCCATCTCCTTGTATGCCGTCCCGAGGTCGTGGTGGGATCTGACGTCGTCCGCATCGAGGCTCTCCGACACCTTCTCCTTGAAGCGCGAAAGCATCCGCGCGAAGTCCGCGTCCTCGTCCCCGGAGGGCTCCTCGTACGCGACGACGAACCGCGTCGACTTCTCCTCGGGCTCCCCGAGCAGCAACGACCCGAGATCCACGTAGTCGTCGTTCGAAGCGACCTCGATGACGGGCGCACCCTCCGGTGGCGTTCGCGCTCCAAGGGCGAGCAGCGCCACCTGATTGCCGGGATCCAGCTCGAGAACGTGCCGATAGGTCGCCCCGGCGCGCCCCTGTTCCCCGCTGCGCTCCAGCGCCCCCGCAAGGCCGAGGAGCGCCGACACGATCTCGGTCGCCACGCCCCCCTGGTACGCCAGCTCGAGGGCTCGCTGCCGGAGCCCGACGTCGTCGGGCCACATCTCGATGCGCGCGGACAGGTCCGGGTCGTCGTCTGCCTCCTGATCCTCGAGCGGGGCGGTGACCGCGACGACCCCCTCGGCGTCCTCCTCGTGGTAGGAGATGAGCGGCAGGGGCTCCGCCTCCTCGACCTCCCCGGTCCCCGCTTCGAACGCGGGGCTCTCGGCATCGTCCCCCGGGCCCCGGAGGCGCTCCTCGGCATCGGCGGGGCCACTCGCGACGCCACCTGCCAAGCCACCGACAGGCCCGCTGGGGGTGGCCATTTCGGAGAGCGGCTCCTCCCGGACCTCCGGTTCTGCCGGAGCGTCCTCGACGGACGTCTCCGCCTCTGGCTCCGTCACCTCCTCCTGGACGGTCTCCGGGGCACCAGCCAGCGCCGTGGTCTCGAATCCGTCCAGTCGGCCGACCACCGAAGCGTCTTCGTCAGGCGCTTGCTCCGCATAGGCGGCGCCGTGCTCGAGAGAACCCTCCTCGGGCGGGGGCGGAGGCGTGAAGTCGGCGTCCGGATCGAGCTCGAGGATGCGCGCCCGGATCTGATCCTGGCGCCCATCACCTTCGGGTCCGTCGGATCGGTGGTAGGCGAGGAGCAGCTGGTGGACGGCCTCGGAGTCGCGCTGATGGGCGGCGAGCTGCTCCGCAACCGCCACACGCAGCTCCAGGTCATCCGGGGCCAGGTCGCAGAACTCGACGAGCGCGCGGAACGACTCGTCCAGGTCGCCGCCCTGCTGCATCCGCTCCGCGTAGGTCAGAAAGCTCGTGCGGGCATCCGACAGGAACCCCTGGCCGGCCCGGATCTGCCCCATCTTGAGGTAGACCTCATGCCGAAAGGGGATGCTGCGGACGATCTTCTTGCATACGGCGATGGCGTTGTTGTGCAGGCCGGCCTCGACGTAGAGGTCGACCGCCCGCTCATAATGCTCCGCCGCCCCGACCAGGTCCGAGACGCGCACGAAGAGATCGCCGACCCGATTGTAAAGGCCGATGTCCGGCTGGTCGTCCTTCTCCAACCGGGCGATCGCCTTCCTGTACTGGTCCAGCGCCTTACGCCACTCCTCCTTCTGCTCGTGGCGTCGCGCCTGCTCCTTGAGCGATTCGATGCTCATGTCTCTTCGTTCGGGGTCTTCGAGCTCGCCGCCTGACCGATGATTCGCAACGCCAGCTCGCGGACCTCCTTCGGGATCGACGGCCCCGCCCGCTCGACGGCGCGCGCAAGCGCCCCGGCGTCCCGCTCCACACGGTGCGCCACGTGTGACGGAACGCGTTGGGAGAGGATGCGCGAAGGAACCAGATCAGGAAGGTCTAATCTGTCCGCCGCCGCCTGAAGCACAAGGGCATCGGGGACCATACCGATCACCTCGGTGCCCGCCACTCTTCCGCCCCGCTCCCGCACGGCGGACTCGATCGCCTCGAGCACGCGAAGCGGCGAAGTACGCTCGGGGTCTTCGAGATTCATCGAGATCTGCATCCGGTCCTGTCGCTCCAAATGCAGTCCCAGGGCCCGAAGCCCGCTGAATCCGCCCTGTCGCTCCCGAAGCGCGGCGGCCACCTCGCGCACGTCGTGGATGGACAGGCCCTCCACGAACACGTTCCAGGCCAGGAGCACGGAACGCGCCCCAACGCAGGTCACACCAGCCGTGGGATGAGGCGAGGACATCCCTGGTGGAGAGAAGTCGGGCCTGCGATCCCCGGGGAAGCCTGCCCAAAGTGCTTCGACCCCCCCGCGGCGCAGGTCGGCCAGACGCCGACCCGGAGGCGAGGAGGCCGCCCCGTAAAGGAAGACCGGCAGCCCGAGCGCTGCGAGCCGGCCCGCGACGCGCCGCGCGCTCGCGACGGCGTCGTCCATGTCGAGGGCCCGCAACGGCACGAAGGGGAGGACGTCCAGGGCTCCCACCCTCGGGTGCACACCCTCGTGCGCACGAAGGTCGAACGCGTCTACCGCGAAGCGGGCCGCCGCCAAGGACGCCTCCTCCACGGCCCGCGGGTCCCCGATGAAGGACACTACGCTCCGGTTGTGGTCGGGGTCCGCCGACCAATCCAGAACCTCCACGTCGCAGCGCTCGATGGTGCCCACCAGCGCGCGCACCTTCGCCAGATCACGCCCTTCCGAGAAGTTGGGCACCGCCTCCATGACCGGGATCATCGGCCCAAGATAGGGGGGGCGGCGCGCGGACGGCGATAGAACGGCTTGCACGCGAGACAGGCGGCCCCGGACTCCACCGGGGCCGCCCGCCAACCATCATCTCCAGCCGATGGCGGCTACCGCGGGGGCGACAGGTCCGGATTGTTGGCCTGCAGCTGGTACGCCCAGTCGAAGATCATCAGCGGATTGTCGTTCTGGTCGTAGCCGAGCATCTCCACGCGGATGACCCCGTAGTGTGTCTGCCCATCGTCCCCGGGGACCCTCATGACATAGCTCGTCTGGGCGAACAGGGCCACGTCCTGTGGCACATACCCGGATCCTGGGGCACGGGTCACGTCCAGGCACCCGTCGTCGGCCGCGACGCCGCACTTGAGTGCGGTCGTCGGGAACCCGTTCGGATAGATCGCCACGCCGGGACCGGGCACCAGCCACCAACCCGCCGCGTCGGTCTCGAGCCGGAAGTGGCGCTCCGGGGCACCGCCCGACACGATGGGGTTCGCCAGCTCGTCGACCTGGAAGCGGAACCCCGAAAGCTGGGGCTGGGCGAAGAAGTCGTAGACCCACTCACCGTGGTAGTCGGGCCGTGGCGTTCCGGACGCCGCCGATCCGCGCGCGCTCTCGTGGCCCTGGTCGTCCACCGCGGTGACGAAGTACGTGTAGGTGCCACCGTTTCCGGCCAACAGGTCGAGGAAGCCCTCGGAATCCGTCTCACCCAGCAGGAATGCGGTGCCGTCCCCGTTGTCCAGATATGCGCGGTACAGGGCGAAGTCGGACGCGTCGCGGGCGTTGTCCGACCAGCGTAGATAGTTCGCGTTGTCGAGGGCCACGACGTCCAACCCGAGCGGTACGGGTGGCGGCACGGGCTGCGGAACGAAGACCTCGACCGAATAGTCCGACGGAGTCTCGACCCCGGAGGTGGGGTCGACGGCCGACACGTAGTACTCGTAGGTCTGGCCTGCAAGGACGTTGCGGTCCTCGTAGCTGCACAACCCGGCCGCACAGCTCGTGACCTCGGCGATGAAGAAGTAGTCGGGGTCCGTGACACGGCGGGAATAGACGCGAAAGGTCTCACCGTCCCAGCCCGGCCCCAGCTCCCAGGTGACCTTCACCACCCCCGCGTAGTAGTAGGCGTCGAGCGCCCGGGGCGCCGCGGGGTTGTCGACGGGAACGAGGACCGGGTCGCTTTCACACCCCAGCGCCGCCGCGGTCAGCAGTATGGTTCCGATCAGGGGGCGTCTCATGGGTCCACTCCGGGTCGATGTCACGGGCCCGCCGGCTCGCGGATACCGTCACTCAGACCTGAAGCATGGCCCGTGCCGAACGCGCAAGTCTTTGTAATACAACGTCTTGCGACCGAATGCGCTCCGACCGATCCGTCCTCTCCAGGGGACACTCCGGATGCCGAGAGACACGCCACCCTGAGCCGCCCCTCGGGGGTATTCGGTGTCGAGAATCGGGCCTGCGCGGGCCTCCGCTCAACGAAGGTCCTGGCGCCCGGCGTTCAGGTTCCGCTGCCTGTAATCGAACTTCAGGTCGCGGTTGTCGGTGAGGGAGACCTCGAAGCGGAACTGCCAATTACCCGTGGCGGTCTGGAGGAAGTCGAAATGCGCCTCCCAGCGGTGCAGGTCGCGGGTCAGCCGGATCGTGTGATCGTTGAACTGCCCTGCGCTCAGGTCGTACGAGGTGCGCCAGCTCACGTCCCACATGTCCGTGGGCCGTAGCGTCACGGTCCCGTTGAGCATCTGACTTTCCGACGCACGCTCGCCGCGGGGGCGCTGGAGCGAGTACGAGAGGTTCGCCCGCCAGGAGCGATCCCCGGAGGCCCGGGGCTGGCGGGGCTGGGCGGGCGCACGATTCCTCGCTCCCGGCACGATGGAAGACTCGGCGGCCTGGAGGGGGTCGTCGAACGTGTCCGTCTCCGCCTCGGTGTCCTCCTGCGTCGAAGGCCGATCCTCACCCCTGCCAAGCAGGCCGAACAGACGGAAGATCGCCGATCGCGAGCTCAGCGCGAAGGACAGGTTGAGCTGGGAGAGGTGCGGGGAGAACTTCCGCTCAACGAGCTTGCCGTTCTCCTGGGTGTCCTCCCAGAGCTCGTGATCGAAGGAGACCGACAGCCCCTGGAGGAAGTCCGAAGTGAGCGTGTTCGAGAGTCTCGTCGTGTTGAACCCGGCCAGGAAGCTCCCGAGCGTGTCGCTGCGGACGAAGTCGTAGTTCACCACGCTGGTACGTAGGCCGAGGAGCTGCACGATCTGGGGTCGCTCCATCCGCCGGGGCCCGGTGGTCGTGTCGCCCTGTAGGGCACCCTCGGCGTCCGTCCCCGCCGAGGGCCGGGCGCCCTGGCCTGCAATGCTGTCCGGGGCCGCCCGCTTCGCTTCCAACGTCTGGTTCAGCGTGATCGCCAGCGTGCGGGTCGGGCTGATGGCCCGGGTGCCGAAGACGTCCACCTGGAGCTGGCTCGGCGACACCTCCGGACTCCATCGATAATCGAAAGAGGGAGAGATCTTGTGGCGGATCCGCTCGTAGCCGCCGAAGCCCGGCAGAAAGCCGTAGAGGTCCGTCTTCAAGCTCGCGCCGAGCGACACCCGCGATGGCGCCGATACGAAGCTGGACGCCAGGACCGACGTGTCGGACTGGAACATGTCGCCGGACAACGACACGTTGGGGGTGAGCGTCGTGGAGCCGATGAGCTGTTGCTGGTAACCGAGGCGAAGCTCCCAGGACATCTTCCGCTCCGTCACCGCCCGCGCGGGTGCATCGGTGACCAGATCGGCCGGCGCCGCGCCTGGCCCGAGCAACAGGTATGCGTCCGGGATCCCCCGCTCCGTCCGTTCCTCAGAGCGGAGCGATTGGCCGAACGACAGGTTTCCCAGGCTCAGGGTGCTGCTGAAGCCCCCGGTGAGGTTCTCGGTGTCGATGTTGGAGCGGTCGAACACGGGTCCCTGACCACGATCGAGCGTGCGCCGGTTCATGTTGGCACTGCCACCCCACGTCATGTTGTTCCAGAAGTGGGCCCGGTTGGACGGGGCTCGGAACAGTGTGACCGTGGAGAGGGAGAGGTTGGCCGAGGGAAGCGTCCACTCCACCCGATCATCGGACAGGTACTGCCGGCGATTGGCGGACAGCGACACCGAGCCCCAACCGAACCTACGGTTGAGCCCCCCTTGTGAGTCGATCGACTGCGTCACCTCGCGGGGGTCGAAAGAGTTCTCACGTACGAAGTCCGCGCTCGACGCGAAGCTGCCCGACACCCGAAACTGCGTCCGCTCGTCGAGATCCCAGGAGTGTTGGGTCGTGAGGGAGAGCTCGGTCGAACCATCCGCTCTCCAATAACGACGAAAGCTCAAATCACCCTGGAGAAACTGCCGGTTGAAGCGGTACTGCACTCCGCTCTGGAGAGCCAGGAACGTCTCGCTGAACCAGTCGATCGCGAAGCTCGCGTCCGAGTAGTCGCTCATCGCCCAGTAGAAACCGAGATTGCTGATCCGTCGCCGATAGCCCGTCGAGTTACGGACGATGTCGTTCACGCTGAACGAGGGCGTAAGGAGCCCACTCGCGCGTCCCTGGGAAAGGCTCTGCGCAATGAACGGGAGCCAGGCCACCGGGACGTCCGCGAAGTACAAGCGTACGGGCCTCGCGACCAGAACGCTCCCGGCCACGATCTTGATCTCGTCGGTCTCGAAGTGGTAGTGCGGAACCGTCAGGTCGCAAGACGTGAAGATGGCGTGGGTCATGAAGCTCGAATCGGGGGCGGCGAACGGCATGTCGCCGCGCACGATCCAACGCGTGCCCCCCTGATTGTAGGTGGAGCTGGCGCCAAAGGCGCTTCCGCGTGCAGCCCCGAGGTCGTAGACGAGCCCGCTCGACTCCACCGCCTCTCCCTCTGGCGGCGTGAAGGTGGAGGCACCGACCGTGCGCACCCTACCCGATGTCTCGTCGAAGGTGATGGACGTATCCGCGGTGACCTGCATTCCCTCGCGGTCGACGCGGGCTCGCTCGCCCTCAGCCGCCTCGAGCACCAGACGCCGTTCTCTGGCGCCGAAGGTCGCGCGACCCCCCTGGTACTCGGTGAGCGAGTACCCCGTCAGCCGGGCCAATTGGGCGAGCGTGGAATCAGCCGCTCCAGAGACCCTTCCCGGCCCCTGCTGCGCCGCCTCCCGGCGCAAGGAATCCTGGACGAAGAGTAGGCTGTCGGCGCCCGGCGCCCGGCCCAGGCGCTGCAACCGCTCCAGGATGCGCGCCCGCGTGCTGTCCGGAGTGACCTGTGCCGTGGTCAGGCCCGGAACGCCGAGACTCAGAAGCACGGCCAAGCGTACCGCGGCCAGCGTCCGCCGCCCCGCGGCAGAGCTCATCCAGCCTCCACCGTCCCCTCCGGTGGGCCGATGGTCCGATGTCGCTCCATCTCCTCCTCGCGCGCTCGCCGGCGACGCGTGATTCCGGCAGATAGGAAGATCGAGAGCTCGTACAGGAGCAGGAGCGGCACCATCATCAACAGGGTCAGGGTGACGACGTCACCCGGCGTGATGAGGCTGGCCAGCGCAGTCATCGCGACCGCCGCATGCCTCCTCTTGGACCGGAGGAACTCGGGTGTGACGAGCCCGAGGCCCGTCAGCACCATCACGACCACCGGGAGCTCGAACACCACCCCGAAGGCCAGGAGCAGCTTCGTCACCATCCCCAGCGTCTTTCCGACCTCCAGCTGGCTCGCCAGCGACTCGCCCTCGAAGTGCTTGAAGAACTCGAGCGTGACCGGGAGTGCCGCGAAGTAGCCCATCGCGACCCCCCCCATGAACAGAACGAGTCCGAGGTAGAGGGCCGGGACGATCGCGCGCTTCTCGTCCTTCTCCAACGCGGGCGACAAGAACGACCAGGCTTGGTAGACGATGACCGGGAACGCGAGGATGATCCCGACGAAGATCCCCAGCTTCAGCTTGACCATGAACGGGTCGGACGGCGACAGGTAGATCAGCCGGAAGTCGGGATCTTGCCGTGCCGTACGGACCGGCGCGACCAGTACCTCGAGGAGGTCGAAATAGTACACCAGCCCGAATCCGATGACCGAGCCGATCGCCACGGCGAGGAGCGACCAGAAGATCCGCCAGCGTAGCTCCTCGAGGTGGTCGAGGAACGGCATCTCACCCCTGGGATTCCGGTGGCGCGTCATCGGTGTAGGACGGACTCGGTGGGCATACCCGTGCAGCGGACGACCGTCAGAACGGCAGCTCCTCCTGGACGCGCCGGAGCGCCTCGCGCTCCTGACGCTCGGTCATCTCGTCGACGAACTCTTGGAACTCACCGGCGTCCTGGAAGTTCCGATACACCGACGCGTAGCGGACATAGGCGACGCGGTCGAGGCTCCGCAGCCTTTCCATGACCATTTCGCCCAGCTTCGAGCTGGGCACCTCGATCCCGGCGTATCTCGACAGGGCGTCTTCGATCTCGTCGGCGAGGCCCTCCATGGCCGTGGCCGACACCGGCCGCTTCGCACAGGCCACGGCGATGCTGTCCAGCAGCTTGCGCCGATCGAAGTCCTCGACCGAACCCGAGCGCTTGAGGATCTGGATCGGGCGCTCTTCCACGTACTCGTACGTCGTGAAGCGGGCTCCGCAGACCGTGACGGCTGGCGCGGGTGTCCACCACCCGGTTCTCGGTCGCGTCGCACTGCGGGCAGCGCACGCCGGCCTCCTACCGGATCTCCCGGAGCCTGTCCTCCGCCAGGGTCGCCGCCCCGGTCCCGGGGTAGGTGTTGATGATACGCTCCAGGGTCGCCCTCGCCGCCGTCGTCTCTCCCCGCTCGATCTGGAGCAGCGCCGAGCGATAGAGGGCGTCCGGAACGCGTGACGCGCTGGGGAAGATCGCGGGGATCTCCTGAAACGCCGCGAGGGCATCGTCGGTGCGCCCCTCCCGCTCGAGGATGTCCGCGAGGTAGAAGCGGCCGTCGGGCGCAAGCTCGTGGGTGGGGTACGTCTGCAGGAACGACTCGAACGCGGCCCGCGCGGTCGTCAGCGCGTCCCGCCGCAGAGCTTCGACGCCGGCGTTGAAGACCTCTACCGCGTCGCCGCCACCGGAGACCGGTTCGCCTACCGTGTCACCGGCCCCGGGCGCTCCTACAGGCGCCCTACGCAGGTTCGCCAGCTGGTCGCGCACGCCGGCGATCCCACGCTGGTTTTCCCCCGACAGTGCCTCGACGCGATCAAGCCCGTCCTGGATCTCCCGAAGCTGACGGAAGATCTCACCGCGGAAATCGAAGAGTTGGAGTGACTGGCCGCGAATCGTGTCCTGCGTCTGGAGCGTCGCCCGCCGCAGCTCGTCCATCAACGAGTCCTGGCGCTCGGCGAGGGCGCGCACCTCGTCCTGGAGGTCGCGGATATCGCTCTTGGTCGCGCATCCGACCAGCGTGAGCGCGGCGGCCGTCGTCACGAGGACGCGGGCCGCCGCAATCGGTTTCGGACGTCTCATCGGGTTCCCGTGCCCCTCCCCCGCCCGCACGGGCGGGGGAGGGCATCCAAGCGGATCTGTCAGCTGCCCGGCGGGTTGATGGCGTTCGCACCGGCCGTGATCTGGAACTGGGCTCTCCGGTTCCGCGCCCAGGCCGCCTCCGTCGAGGCCCTCTCGATCGGGCGTTCCTCGCCGTACGAGACGATGCTGAACCGACTCTCGGCAAGGCCGAAGCCCACCAGGAACTGTCGAACCGCCTCGGCGCGACGGTTACCCAGCGCCAGGTTGTACTCCGTCGAGCCGCGCTCGTCGGCGTGCCCCTCGACACGGAGCTGCACCGAAGGGCTCGCCCTGAGGATATCCGCCTTTCGGCGCAAGGTCGCGGCCGCGTCCTGGCGGATCTCGGACCTGTCGTAATCGAAGTACACCATCTCCTCGAGCGTCGCTCGGGCGGCCGCGACAGCGCGCTCGCGCTCGGCGCGGGCCCGCTCCTCGGCGGCTCGGGCCTCTGCCTCGCGACGCGCGCGCTCTGCGGCGGCGATGGAGTCCGCCCTACGCTGCGCCAGCTCGGCCTCGCTGGGCCCGGTGGGGGCAGGAGGCGGCGGCGGTTCCTTCTTACAGGCGGCCACGATCAGGGTCATGGCCAAGACGGGCGCGACGAAACGGCGGACGATCATCCCATTAGCTCCGGGGTTGAACGACGGGTGGACTCTCCGGCGGCACAGCTCCCACGACGCCTTCGCATCGCAGTCAACCTAACGCTCTTTTGTCAGGTGGAAAGTCCTGAAGCATATACCGTGAAAACCATTCTGGCGCAACGGTGTTGTCGGCCTCCTCACCGCGGGACGGGATGCAGAGGTTCAATGGAGCGAGGTCAGCGAGGGCGACCAAGCGGGTAAGCCGACGTCCCGGCCCGTCACCAAGGAGCGGAGCTGACCGGTCGCGACATCGACCACGAAAAGCCCTCTGCCCCACCGGCGCTCGCCGACGAAGACCAGGTGCCGTCCATCGGGAGCCCAGCTCGGGTCCTCGTTGTTTCCCTCCCAGGTGAGCTGGCGCAGCCTGTGGCCCCGGTCCTTCATGTCTGCGACCAGGATGTGGTAGGTGCCCCGGCGGATCGCGCCGTGAAAGGCCACCAGGTCCCCCACGGGCGACCAGTCGGGGGCGGAGTAGTATCCGCCTCGGCCGTACTCGTAGGGGGACAACAGCTCGGCGCCTCCCCCGTCCGAGTCCATGACCATGATCTGGGGAATGGGGCTCCCGAAACGGTTCGTGTTGAAGGCGATGCTCCGTCCATCGGGTGAGTAGGAGGGCGACAGGTCGTCGTAGCGCCCCCCGG
>QJYK01000314.1 GCA_003248075.1 Gemmatimonadota bacterium | reverse complement strand
GGATCGACGGCTATTCGGGCGACTACGGCCCGAACTTCTTCGGCCACGTCGTGAACACCGGCACGTTCGTCCACCACGATGCGGAGCTCGGCTGGCTCGCGTTCGGGGGGAACCTCACCGTGGAGGGGTCGAACGTGCGCGTCGTGCCCACCGACGCGTCACGGGCCCGCGTGTTCCTCGCCCCCGTGGGGCTCTGGCTCACGCTGGACGCGGGGACGTTCGAAGAGGTCGCACTCGCGGCAGACGGCACGGTGACGGTGACGCTCGCGCCGGCGGACGCGGCGACGCCCGCGGCGCGGCTGCGAGTGGAGACTGGCAGAGGACCCGACGCGGGCTACCGACCGGACGGCGCGTTCGGGTCGGAGCGTGGGGCGTGGACGATTCCGCTACGGGATGCTGCGACGCGTCTCACGCTGGGCCTCATCGGGTAAGCCGACCGCGGATCGGGCCGCTCCGCCTACCGATCTGCCCTCGGCCGCGCCGGTCCATCGGAAAGCGTCATCGGACCATGCTTCCGCCCCACGCCGGACCGCAACGTTGCCGAGCACGCCAAACGTAAGATCTCGCTGTGATGTGATGATGTGATTACATTCCATCCTATGATCCGCACGCAGATCCAATTGACCGAGGAGCAGGCTCGACGCATCCGTGCGCTTGCCCGCCGAGAGGGGGTCTCGATGGCCGAGATCATCCGGCGCGGCGTGGAGGGAGTGCTGGCCACGGCCGAGCCGGCGCGGGACGACCTCTGGGAGAGCGCCGCCTGGCTCATCGGAGGCTTCCAGGACGTCGCCGGCGCGGACGACGTCTCCGCGCGGCACGACGCCTATCTCGACGAGTCGTTCGGGTGAGCCCGGTCTTCATCGACACCTCCGCGATCTACGCACTCCTGGTCTCGGGCGACGCGTTCCACCCTCGGGCCCGAAATGCGTTCGCCGGTCTACGATCCCGGGACGCGCGGCTGCTCACCACCTCGTACGTGCTCGTCGAGACCTACGCGCTCCTTCAGCGACGCGTCGGCAGGGAGGCGGTGGCGGCGTTCCGCGAACGGTTCGCACCGCTGCTCGAAGTCGTGTGGGTGGGCGCAGCGTTGCACGAGCTGGGGCTGGACGACCTTGCACGCCGCGGGGAGACGACGGTGAGCCTCGTCGACGCGGTCTCGTTCGCCGCGATGCGCGAGCGCGGCGCGGACGCCGCGTTCACCTTCGACGGGCACTTCGCGGGCGAGGGCTTCGAGGTGCTCGGATAGCGTCGCGGCGCTATTGGCTACTGGGCCGGGAAGGACGGCGTATCCCGAGAGCGGATGGATCTTCATCGCCCGGTAGACGCTGGCTATGTCGCCCTCACCGAGCTTGCGCTCGATGCGGTAACGGCCGGCGAGCGCGGCCTCCAGGCGTTGGGTGTGGCCTTCGCTCATCGGTTGCCTCCCACGCGCTCGCGCAGCTCGGCGAAGAAGTTGATGGTGAGCACGAGCCGCTCCTCGCGCGCGGACGTGATCAGGCGCCGGACCGCCATGAACCGAGAGCCGTCCGCGTTCGCGTCGTACGACCACCCGCCACCGAGGTAGACGCTTCCCGTTTGTGGGTAGAAGAGCGGCTCGACGCCCAGCACCGAGAAGTCGGACCCGGCACGCACAGACGCCGCCAAGAGCTGGACACCCGGGACCCCGAAGCGGATGAAGTAGAGCGTGCGGCCGTCGCGCGACCATCGAGGCTCGTATCCCTGACCCGCGGAGACCGGGATCTTCTCGTCATTCACGTTCGGGAAAGGCCGAACGAAGAGCCGCCACGCGACGGCCGGGTCGTCATCTTCCTCGATGTAGGCGACCCAACGGCCGTCGGGTGACAGCGTGGCCTGCCCGTGCTCCTTTCCGGTGACGAGCAGCGTATCGATGATGCCGGTGCCCGCCCGGATCGCGGCCAAGCCGGTCTTGTTGCCGATCACGAACAAGGTGTCGTCCGGTGACCAGAACCCGGGGAGGACGTCGCCCTCCTCCGGCCAGGAAATGACTTCGGTCAGGGGCTCGATTTCGCCGCTCCCGTCGGACCTGATCCGAACCCAGCGTGCCGAGTGGTCGCCCCACTCGATCACGCCGATGTACCGTCCGTCGGCCGACCAGGTGGTGTTCCTGTACCGGCCCTGCGCGACGACCTGACTCGTTCCACCCGCCAGGTCCCACGTCCTCACGAGGAAGCTGCTGTCGCGTTGCTGGCTGGTGAGGACGACTCTCGAGCCGTCGGGGGACAGCGTGGGGTCGTAGTTCGCCTCGCCTGGGCGGAAGGTCCAATCCAGCACCTCCATCGTGCCGTCTCGGTCCACCCACATGACCTGGTAATCCCGTCTGCGGGGAGCTCCGTAGCCGGCGATGAGGTCCCCACGATCCGACGCCATGAAGCCGAAGAGTCCCTCCTCGAGCACGATCGGATCGGTCGTCATCTGGAGGCTCTCGAGGTCGAATCCGGCAGCCACGAGCTGTCCGGTGCCGGTGAGGTAGACGAGATGTCCCGACGCGACGTACTGCGCCCGGATGCCATTGGCGAGGTAGTGCCGACTTCCGCTTTCGAAGTCCACCGCCCAGATCTCGGTGAGCTCCTCGTCGTACAAGTCGTGGTACGCCGTCGCCAGCATGCCCCGCGAGCCGGGGAGGACCCGTGGCACTTCGAAGTACATGCCATGCTCCTCCGTGCCCGGAACCGGCGTGGCTTCACCGCCGGTCGCGGGTACCCGGAGGACGTGCGGCCGCTCGGTGGTACCAGACCCGAGGTACAGATACCCGTCGTCACCCCAGTCCGGGGCGATGACGGACTCATCTACGAGCACCGTGACTGGTCGTCCTCCGTCGAGCGACACCGTCTTGAGCGTATCACGCACGGTGAACGCGATGCTGTTCCCGTCCGGGGAGAACGTGAAGAACTCTGCCCCTCCGGTTCCGGGAACCTCTTCCAGATCCAGGACGCCCCGTTCCCGGACCCAGATTCGCGAGTCGTCGGGTCCAGGGTATGTGAAGCGCGGGGCATCCGGGCTCAGAATGCGGTACCCGATCCGCGAGCCGTCTCTGGACAGGCGCACCACGACCCTTTCGAGCGGCGCCGGAGGCTCGATCGGGTGCCGCGTCACGGGCCCCGACGGCGGCGGACCAAGGCCTGAATTGGCCAACACGCCCGCCAGGATCACCGACAGCGCGGCGAAGCCCAGCGCCATCGGCTTCCATGGACCGGCGGACGTTGTTGTCGCCGCCGCCGCGCCCCCGTATCGGAAGCCCGTGTCGGTGATCGCGCGCACGAACCCGGACGCGGTGCGGAAGCGGTCGGCGGGCAGCTTCTCCAGCGCCTGCAGCACCGCGCCCTCGACGTTCGCGGGCACCACCGCGCGAACGGCGGTCGGGTTGCGGGGCTTCTCCGTGAGGATCTTGCCCAGCACCGCCTGCGCGGTCGCACCCACGTAGGGCGGCTCGCCCACGAGCATCTCGTAGAGCACGCACCCGAGCGCGTAGACGTCGCTCGCCGCGGTGATCTCCCGGTCCCCCGTCGCCTGCTCCGGCGACATGTAGTACGGCGTGCCGACGCTCAGGCCCGTCTCGGTCAGGCGGGCGCCGGTCGACTTCGTGACCGCGATCGCGATGCCGAAGTCCATGACCAGCGGCTCGCCACGGCTGAGCAGGATGTTGCTCGGCTTGATGTCCCGATGGATCACCCCCTGCTCGTGCGCCACCGAGAGCGCGGACGCGATCGCCGTCGCGATCCCCACCGCCTCGTCCACCGGAAGCTGCTTCTCCCGGTCGATCCGGTCGCGCAGCGTCTCCCCTTCGATGTACGGCATCACGAAGAAGAGGAACCCGTCCGCCTCGCCCGAGTCGAAGAGCGGCAGGATGTGCGGGTGCTGCAGGTTGGCCGTGGTCTCGATCTCGGCGAGGAAGCGCTCGGAGCCCACCACCGCGGCCAGCTCGGGCTTGAGCACCTTCAGCGCGACCTTGCGCTTGTGGCGCACGTCGTCGGCGAGGTAGACCGTGGCCATCCCGCCCTGGCCGAGCTCGCGCTCGACGGCGTAGCGGCCCGTGAGGGCGGCGTTCAGGCGGGCGATGACGTCGGACATGTCAGTTGCGCTCGCCCATGCGAGCCTTCAGCTCCCGAGAACGTGCTGCCGGTGCGAACGGACGCCTTGAGGAAAGACTGGCCAGAGATGTAGTAGATCGCCGATCCGTCCGGGGCCCAGACCGCCCCCTCCTCCACCCCCAGCTGACCCTCCCGCTCGATCCGGTCCCGGAGCGTCTCCCCCTCGATGTACGGCATGACGTAGTAGAGGAAGCCGCGGCCAGCTCCGGCTTGAGGATCTTCAGCGCGACCTTGCGCTCGTGCTTGATGTCCTCGGCCAGGTAGACCGACGCCATGCCGCCTTCGCCCAGCTTCCGCTCGATCCGGTAGCGGCCGGCGAGGGCCGATTCCAGGCGGGAGGTGTGGCCGTCGGTCAACTCAGTCACCCTCGCCCAGACGCTGTCGAACCGCCGTGAGCCAATTCGAGACCGCCACCAGGCGACGTGTGGTCAGGGTTCCGTCATCTCCCCTGTCGTTTGCGCCCACGGTGACGAGAATCGACCCATCGGGGTGATTGTCCAGCACCAGCCTGATCGGTACACCCGTGTTCCGTACGGACGCTCCAGGGGGGTCGCCCGCGCCCAGCGTGACCTCCATGAGGCTCCTCAAGCCCGTGTAGAAGATGCGACCGCCGTCCAGTGACCAAACGATCCCCGAGTTGGAGTTGATCCCCCCGACGGGTATCACCTCCACCTTCCCGGTCAGCGCGGGCCAGCGCCGCAGATGGATTTCCAGACGCCCGTTCTCGCTGCTCAGAAAGGCGAGCCAGCGACCATCGGGGGATACGCGGGGAGACTGCTCCACCCAATCAGCACGCAGCAGGGGCTTCGGGGCTTCGGCGCCCGTGGACTGCACCGAAAACACATCGACGACCCCTCCCACCGTGTGGAAGAGGATCGTCCCGTCTTCGAGCCACTGCGACGCCCTACCGCCCTCCGTCCCCTGGAGGCGGCGCGGAGCGCCCGACCCGTCGACATCCTGGACGTAGAGGTAGCCGGTCGAGTCTCCCTCCATCCGGCTCTGGTACACGATCTGCCGGCCATCCGGGGACCAGATCGGACCGTGGGCGGTCTCCGCCAAGCTCGGGGCGGTGAGCGGTACGTTGGAGCCCAGCTCCGTGTCGTACAGCCAGATGGCGCCCGCGCGGGTGTAGGCCAGCATGCGGCCGTCCGGGGACAGGCCGGCGTCGCCATGGTCGGTACCTTCGAGCGGATATCGCTGCGCGACGCCTTCGGGGGTCACCCGCCCGAATGTGAACCCGCCCGCTACGATCCCCGACGCAGGTCCCTGGGCGTAGACCAGCGTTCCCTCGGGCGAGACATCGTACCGACTGTACATCCCGTTGACGGCCAGGTCTTCGATCACCGGCACCGCCGGACCCGTCGGCTCCATCCGACGCGCGTCGAAGGGCATGGCGTAGAGCGCGCCGGCGTCGTGGGCGTAGACCAGGTGCCCCGAGTTCACGTACCGGGCGTCGAAGCCATCCTTCACCAGCGTCGTCGTGTCCCGCGTCGCCAGGTCCATGAGGACCACATGGGCCCCGCCGCTCCCCCGCAACGTGAAGGCGATGCCCCGGCCACCGGGAAACGACTCGATTCGCGTGATCGTCTGTCCTGTCGTGGCCAACAACGTGTCCGCCGGACCGCCGTCCTCCGGAATGCGCGCGAGGGCACCCTCGAGGTGGATGTAGATCCACCCGTCGTCGCTCCACTCCGGCGTGCCCTGTGCCTCGGACGCGTCCGAACCGCTCCAGAGCGTGCTGACGGGACCTCCTCGCGCCGGCATTCTGCGCAGCTTCCCTCCGGTCCCGTCGTCCTCGACGAACGCGAACCACCGGCCATCGGGGGAAAACGCGCCGTTGTCCCAGGACGGCCCCGAGACTTCGGCGCCCTCCAGCCGAACCGCATCCAGCGCACCTGCCGCCCTCAGCCAGAGGCCACCCCCGCGCGGCAGGTCGTAGAAGACGATGGAGCCGTCGGGCGCGATCATCGGGGCGTGGTTGCTCGTGAATTCCTCGGTGAGCACGAACGCGGAGACCGGTCCGCCGACGGCCGGTGGCGCCTGGCCCTGTCCCAGGATCCAGCCCACCGCAGCCGCCGCGGCAGCGACCACCGCCCCAACCGTCGCCGTCATCCATTTCCGGGAGGGTCCGGCGGAAGCAGGCGCGCCTCGCGTTGGCCGAGGATCGGCGGGCTGGGCACGCACGGCCGGCGTGTACGTGAACGCCGGATCCTGCAACGCCTCCATGAACTGCCGCGCCGTGTCGAAGCGGTCCGCCGGCAGCTTCTCGATGGACTTCATCACCGTCGCCGCCACGTGCGGGGGCACCGTCCGCCGCAGCTCCGACACGTCCCGCGGGTCCTCCGTCAGGATCCGCACCAGGATGCTCTGGGCACTCGGGCCCGTGTGCGGCGGCTGACCCGCCAGCATCTCGTACAGCACGCAGCCGAGTGAATACACGTCCGAACGCGCGCTCAGGTCGCGGTCGGCGCTCGCTTGCTCCGGGCTCATGTAGTGCGGCGTCCCGAGGCTCAGACCCGTCTCCGTCATCCGCCCCCCGCCCGCCGCGCTGATCGCCAGCGCGATCCCGAAGTCCGCCACCACCGGCCGGCCGTCGTGCAGCAGGATGTTCGCCGGCTTGATGTCCCGGTGGATGATGTCGTTGCGGTGGGCGTAGTCCAGCGCGTCGGCCACGTCCCGGGCGATGCGCACCGCCTCCTCCACGCCGAGCTGGCCCTCCCGCTCGATGCGGTCCCGCAGCGTCTCGCCTTCGATGAAGGGCATGACGTAGTACAGGAAGCCGTCGGCCTCGCCGGAGTCGAACAACGGCAGGATGTGCGGGTGCTGGAGGTTCGCCGTGGTCTTGATCTCGGCCAGGAAGCGCTCGGCGCCGATGACGGCGGCCAGCTCCGGCTTGAGGATCTTCAGGGCGACCTTGCGCTCGTGCTTCAGGTCCTCGGCCAGGTAGACCGAGGCCATGCCACCCTCACCGAGCTTCTTCTCGATGCGGTAGCGGCCGGCCAGCGCGGACTCCAGGCGTGAGGTGTGGCCTTCGGTCATCGGCCACCTACCCTGAACAGCCGGTGGAGCTCGGTGAAGAAGCTGTGGATGACCACGTGCTGGAGGGGTGTGGCGTTCTCCGCGCCTCCGCCGGGCTGCCCCACGGTTCGCGTGGCGATGAACCGGTCGCCGTCCGGATGCAGATGGCCGTATCTCCCGCGGGCCTCATCGAAGAGCACCCGGCGGTTCACGACGCGGAACGTGGGCTCGCGCGCGACCTCGGCCGCCATGGCGACATTGCCATCGAGCGAGCGGTAGTAGAGGGTCCCGCCGTCCGGGGACCATTGCGGCCAGCCGCCACCGCCCTCGCTGACGATGGTCTCCGCCCGGGGCTGGGGAAATGCGCGGACGTACACCTCGCGTTGACCGGACTCGTCCGACGTGTAGGCCGCCAGGGTACCGTCCGGCGACACCACCAGGTCGAAGACGCGGGCCTGGGGCGTGTAGTAGGGCGTCACCTCGGCGGAGTCGCCGACCAAGCGGATCATGTGGAGACCGGACGGGTCCGCGCTTTCCAGCAGGATCACGTCGTCGGACGGCCAGTCCGTGACCCACTGGCCCTCCGGGAGGGAAAGAAGCATCCGCGGCGGCGCATCGTCGTCCAGGTTGCGCAGGAAGAGGTCGCCGGCCTGCGTCCCTTCGCGGGTGGAGGTGAATACCACACGCCGCCCGTCGGGGGATACGAAGGGGTCAAAGTTCTGGCCCGTGTTCGTCAACCGGCGCGGGGCATTCTCCAGCTCGACGTCGTACAGATAGATGTCGAGATCCGAGTCCGGCTCACCGGGCGCCGTTGCGCCGAAAACGACCTGACGACCGTCGGGAGCCCATCGGGGCCCGAACATCCTTCGTGGGGGGAGATCGAGAACCGTGCTCGACCCGTCCAGGCCGGTGACCACCATCTCCAGGTCCGCGCCGCCTCCGCCGGCCGGCCCCCTGGTGTACACGAGGGTGCCGTTGTCCGCCACGGAGAAGCGCGCGTACATGAACTGAGACTGTACGCCCTGGAGGACCGGTTTGGCGTCGCCGACGATCTCGCGTCGATCCAGATCGAAGGGCACCGCCCAGAGGCCACCGCCTCCGTCCCCGTACAGGATATGCCCGGACGCGGCATAGAGGCCGTCCCGGGCATCCGGAAGGAGGATCCGTGCGGAGTCCGCCTCCACGTCGTAGAGGCCCAACCCGCGGTCGGTGTCGGTGAAGAGCACGCCGGAGCCGTCCGGGAGCGCCCGTGGGGCGACGAGACGCGACTCCGTTCCGACGAGGAGCGCTTCGACGGTGCCGCCGGTATCGGGGACGCGGTAGAGGCCCTCGCCCTCCGCTCCCTCCCCGAGGAAGACGATCCAACCCTCCGCGCCCCAGTCCAACATGAACGCCTCGATGGCCCCGTCACGGATGATCTCCGTGGGCAGGCCGCCGCGGAGTGAGACACGGAGAAGGCGATCGCCCGCCGTGTAGGCCATCCAATCGCCGTCCGGCGAAAAGGCCACAGAGCGGATCGGGCCTTGGACCCCCGGAACGGGTCGGAACTCCATGTCCTCCGCCGAGCGGACGTAGATGTGCAAGTTGGGGTTGGTACCTTCGATGAAGGCGAAGCGGGAGCCGTCCCGGGAGACGAGGATCTCGTTGAAGCTCGGCGACCACATGGAGAGCCCACCAAGGTCCAGAACCGTGCGCACCGGCGGGTCCAGCGTCGGCTCGGTGGCTCGTCCCAGCCAACCGTAGGCGCCCAGGACCAGCGCGACGACGGCCACCGCCCACGGGAGGGTAACCCGCACTCTGGCCGCCGCTCCGACCGCCGGCGTGTCGGGTAGCCTGCGGGGAGCCTGCCGGGCCGCGGCCCGGGGTGTGGCGGCATAGCTGAAGCCCGGATCCGCCAGCGCGTCCATGAACTGCCGCGCCGTGTCGAAGCGGTCCGCCGGCAGCTTCTCGATGGACTTCATCACCGTGGCAGCTACGTGGGGCGGTACCGTGCGGCGGAGCTCCGTCACGTCCCGGGGATCCTCGGTGAGGATCCGCACCAGGATGCTCTGGGCGCTCGGGCCCGTGTGCGGCGGCTGCCCCGCCAGCATCTCGTACAGCACGCACCCCAGGCTGTAGACGTCCGAGCGAGCCGACAGGTCGCGGTCCGCGCTGGCCTGCTCCGGCGACATGTAGTGGGGAGTGCCCAAAGACAGCCCCGTCTCCGTCATCCGCCCGCCGCCCGCCGCGCTGATGGCCAGGGCGATGCCGAAGTCCGCCACCACGGGACGGCCGTCGTGCAGGAGGATGTTCGCCGGCTTGATGTCCCGGTGGATGATGTCGTTGCGGTGGGCGTAGTCCAGCGCGTCGGCCACGTCCCGGGCGATGCGCACCGCCTCCTCCACCCCCAACTGCCCTTCCCGCTCGATGCGGTCCCGGAGCGTCTCCCCCTCGATGTACGGCATGACGTAGTAGAGGAAACCCTCGGCCTCGCCGGAATCGAACAGCGGCAGGATGTGGGGGTGCTGGAGGTTGGCGGTGGTCTTGATCTCGGCCAGGAAGCGCTCGGCGCCGATGACGGCGGCGAGCTCCGGCTTGAGGATCTTCAGCGCGACCTTGCGCTCGTGCTTCAGGTCCTCGGCCAGGTACACGCTGGCCATGCCGCCTTCGCCGAGCTTGCGCTGGATGCGGTAGCGGCCGGCGAGGGCGGCGTGCAGGCGGGTGGTGTGGGTGCGCGGGTCCGTCATGGGCAGGGGTCCGTCGCGAGGGCACGTCGCGGCCAAGATGTGGCGCGATGGGCTACTGGGCCAGGAGGGACGGCGTATCTTCCTCCACGACGGAGTGTGACCACGTAACCTCGGGCCCGGGACGGCGTCCCAGGCTCACCGCCCGCCACCCCCGGTCAACCGTCTCAGCTCCCCGAACCAGTTGACCACGATCCATACGTAGGTCTGATCGGCGCCGCTGTCGGCACCGACGCCGACGGTGACCAAGGCCCGGCCGGACGCCGGATCGAAGTCCCATTCGAAGCCGGTGGCGTTGGGGACGCGCCATACGACGTCCGACCGGAGCGGCGTGATGCCCGCATCGACCCCCAGATCGTGCCGGATGATCGACGTGCCACTCGGGTCCAGGTAGTAGAGCGCCCGACCGTCGAGACTCCATCGGGGATCCTCGCCACCTCCCGAGGAGATCCGCCACTTGCCGCGCGGCACCGGGAAGTCCCGGACGAAGATCTCCTCGGTATCGTATTCGTTCGTTTGATAGGCTGCGAACGCACCGGTCCGATCGAGATCGAAGCGGGTCTCATTGTACTCGGCCTCGGCATAGGGACGGGCGGTGGGCGAGTCGGCGAACGGGTTGACCATGTAGAGGTCGCCCAGGCTCTCGAAGACGAGCACGGTGTCGATGGGCCACGCCGCCGAATGCTCGTCCCCGTCGATCCCGAGCGCGAGACGGCGCGGATCGGAGGCCCCGTCGCTCGCGTGCACCCACAGGTCTTCGCCGTCCGTGCCCGGACCCTCGGAGCTGTACGCGACGTGCGCCCCGTCTGGAGACCAGACCGGGCGGTGTCCTCCGTCGAAGGAGAGCTGACGCAGCGACTCGCGCACCAGATCGTAGACCCAGATCTGACGTTCGTCCGAGCGCACGCCGCCGCCGTCGTTGAACACGATCCTGCCGCCATCCGGAGAGAAGCGCGGCTGGCTGATCGACTGGGGTGCGATGCGCACCGTGTCCATGCCGCCGCCGGGGCTCAGCACGACCATGAGCTCCCGCTCGAGCGCGGCGCCTCCGGCGGTGAAGACCAGCGTTCCGTTCGTCGAGACGTCGAAGTGGGCGATGTTGCCGGTCACGCCCACCTCGTCGAGCACGGGGATCGGCGACCCGGTCGCCCGACGCGAGTCGAGGTCGAAGGGGAGCGCGAAGAGGCCGCCCGCAGGGTGACCGAAGAGCACGTGGCCCGTGCGCGCGTACACGGCATCGAGCCCCTCGGGGACCAACGTGGTGGTGTCGCCGGTGACCAGGTCCAGCAGTCGCACGCCCAACGAGAAGGACGTGATCAGCACGCCGCTCCCGTCCGGCAGGATGGACGGGCGGATTCCCATCCCCGGGCCGATGAGCTCGGCGTCTCCGCCGGTCTCGCTCACGCGCCACACGTCCCCCGTACCCGCGTCTCGGAAGACGATCGTGCCGTCCTCGCCCCAGTGCGGCTGACGTAGTAGAGATACCCGTCCGCCTCGCCCGAGTCGAACAGCGCCAGGATGTGCGGGTGCTGCAGGTTCGCCGTCGTCGTGATCTCGGACAGGAAGCGCTCCCCGCCGATCACCGCCGCGAGCTCCGGACGGAGGATCTTGAGCGCAACCTTGCGCTTGTGCTTGATGTCCTCGGCCAGATACACCGACGCCATCCCGCCCTCGCCGAGCTTGCGCTCGATCTTGTAGCGGCCCGCGAGCGCGGACTCCAGGCGGGTGGTGTGGGACTCGCTCATCGGTTGCCCTCGCCCAGGCGCGCCTTCAGCTCCTCGAACCAGTTCACGACGACGTAGACGTCGCCGAAGCCTGCCCCCGGGCTTCCCTCCAGGGTGGCCAGGAAGCGGTCACCGTCCGGCGCGATGTCGTAGCCGATCCGCAGCTCGCCCCCCGAGTCGAACGGCCACGCCATGAGCCGGGACGGAGGCTCGCTCGAGAACGCACCATCCGTGGATACGGATGCGCGGTACAGGCTACCTCCGCTCAGGAAGTACAGCGCCGACCCGTCGGGCGCCCA
>QJYK01000148.1 GCA_003248075.1 Gemmatimonadota bacterium | reverse complement strand
ACGAGAACACCGCGTCCCCCCGGTAGCGGATCCGGGCGGGACCAGACGCCGGGCACGAGCTCCATGGGCTCGCCGCCCGTCTCCGGGACGGCGAACAGCCCCCCCGACCGCCCCGAGAAGTAGATGCTGCCGTCGTCTCCCCAGGCCGGGCCCGTTACCACCTCACTGGGTTGCCCGGGCATGAGCGGACGGCGCGCTCCCCCTGCGATCGCGATCCGTGTGAGCGCGCCCCCGTCCCCGTAGACGAGCCAGTTCCCGTCGGGTGAGAAATCGGGATCACGTGGGTTCCCCTCGTCGAGCAGAAGACGGAACCGGGCCTCTTCGACCGGCCGCCACCAGATCTGGCGGGAGCCTCCTACGGAGAGAACGACGGCGAGGCGATCGCCCCTCGGGGAGATCACGACCCTGCTGTTGCTCAGCAGGGCGCCGCCCTCGACATCAAGATCGAGGACCGCGCGCGTGGCGGGCTGCAGAGACGCAACCGGCGCCGGCCGCAGCCACCCCCAGGCGGCGGCCGTCGCGGCCACGGCCGCGACCGCGGTCATCGTCACGGAAACCCGATTCCACGGTCCGGGGCGGACCGCGGCCGCGGCCTCCGGGAAGACTGCGGACGTCGACGTCCGGGTCCGAGCCCGGTAGGTGAAGCCCTCGTCCTCCAGGGCCGCCGCGAAGTCCGCCACGCTCGTGAACCGGTCGGCGGGTAGCTTCTCCAGCGACTTCGCCAGCGCCGCCCCGACGTTCGGCGGCACCGTCCTGCGCACCATCGTGATCGACGGCGCGTCCATGGTCAGGATCTTCGCGAGGATCGCCTGGGCGGTGCCCGCGGAGAAGGGCGGCTCCCCTGCCAGCATCTCGTAGAGCACGCATCCGAGCGCGTACAGGTCGGACCGCGGGTCTACGTCCCGGTCGCCGGTCGCCTGCTCGGGCGACATGTAGTGGGGCGTGCCCAGGCTGAGCCCCGTCTCGGTGAGGCGGCCGCTCCCCGCGTGGGCTACGGCGAGCGCGATGCCGAAGTCGGCCACGAGCGGCTCGCCGCGCTCGCTGAGCAGGATGTTGGCGGGCTTGATGTCCCGGTGGACGACCGAGCTCTCGTGCGCGTAGTCGAGCGCGTCCGCCACCTTCCTCGTGATCGCCAGAGCCTCTTCGACCCCGAGCTGCTTCTCCCGGTCCAGCCTCTCCCGAAGTGTCTCGCCCACCACGTACGGCATCACGTAGAAGAGGAAACCGTCGGCCTCGCCCGAGTCGAAGAGCGGGAGGATGTGCGGGTGCTGCAGCTTGGCCGTGGTCTTGATCTCGGCGAGGAAGCGCTCGGCGCCCACGACCGCGGCGAGCTCCGGCTTCAGGACCTTGAGCGCGACCTTGCGCTCGTGCTTGAGGTCGTCCGCGAGGTAGACGGTCGCCATCCCCCCCTCGCCAAGCTGCCTCTCGATCCTGTAGCGGCCGGCCAGGGCGTGGGTGAGGGAGCCGATCACTCCGCTCACGGGGACCGCCCGCCCACCATCTGCCGAGCGAGCTCGGGCCAGTTGAGGACCCACCCGAAGCCGGGGCGCGCGCCCCCGCTCAACTCGATGAAGAGGAACTCGGTCCCGTCGGGGCCGATGTCCCAGTTGACCTCATGCGTGAGGTTGAGATCCTGGACGCCGGAGAACGCCGGCTCCCTGGAGAGCACGCGCACGCCGTCGCCCACCGAGAGCGTGGCGGCCATGACGGGGGCGTTCGGCTCGGTCGCATAGTAGATCACATCGCCTCGCGGGTGCCAGCGCGGGGAATTGCCGCCCTCGCCCGAGACCTGGGTGCGACCTCCGCTCCCGTCGAAGGCGCGTACGTACACTTCCTGCTCTCCTGACCGATCCGAGACGTAGGCCACCCAGCGCCCGTCCGGCGAGATGATCGGTTGAACCTCGTTCGCGTCGCGTTCGATGAGCCACCGGATATCGCCGGTAGCTACCGTCAGGAAGCCGACGTTCCCCCCAAAGGCCCCTTCGAGGCCGCCGACGAACGCGAGCACCGAGCCGTCCGGGGAGAAGGACGCGGGTGCGACGGCGTACACCGAGTCGATGAGCACCTCGAAGGGCCCGCTTCCGTCGGCGGGCGTCCAAAGCACACGGGTTTGATCTGCCTGCAGGCCGAACGCGATCCGGCGGCCGTCGGGCGACCACACCGGCACGCGGCCGTCGGGCACGAGCAGCTCATGGGTCTCCTGGTCCCGGTCCCAGATCCAGATCCCGCTTCCCTGGACCTCCATCGCGATGCGCCGGCCATCGGGAGAGAAGCTCGGTCCCTCCAGGTTCCCCTTCTGCGGAAGCGGGACCGGCACCGCGCCGCCCGATCCGAGGATGACCAGGTCGTCGCCCCCATCGTTCGAGGAGGTCTGGTACGCGATGCTCCCCTCCAGGGAGACAGCGAACTCGCCACCGCGGGAGGGACCGGCGAGACCGATATCGGCCAGGACCGCCACCGCCGGCCCCGTCGTCTTTCTCGCCCGCACGTCGAACGGCTGCACGAGGATCGTGCCGTCGGCGCCCGACAGGATGAGGTGTCCCGACGCATACGCCACGTGGGTGGCGTAGCCGAGCACCGTGGGTTCACCGGTCTCGAGGTCGACGACGACCGCCCGCTCGTCTTCGGGCGCGTTGGACCGTTCACGAGCGAGCACCGCCCCGCCTCCCGGCAGCACGGCCGGGAGGTAGTACGCTCCACCGCTCGGGTTCGGGACCTCTTTCGGGGTCCCGCCGCTCGTCGCGAGGGTGTGGAGGGTGCCGCGGGGGTACTCCGAGAAGACGATGACGTCGTCGTCGCCCCAAGATGCGCCCGCCGGGTTCGGCATCTCCGCGATGGGCACCGCCGGGCCGCCGCCCATGGGAACCTTGCGGAGACGGCCGTTCGCCCAGAAGCCCACCCAGAGCCCGTCCGGCGAGAAGAACGGCCCCCTGGCCGCCTCCGTGCCCGGGATCGGCTCGGACTCGAGCAGTCCGCGGCGCCGACGGTAGAGCATGTCTCCATCAAAGCCGCTGCCCCTGTAAACGAGCCACTCCCCGTCGGGCGACATCGCTTGCTGAGGGCCGCAGCACCCGCTCACCGAGACCACGTTCTCGGGCACCTCGACGCGGAAGTGCGTCACCGGCACTGAGGGCTCGGGGGCAAGGATGCGGCCGGCGTAAAGGCCGACGCCCAACGCCACCACCGCCGCCGCGGCCGCTACGACCACCGTCGAGCGCCGAGACGGCATACCCGCCATCGCGGCTACCGCTGCGGCGTCGACCGTCGCCCGCGCCGTCATCGGCAGCCTGAAGCCAGGGTCCGCCAGCGCCTTCGCGAAGTCCGCCGCGCTCGCGAACCGGTCCGCGGGACTCTTGTGCAGCGCCTTCGCGACCGCCGCCTCCACGTGCATCGGCACCGTGTCCCGCGACTCGCGCAGCGGCGCCGCCCTCGACGTGATCACCTTCGCCACGATCGCCTGAGCCGTGCCGCCATCGTAGGGCGGATGACCTGCGATCATCTCGTACAGCATCGCGCCCAACGAGTAGACGTCCGACCGGGGGCCGAGCTGCCGGTCCCCCATCGCCTGCTCCGGGCTCATGTAGTGCGGCGTCCCGATCGACAGCCCCGTCTCCGTCAGCCGCTGATCGCTCGCCTGGCTCACCGCCAGCGCGATGCCGAAGTC
>QJYK01000078.1 GCA_003248075.1 Gemmatimonadota bacterium | reverse complement strand
CGACGGACATGTTCAGCACCTACGAGCTGGACGGTTTCCAGTGGGGCGCGGAGCGGATGGGGCCGCTCATGAATGTGATCCTGCCCTGGAACGACCGTCCGCCCACCTGTTTCTGCGAGCATTGCGTGCGCAGGGGAGAGGCGGCTGGGATCGACGCCGGACGCGCGCGGGAGGGCTTCACGAGGCTGTTCGAGTACGTGCGCGGCCTCGCCGACGACGAAGCGAGGCCCCCGGAGGGCTTCTTCACGGTCTTCCTCCGGCAGGCCGCTGTCTCCCGAATAGCAGACGGAGCCCTCCGCGGCGTCGATGCGGTAGGCCAGGCAGTCGAGCTGCGGTTGCACATGGCGCGCGAGCCCGACCGTGACCGTCCAGCCGTCCCCCTAGACGATGTCCCCGAGCGCGACTTCACGGACTCGTGGTGCGGGTCGGGCACGCGGCAACGTCCCCCCGCGCGCTTCGTAGACGTCGCGGCCAGCACGGCCTCGGTGATCGTGTCCGGTTCGTCGGGAGGGCTGCCAGGCACGTCGAAGCCGACCCCCGTGTAGATGCGCGCAGCGCTGTTCGCGCCCGCTTTGCTGATCCAGATGAACCACCACTTCACTGGAATGGAGCCGAGTCCCGCCTACCGTGCCGCGTGCGGAAACCACCGCGACAATGCCCTCATGGCGCGGCGGGCGGGCGTGAAGGCGCTCGTGCTGACGCACGTGCTTCCCGAGATCGACGAGCCGCGCATCCGCGAGCAGATCCTACGGGAGATCCGAGAAGAGTACGACGGCGACGTGATCTGGGGTGAGGACCGGATGCGGATCGCGGTGCGCGCGTCCGACGTGACCGTGCTCGGCGACAGACTTTCGGGTGATTCCTAGCTGTCACCGCGTCCCCTAAGGCCACTGCGCGAGAGGACCAACGTTCCGACGCGAGCCAGGTCGGCCTCCCGGGCCCTAGGAGCCTGTCCGAGTAATACAGCGGGCCGCGTCGGGGATGCCACGGCCCCTCAAGCAAGGCGGCGCGACGACGCGTAGCTGTGGCTACTGGGAGGAGCGACAAGTGCCACCCCAACCCCCGACCGCGCATGTACGTGTCCAACTGGGTGTTGGGGCACATGGAGGTTACGCCGCTGATCGGTCGTCGCTCCTCCTCGCCGTAGCTAGGGCTACGACTCGTCGCCGCTCCTACGCTGAGCAGCGTAAGCCCCATGTGCGCGGCCCACTGTATTACTCGGACAGGCTCCTAGCTCTTGATGCGCCTGAAGATCGAGTGCCCCCACAGGGGCGCCATGAGCGCGCTCCGGGTGCGGCCGTTGAGCACGATGGCGCCGGACCAGCGGGCACCGGATGGAGGGCGCGAGGCCTCGGCGGTCACGACGACCATGAGCTTGCTCCAGTCGGTTAGGCGCCCCTCCAGCGTCCCGGCGGGTCCGAGAACGCCAAGTGGCTCCACGCGCGACAGGTCGGGGGTGGAGAGCCACGCCACGTAGACACTGTCCTGACCGACGGGCCGCAGCCCGTCGACGGTGAGCACGAGGTCCTGCTCCACGTGCCCGTCCGGACCAACGGAGACGCCGAACGGGGACCAGATCTGCCGAAGCGTGACCCTTCCGGTCGCCTCGACTCCGCGGGACGCCGTGAGCGCGAAGGTGCGCTGCGGGTCCCCGACCTCGCCGATGGACCGCGGCGCCTGCGCGTATGCGACGCCCGGAACGAGCGGAGCGAGTGCGGCCGCGAGCCAGCCGGTCGCGGCCCACCCCGCGACCGGGGTGGACCGGCGCACCCTCTTCACCCTCCTCACGGTTCGATCACGGAATGATGCGCCGCGGACCGTTGTCCCAGTCCTGGACGCTCGAGATGTTCGGCATTCCGTGGTCCGCGCCGTTCCAGCCGTTGAAGCCGTCGACACGCAGCACATAGAGGCCGGTAGCGACGTCGCTGACCACCACGAGGCCGTCGTAGTTGCGCACGTCGATCCCGAACGCCCCGTTGAACGGGCTCCTCATGATACCGTCGGGATCCGTCGGACCGATCCCGATGCCTTCCTCGGGGTTCCCGTGGTACGTGTCGTAGTGGGCCACGGTGACCGGCTTCTTCGGGTCGCTGATGTCGAAGACGTGCATCCCCTCCTTGTACGAGGACACGAACACGTACGGCCACCGCATCTCGTTGTTGTGCGAGATCCCGTCCCAGCTCGAGGACCAGGCGCCGATCTCTTCCGAGATCGTCTGCACCTCACCCGCCAAACCCGCCCGCAGATCGTAGACCCTGACCGGCGAGTACACGTACTCCGTCTGACCGACCCCGTACTTGGCGTCGGGCGTGGCGGTCAGGGTATGCGCGATCTGGAGGCCGAGCACACCCACGATGCTCGTGGCGAGCGTCGGCGCTTCGGGCACGCTCACGTCGTAGATGTAATAGCCGTTGTAACCAGCTCCATAGAGGAGGTCACGGTTCGAGCCGGGATCGAACGCGGCGTAGAAATCGTGATATCCCTCGAGCGGTCCATAGGGCGTCATGTCCGGAGCCGTGGCGGGCCACGGTACCCGACCGATGAGACCGTACTGCTCGTCGCCCCCCAGGAACATCCGCAGATCGTACACGTTGGCATGCCGACCGCCCGTGGTGGTGAAGAGCAGCGCCCGACCGTCCGAGTGTTTGTACGCGAAGATGTTGTGGAAGCCCCCAGGCGTGTCGGGCGCCCGGATCCTCCCCACCTCGCGCACGGTCGAGGCGTCGGGGAGGCCGGTCACGTCGAAGACGATGGCGCCGACGTCGGCGTCGGGTCCCCCAGGAGCGAACTGGACGGACTGGATGATGTAGTAGCGACCGTCCAGCTTGAAGTACTTCGAGTCCATGGCGCCCAGCCCGAGATGCAGCTCCGGGTTCTCGATCCGCCAGCGATAGATGACCTCGGGAGCGGACGGATTCGAGATGGAGACCACGTCGAAGCCGTAGTTAGGGCTGTAGATCCGCGAGAGGTAGACGTACGGCCGACCCGGCTCCTGCTCGATCTCGATGTCGGTGTAGGTGAGGCCTCCCGTCTCTCCGAGTTGACCGACGAGCTCGACGTCACGCTCGGCCTGGGCCTGGGCGGAAGCGCTCGGAGCCAGGGGGAGGGCAGCGAATACCGAAAGCAGGAGCGCCCGAACGCTCCGGTCGAGAGTGCCGACGGTGGGTCGGATCATGAAGCCTCCACGGTGAATGCCATCATCATTCCGGCCTCCAGGTGCTCCGCGATGTGACAGTGCAGCATCCAGTTGCCGGGGTTCGTCACTTCCAGCAAGAGGTCCACGGTCGAGCCGACGGGCACGAGGGCCGTGTCCTTCCACGCCAGATTCTGGTTCGGGACGCCGTCCCTGGCCAGTACCAGGAACCGCTGCCCGTGCAGGTGCACCGGGTGGTTCATGGGATGGAAGGCGTCCGGGTCGTTCCGAAGGCGGATCTTCACGACGTCCCCGACCGTGAACCGCCAGACGATGTCCATGTTCTCCGCGCCCGAGCCGACGTCGCGCAGGATCCAGCGCACCTCGTTGCTCGTGGAGAGCCAGTTCATGTGCGGCATCGGATCCGTCCACTCGACCGGCGCGCGGTACACGGTGTCTACGGCGATGAACTGCATCAGCTGGATGGGCAGGTCGCGGATGTGGACCGTGAGGAGGAGCTCCTTGTCCGGCTTCCGCGAGAACCAGGGTCGGAACCGGTCGATCTCCCGAACGAGCTCCTCGTCCTCCCGCAGCACCTCGAAGGCCTCCCGATGGTCCGCTTCCGCCGGCTCGTCGTCGACGGTGACGAGTCCGAGCGTGTCGACCGCGAACAGGAAGTCCCCCTGCATGTGGTCGACGGCCTGGATCCGGTTGGTCAGCGCATACCGTCCCGGGCGCTCGAAGAGCACCTCGACCACGTACCGTTGCGCGGGGGCGATGGCGACGCTCCGCACCATCATCTCCCGCTCGAACCGTCCGATGTCCGCCCCGACGAGCTTCATCGGCGCCCCGTCGAAGGAGAGGTTGAACGTGCGCGTGTTCGAGACGTTCGTCAGGTAGTAGCGCACCACATCGCCACGTTTGACCGAACGCCGGTACAGGTCCTCACCGTTGATGAGCGGCACGTTCCCGAAGCGACCCATGATCGCGAAGTTCGCGACCCCGCGCCCGAAGGGGAGCAGCTCGTTTCCGTCCAGCAGGATGTCGTCGACGGTGACGACCTCTTCCAGGTTCACGGGACTGTAGTAGTCCGCCCGCTCCGAGCGGACCAGCATGTTGCCGTACAGCCCGAGATCCTGTTGGACGTCTTCGCGAACGTGGGGGTGGTACCAATAGATGCCGGCGTCGGGGAAGTGGACCGTATAGAAGAACTCTCCGCCGGGCTCCACCGCATCTTGCGTCACGCCCGGAACGCCATCGAACCGGTTGTCCAGACGCACGCCGTGCCAATGCACCGTCGTCGGCTGGTCGATGCTGTTGCGGAAACGGACGTGGATGGTCGCGTCCCGGACCACGCGGATAAGGGGGCCGGGAGATTGCCGGTTGAAGCCGTACATGGGAAAGGTTCGACCCGCCACCGTGCGGCGGACCAGCATCGCCTCCAACTCCAGCGTGTCGCCGTCCGCCAGGTCCACGATCTGGCGCGGAACCCCGCCCGGGAGCGTGGAAACGTCGAGATCCGCCCCGGGCAGGTAGGGGACCATCGTGGGGCGTACCTGAGCCAGCCCGGGGATCATCGGGTTGCGGATCATGGGG
>QJYK01000173.1 GCA_003248075.1 Gemmatimonadota bacterium | reverse complement strand
GGGCGCTCTCCAGCACTTAAAATCCCCCGCCTGAGAGGGCTTCTGGGTTCAAATCCCAGCCCCGGCACTGGTTGCAGGACAAGGAGTTACGTGGCCTAGACGCGGGACATCGGCATGACGGGAGCGTTTAGAACCCCTACCGCCCCCCCGCCGCCTCCAGCTGCTCCCGGATCTGCTCGAGCCAATCGAGCACGACCACGATCCGCGGGGGCCCCTCATCTACGTCCTCACCGGTGGTGACCTGCTGCCCGATCAGGACGCGCTGGCCATCGGGGAAGACGTCGAAGCCAGACAGTCGCCCGAGCCACACGACCCGTGGATCGGAGACCGCGAAGGCGGGCTCCAGCTCGACGTCGACCACCACGAGGCTGTCCGGTCGCCGAACAAAGAAGATGCGGTCTCCCCCGGACCCTGCGCTGGCTCAGGCCTGAGGGGAACGCTCGCACGTAGACCTCTTCGGTGCCCGTCTCGTCGGACGTATAGGTCACCCAACGCCCGTCCGGGGACACGTCCGCTTGGGTTTCGCGAAAGTCGGTCCGCAGGAGCTCGGACGGCTCGGCGCTGCCGTCGGCCGGCACGGTGAACACGGCTGTCGCGGCGGGGGTGCGCCAGTCCAGGACGATGAGGCCGTCGTCCGTCCAATCGGTGGGCACCACCCGTCCCCCCTCGGGTCCTTCCAGCAAGCGCTCCGCGGGCGTCCCCGAATCGACCGCTTTCGTGTACAGATAGCTGCGGCCGTCCCGGATCGAGGTATGGACGACGCGGTCTCCCGCCGGCGACCACACCGGGTCGTCGGAGTCGCCCTCGAAGGTGAGCTGCGTGGGCCCGCTTCGCCGCTCGAGATCGTAGGTATAGAGGGGCGTGGCGTCGAGGGCGCCTTCGGCCATGGCGAACGCGACCCGCGATCCGTCCGGAGACAGCCGGGGGGAGAACATGATACGCAGTGGCATACGCAGAGTGTCGGCCGCGCCATCCAGGCCGACGACGAGGAAGCGCGTATCGGGTGCGCGCAAGGCACCGCCCGAGCGGTAGACGAGGGTGCCGTCTCGTGAGAGGGAGAACCCCCTGCCGACTCCGTCCAAGACGGGAACCGGGGCACCGTCGACCTGCAACCGCCGGGGGTCGAAGGCTTGTGCCAGCAGACCGCCGTCCGGATGTTGGTAGAGGATGTGGCCGGACTCCAGGTAGACCGGAGACCGTCCCTCCGGAATGAGCGTCCATGACGAATCGGCCTGGACGTCCAGGATCTCGATGGCGCCGCTTCGGGCCTGATAGAGGACGGCCGAGCCATCCGGCAGGAGGAAGGGGGCCCGCGCCGACACGTTGGCGGCCAACGTGTCCACCACACCACCGGCGGCCGGGACCCGGAAGATCCCCCCTTCCGAGGCCCCGAAGACGATCTCCTCGGTCTCGCCCCAATGGGGGAACCAGATCCGCTCCTCGCCTTTCGGTACCAAGGTGATCGACCCACCCCCGCTGGTGGACACGGTCATGAGAGCCTGGTCGCGGACGAAGACGATCCGCCGGCTGTCGGGCGAGAAGTCCAGCAGTCTAACACCGGAGAGAGAGGGGCCGGCCGTGCCCTGGAGCTCGCGCCACTCGGGATCTTCGGCGGTGCGCACCCAGATGGACTGTGAGCCACCTGAGAAGCGTAGGGTGGCGAACGTACGACCGTCGGGAGAGATCACGACCGGGTACCGCGAATCACCCGGGTCGCCATCCATCACGAGGGACATGGGTCCTCGGTCCGGGGTCACCGCGACCTGCATCCACCCGGTTACTGCCGCGGCCCCCGCGAGGATCGTGAGGCCCCAAGGCAGGGCCCGTCCGAGAACGGAGCTCCTGCCGGAAGCCGCTCCCTCCGTGCTCGCGGCCCCTTTCCCTCCCGACGCAGGGACCGTTCCCGGTACCGCATGCCTGAAGCCCGAGTCCCCCAGCGCCCGCGAGAACAGGTCCGCGCTCTCGAATCGGTCGGCCGGAAGCCGCTCCAGCGCTTTGGCCACCGCGTCCGCGACGTGGGTCGGGACGGTCCGGCGAATCGCGGTCACCGGCCTCGGTTCTTCCGTGAGGATCTTGGCCAGCACCGCCTGCGCGGACGAGCCCGTGTGGGGCGGGTCGCCCACCAGCATCTCGTAGAGGACGCACCCCAAACTGTAGACGTCGCTGGCCCGCCCCGGATCCCGATCCGCCGTCGCCTGCTCCGGGCTCATGTAGTAGGGGGTGCCCAGCGACAGCCCCGTCTCCGTCAGGCGGCCGCCTCCCGCCTGGCTCACCGCCAGCGCGATCCCGAAGTCCGAAACCAGCGGCTCGCCTCGGGAGAGGAGGATGTTCTCGGGCTTGATGTCGCGGTGGATGACCCCCTCCTCGTGGGCCGCCTGAAGCGCTCCCGCCACGGCGCGGGCGATCCGCACCGCCTCCCCGACCGAGAGCTGCTTGTCACGGTCCAACCGGTCCCGGAGCGACTCCCCGTCCACGTACGGCATCACGTAGAAGAGGAAGCCGTCGGCCTCACCCGAGTCGAACAGCGGCAAGATGTGCGGGTGCTGCAGGTTCGCCGTCGTCTCGATCTCGGCCAGGAAGCGATCCGAGCCCACGACGGCCGCCAGCTCGGGTCTGAGCACCTTGAGCGCGACCTTGCGGTTGTGGCGCACGTCCTCGGCCAGGTAGACCGTGGCCATCCCCCCCTCGCCGAGCTCGCGGACGAGGGTGTAGCGGCCCGAAAGGGCCGCGCTCAGGCGCTCCATCGGCTCCGTCATGACGTCCTCACCGCCCCAGCCGCTCCTCCAGCGTGGTGAACCAGTTCAGCACCACCAGCCAGCGCGGCTCGGGCGCCGGCCCGTCGCCCGCGGTACGCTGGGTCACGTTCTCGGCGACCAGGAAGCGACCGTCCGGATGGACGTCGAAGGAGTTGAAGTTGACGTCGAGGGCGAAGAGGAACGTCGGGGCGCCGGGCACGAAGTCGGGCTCGCGCCCGACCGACACCGCGAAGAGCGAGTCGGGCCCGAGCGTCGATCGCCAGAAGTACAGCTCGTCTCCGTCGGAAGACCAACGGGGCCGGTATCCCTGGCCGGTGGAGACGTTCCACTTCCCGACCGGGTCGGGGAAGCCGCGCACGAAGACCTCGGTAATCCCGCTCTCGTTGGACTCGTACGCCGCCAGCGTCCCGTCCGGCGAGATCGCGAGGCGGCCCTCGTAGTAGTCCGCCTCGAGGTACGGACGGGTCTCGGCGCCTTCTGCGAGGGAGACGATCTGGAGGTCGCCATTCCTTGCGGACCAATCATAGACCACGATCTCGTCCTGTGCGCTCCAGGCGACGGGCTCCTGCGGGCCGGGTCGCGTGAAGAGTCGCCTCTCCGCCGCCCCCCCATCCAGCGTGATCACGATCGGGTCCGTATCCCCCGCGTCACCGTCCCGTCGGCCCGCGATGGCGAGCCTGGTGCCGTCCGGAGACCAGATCGGCCGTACGCTCTCTCCCTCGGTCGTCACCTCGGGCGTGCTGCCGGTGAGCAAATCGAGGACCTGGATCTGGTTTTCGCGTCCGCCCACGTCCGTCCCGTAGGCGATGTAGCGCCCATTCGGGGAGAGCGAAGCGGACCAGATCGGTCGGGGTGTCAGCCTCACGGTGTCGGCGCGTCCCGACCGATCCAGGAAGAGGAAGCGGCGTTGCGTGACTTCTGCGACGGGCACGCCCTGGCGATAAACCATCGTGCCCGCGCGCGACACGTCGTAGAAGGTGCGGAGGTTGTTCGAGACCCCGGTGAGCACGGGCGTCGGTGGACCCGTCACCGCGTGCCGGCGGAGGTCGAACGGAACCGCGAACAGGCCGCCGTCACCCGCCCCGCCGCCCCCCCGCGGTTGGTAGAGCAGGTGGCCCGTCTCGACATACACGGGGCTGTCCGCGTCGCGCACGAGCAGCCGGGCGGAGTCGGTCTCGAAGTCGATGAAGTAGATCCCTTCGTCATGGTCGGCGAGCGCCCCCGATCCGTCCGGGAGGACCCGCACGCTCCTGCGTCCGATCCGGTCGTTGAGGAGGTGGGCTCCCCCTTCGCCGGTCTCCGAGATCCGCCAGGTCCCGGTCCGCCTCTCGAC
>QJYK01000064.1 GCA_003248075.1 Gemmatimonadota bacterium | reverse complement strand
TTCACTCTGCAGTGACGGTTAGCATCCATGATGCCACCGGCGCCCTCGTGCACAGCTACATGGCCCACGGGCGCGGCGCGGAGACCAATTCGGGCGCTGATGATGCCATAAGAATCAACCTCCTCGTTTCGGCAGAGGAAGCGATGGTCGGCATGTCGAACGAAGTGGCGCAGGGTGCAGCTCAGTGGATTGCTGAACAGGGAGGGCAGTGAGCGCCGCTTCCCCGCGCGAGCGTCGAGCCGTTGGTGGGCCCGGCCCGAAATCATGTTCGGCCTGATGCACCCACTTGCGTAGCGGCTTGCTCGGTTAGCCCACCTTGCTCGCGATCGAATAGAATTCTGCGCGCTGCGAGCTGTGCTCCCCCTCTCGCTCCCATACCAGGCATACTGCTCGCTCGCGCGTCTCTGGGGAGTACCTCTTCGCTCTCTCGTTCGGACGTATTTCAGATAACGTTCAAGAGTACCGACGCGGCGCGCTATGCGCGCCGTGTCCCCCGGAGCGAAGCGCGCTATGCGCGCCGTGTCCCCCGGAGCGAACGGAGTGAGCGAAGGCGGTACTCGTTTGTTAGACGTCGTTGTCTTCAACCCGCTGATCCGACCCACCCCTGATCCGCGTACGACATCCTGCTACGCCCCGCGGCGGCCCTAAGTGGCCATCCTGACGACTCGGAATTCTGCTGACGCACCCCCCTGCTGACAAATCGGTGACCAGTAAAGCCGCATTACGGCAAGAACACGTCTAACTCATTGGTAGAGGGCACGATCTGCCGTTCTTTTCCGACATCGATGCCGGAAGCTGCCGGGGTAAAAGGGCCCAATATCGAGCCGAGTTGAACACACGGTGCCACAGTTCCGGAGCGCCGAAGCTCCGTTCGGGTCGGCCGACCCAACGACCGATCCCGTACCATCGTCCTCCTTGCGCCGTCGCCATGCAGCCCCGGAGATTGGCCGAATTCGGCGGACTCGGCCCCATGAGCGACATCCGCACCCGCATTCAGAGCGCACTGGACGGCCGCCACCGCATCGGGCACGACCTCGGTCAGGGCGGCGGCATACCGAGGATTGGTGGCGAGATGAAACGATTCCTGGCAATCATCGGGCTCCTGCTGGTCACCGCCATGCCCACGCTGGCGCAGATTCAGCCGGACGAACCCATTTCCCGCACCATCACGCACGACGGTGCGGAGCGTGAGTACTTCGTGCGGTTGCCGGCCGAGTTCAATCCCGATCGCACGTACTGGCTTGTCGTGGTCGTCCACGGGTATGGTGGCGGCGGCAGGACGTTCTTCATGGCTTCCGGTATACGCAGCGTAGCGGACCAACTGGGGCTCGATGCGATCGTCGTGTCGCCCACCTTCTCGAACGAAGACGGCCTCGCCACCTCGTTCCCGATCCTGGGTGAGGGTCACTTCCTCGAGGCCATCCTGACGGAGTTGGCTGGCGAGTACAGGCTGCACCCAAAGATCCTGTTGACCGGGTACTCCATGGGCGGCCAGTTCGCGCATCGGTTCGCCTTCGGTTGGCCGGAACTCGTCGAAGCCGTCGCCCCCCTCGCGCCCGGAAGCTGGACGACCCCGGACGGACGGCTCCTGGTCGACGTCATCGGATCGATCGATGATCCCGCTACGTATCTAGCGTCGCCCGGCAACGCTGCCGGACTCGAGGGGCGGCAGCGCATGTTCACATCGAGGGCGGCCCAGGTGGCGGGGCTTCGGCCCCAACCCGGTGCCGAGGACATCCCGTTCTTCGTGATGTGCGGCACCCTGGATCGTCGCCATCCCATCGCCGAGCAGTTTGCCGCCAGTCTCGATGCGGCTGGATTCCAGGTGGAGACGTCCTTTCCCCGGACGAACCACGTGCCCACCGACGAGGCGACACGCCGGGAGTTTGCGCGCTATTTCACGGAGACCACGGAGTTCTTCCTGCGTGTGACCGGAGGGCGCTGACCTCTCCGGAAGCCGATGGCCCACTCCACACCCCCACCACCATCCTGGCCGGATTCTTCTCCCCTCCCCGGAGTCTGCTCGTGGATCGCCTGCGCCCACTGAGGGTCCGACCCGGCCGTCCCCGCGCCGCGGTCCGGTTCATTGCTCTGCTGGCTGCCCTTCTGGCCGCGGCCACTCCGGCCTCCAGCGAATTGATCCGGATCGAGGTGGTGTCTCGGACACCCTTCATGGGGGGGCAGTCCCTGGGAGCGGCGGGCCCGTACGAGGTGATCACGGGTCGGGCCTACTTCCTGGTCGACCCGAATCTACCGGCGAACCAGGGGATCGTGGACCTGGCCCTGGCGCCGCGGGAACCGGACGGACGTGTCCTGTTCTCGTCGGACATCCAGATCCTGCGCCCGGTGGATCAGACACGCGGGAACGGGACCCTCTTCGTGGAGATCGTGAATCGGGGCGGCGGCAGCGACTTCCGGGATCGGTCCACCGGTCTTCGGAGCCTGGACCGTTTCGCGGCGGAGGAGGGCTTCACGCTGGCCGCGGTGGGGTGGGAGGTCGCGGTAGGCGAAGGGAGGGCGCTCCGGATGTTCGCTCCCGTTGCCCGGGGGGCGGATGGACCGATCCGCGGCCAGGTGTCCCACGGCATCTCCGAGGCCACGGCCTGGGCCACGCTTCCGGCACCCTACTGGGCGGTGGACCTGGACAGCCCGGAACACCGGCTCGAGGTCCGCGAGGAAATCGGCGGCCCGTTCGTGGAGATTCCCCGTGACCAGTGGGGCTTCGGCCGGATCGAGAACGGCATCCCGGTGCCCGACAGTACGCTGGTGTACCTGAGGGGAGGCTTCCAGGAGGGCCCCCGCTACCGCCTCATTTTCACCAGTACGGACCCCCCGGTGGTCGGTCTCGGGTTCGCCGCGATCCGGGACTTCGTGTCCCACGCCCGAAGCGGGCGCGATCCCCTCCTATCCGCCGAGAGGGCCATGGCCTGGGGGTGGTCGCAGAGTGGCCGTTTCCTCCGGGACCTCGTCTACCAGGGATTCAACGCCGACGAGAGCGGCCAGATCGTGTTCGACGGGCTCATCCCGATGATCGCCGGCGGAGGCGGTGGATGGTTCAACCATCGTTTTGGTCAGCCGACCGTCGGCGCAGGGTACCGAGGGATGCCCGTTCCGAACGATCGCTTTCCCTTCACCGATGTCCCGCAGCGGGACCCCTTCACGGGACGTGCGGAGGGGCTGCTGGACCGGGCCCGCCGCGACGGAGTGGTCCCGCGCATTTTCTACGTGAACACGGCCAGCGAGTACAGCAACCGCGGAGCGGCGCTCATCCATGTGACGCCCGACGGACGCCGCGACGCGCCCATCCCCGAGACGTCGCGTATCTATATGATCGCCGGCGCGCCGCACGTCGGTCCCGCTGAGCCAGACGTGCGCCCAGGGCTTGTCGCCCGGCGGAGTCCGGTAAACGGTGCCGCCCCGGCAGGCGCGCTCGTGATGGCCATGCACCGATGGATCGCCGAAGGTGTGGAACCGCCCGAGAGCCGATATCCCCGGATCTCGGAAGGGGGACTGGTCCCGTATGATCCGGCTGCCCCATTCCCCGTTCCGGGCGCTGCACGACCGGTGGACGTGTACAGGATCCCGGCCCTCGACTACGGGCCCGACGCCGAACGGGCCATCCTTCGGCAGCCCCCGGAGGTGCTCGGCACCTACCCCGCCCTTCTCCCGGTGGAAGACGTGGACGGGACCGAGCTCGGGGGCGTCCGGATGCCGGAGGTGGCAGTGCCCCTTGCGACCTATGCCGGGTGGAACGTCGAAGCGGGATCGGACGAGCCGCAGCTGGCGGGCCTCGCGGGGAGCTACTTTCCCTTCCCGTGGGACGCGCAGGAGCGCGCGGCCCACAGCGACCCCCGGGTCTCGATCCTGGAGCGTTACGGAAGTCGTGACGAGTACCTGCGCCAATACGCCGAGGTCGTGCGCGAGCTCATCGCCGAGGGTTTCCTCCTGGAGTCGCAGTTCGACGCACAGATGGAGATCGCCGAAGCCCGGTGGGCCCTGCACCAGGGGCGCCCTGCGGTGCTGCCGCATGCCGACGGGCGGCGGGACGCCGGAGGTCGATAGACGCAGACGCCGGTCCGGGACCGTCGCTGCGGAGCCGGCACCCGCACTGTTAGGCGAGGTGGCGCGGTCGATGCATCACGTCGTCGCTCGTCAGTCACCCGCAACATCTATCTCCCTTCCAACTCTCCCCGAATGCTGGCCCGGAGC
>QJYK01000323.1 GCA_003248075.1 Gemmatimonadota bacterium | reverse complement strand
CGTGCATCGCAAACAGAATGCGTCGGTGCACGGGCTTCAGGCCGTCCCGCACATCCGGGAGGGCTCGTTGGACGATGACCGACATGGAGTAATCGAGGAACGACTCCCGCATCTCCTCCTCGATGAGACGCGGCAGGATACGCTCCCGCTTCCGGGCCGTGGCCATTCCTTCTCCGGGAAGTCTGTTCCGGGGCTCGCTTCGGGGACCGCGCCCGCGCTGCCGGGGCGGGGGCCCGGGTCGGCGAGCGGCATCCGCGCGTCACGCGGGCGGGCGCACGACCGGGACGGGGCCGCTCGACGGCCCAAAGGTTCTCAGTTTGGCCGGAGGAGAGCAAGGCGCGCCCCGGGAACCCGCGCGGCGAGGGGCCAGAGCGGCCCTCCGGGGTCCTGCTCAGCCCTCCTCGGACCTGGCGATCAGGTCCATGACCCGCTCGCGCAGCCCCGGGGGCGACTGCACCGAGCCCGAGGCACCGCGAAGAGCGATCCGGAACGACTCTTCCAGCCTCAGGTGGGGATAACAGCGGGCACACACGTCGAAGTGTGCCTCCACCTGCTCCCGGGGGCCGGCCTCCAGCTCGCCGTCCAGGTACTCGTACACGGCGCTCAGGGCCTGCTCGCAGGAGATCATCTCCGAGCCCCCCCCACGCCGGGCGCGGCCCAGTAGTCTCTTCAGGCGTTCAAGGAGCGACATGGTCCTCCTCGTCCCGAGTGCCGAACCCGCCCGGAAGGACACCCGCTTCCACGGCGTAGTCGTACAGCACCCTCTGGAGCTGTCTCCGTCCCCGAAACAACCGGCTTTTCACCGTTCCCACGGGAACCCCGGTCATCTCCGCGATCTCCATGTACGTGAGACCTTCCACGTCGGAGAGCACCACGGCCGTCCGGTAGTCCTCCGGAAGACGATCGATCGCCCGGAGCACCTCGTCGTCGAGGATCGACCGGAAGAACGCACCCTCGGGATCCACTCCATCGAGGGATCTCCACAGGGGATTGACGGCGTCCACGACCCCGCCTCCCATCGCGGTGTGTCTCTGCACGATCTCGTCATGGCGACGGCCCCGCTCGCGCTGGCGGAGGAACACGTTCCTGCAGATCGTGAACAGCCAACTCTTCGCGCGGGTGCCCGGCGTGTATTGGGCCCAGGAACGATACGCTCTCAGAAAGGTGTCCTGCACCAGATCCTCGGCCTGGTCGGGAGTCCCGGACAGGCGCAAGGCGAACCGATAGACGGCGTCGAGGTGCGGGAGCGCCTCCTCCTCGAACGAGGAGGGGGCATTCGATCGCGACGCGGCGATCACCGATCCCAACCCTGGAGCAATGCCTCGAACTCCGCGGCCATCGAGGGGTGCCCGTGCCGGAACGCGGCATCGATGGCGCGGCGGTATGCCTCACGGGCCTCGACCTCGGCTCCCGACTCCCGCAGCGCAGCTCCCAGCCGGCCCCAGCCATTTCCTTGATCGTCCGAAGACCCGAGGTAGGCTCTGAGTTCCCGGATCCCTTCCTCCCGCCGACCGGCTCCCAGGTACTCGATGGCCAGCCCGTAGCGCAGACGAGCGTCGTCCGGCCGGCGGGCCAACAGGGCCTCGAGGGCGGCGATCCGTTCCGCGCTCAACGTCCGACGAAGGCCGTGTCAGTCCGGGAAGCCGAACGTCCGGCTCGCACCCTCGTCCGGCTCCTCACCGGTCACCAGCTCGATCACGGCCTCCATCTCGGACGCCATGTCCGCAAGCCTGGCCGACACCGTCAGGGCGTGCGCCCAGTCGAAATAGGCTGCCACGGCCAGCTCGTCGGCGGCGTGCGTCGCGACCACCGCCGTCTCCATCTCGACCAGGAGGTGATCGAGGATCGCTCCCACCGCTCGCTCGGCGCGACGGACTTCCGACAGCGTCGACAGCGACAGGTCACCTTCGAGCCTCGGGAGAAACGCTTCCAGGAACGCACGGCTCTCCGAGGGCGCCAGCACGGCCGCCGACGCATGCGCGCCGGCCTCCAGGAGGGCACGTCCGCCGGCGCGCAGCGCTCTGATCTCCTCGAAGTTCAGGTGAAGGATCACCTTGCCTCCCGATCGTCTCGGGGCCACGACGAGCACGGGCCCCCGCTCCTGCTATCCATACATGCGGTACCCCATGTCGGTTTCTCCGGACCGAGCCGAGGGCGCGTCACGCTTCCGCGGCCGCCGACGGACCGACGACCGATAGGGGAACCGAGACGTGATGCTCCCCGTCGACCTTCACGTCGAACGCGTACCGACCCGGCCTCGGGAACACCAACCCGTCCAGGTACAGCACGTGCGGAACGTGAATGCTTCCGGCGCTGGCCGGCGCCCCCGGGGACAACTGCATCTCCCCGTCGATGTGGAACACCTCCTGTCCGTTCGACTCCTTGAGGTGGATGGACACCGCGTGGCGACCCATCTCCCCCACCCCGGCCGAAAAACGTAGAACCAGGGCCATCCGCGGGTGTCTGGCGGGGAACGAAGCCGTGCTCAGCCGGTCGAAGACGCCGAGGATGTTCAGCTTTCCCGACGCATCGATCGTCGCGGCATCGGCGAGCAGCGCCAGATCCACGTCCATCGTGTTTCTGGACTCCGTGCGGGGGGTGGGGGGTCTTCAATCAATTTCGCCCCGATCCCGTGGGAGGCGCCACCGTATCGATCCCGCCGCGCTCGGCGGAAGGCCACGGTCCCGCGAGGCGCTCACCCAGAACGATCCCGGCGATCAGGTCGATGATGGCGTGTGCGAGGATGGCCGGCCACAGGCTCCCACTCGCCAGGAAGCCCCACGCGAGCAGCCCACCCAGGAGCGCCGTGCGGGGGATCCCCAGCCACCCCTGATAGACGTGGAGAACGCCGAAGACCGCCGAGCTGAGCGTGGCCGCCCCCACGAAGCCCGTCAGGGGTGCGAGCACGGTGATGAGGTAGCCCCGATAGGCGGTCTCCTCGCCGAGGCCCGCGGCCAGCGACAAGACGGCGAAGACCCCCTTCTCCTTCCGCGTCCGGGGAAGGAGATGGCGCAGGAGCGGCGATTCGGTGTACCCCAGCGCCCTGGCCGCCACGTGGAAGAGGAGCACCAGGATCAGGCCGGCGACGACGATGACCGACGTCCAGGCCAGGAGCGCCGGCCAGGGCAGGAGGACGAACCCCATCCCTCCCGATCCCCGCGCCCGGCTGCCGACGACGGCCGCAGTGACGCCGATCACCGCAAGCGAGAGCATCGAGCTACCGTACGCTGCGAGGCGGTCCACCTGCACACGGCCCAGGACGGCGAGCTGCGCGACGGAGAGAGTGGGGAGCCCGCCGGCCAGGGCGGCGACCAACAGCGCGTCCAGGACGGGTACCCCCGCCAAGGCCAGCGCGCCGGCCACCGCCGCCGACACCGCCGCCCCGGCGAGCAGCCAGAGCCGCACCCCGGTCACGCCGTCGGTCCGGATCATCCCCGCGCCAGCTCAACCCCGATGCGGTCGAGCGCCTCGAGCGTGTCGCGCACGTCCTCCCAGGTCGTGTGGTGATTCATGATGCACAGGCGCAGCGAGTACGTCCCGTGCAGGCGCGTGGAGGACATCATGGCGGTGCCGTCGGCGATCACCCTGGCCTGGATGCGCTCGTTGAGCGCCTCCAGCCCGTCGGAGCCGAGTCGGGTCCCTCGGGGGTTGTATCGAAAGCACACGACCCCCAGCGAAGCGGGGCTGAGGAGCTCGAAGTGGTCCGAGTCCCGCACCCATGCGTCGGCCCGGTCCGCAAGGTGGATGCCCCGGGCTATGGCCTCGCGGAACGCGGCCATGCCGAACACCTGGATCGACATCCACACCTTCAGGGCCCTGAAGGAACGCGAGAGCTGGAGGCCGCGGTCGGCGAAATTCACCTGCTCCAGGCCCGGATCGGCGTCCTGCAGATAGTCCGGTCGGACACTGAACGCGGAGTCGAGTGTCCGGACGTCCCGGACCATCAGGCATCCGGCCTCGAAGGGCTGGAACAGCCACTTGTGGGCGTCGAGGGTGATCGAGTCCGCGCGCGCGAGACCCTCGAAGAGTGCGCGGCCCCGATCGGTGAGGACCGCAAAGCCGCCGTACGCCGCGTCGACGTGGAGCCAGATTCCCTCGCGTTCGCAGAAGTCCGCCATGGACGGCAGCGGGTCGACCGCGCCCGTGCTCGTGGTGCCGGCGTTCGCGCACACGGCGATCGGGGTGAACCCCTCCCGCCGCGCCCGCTCGACCGACGTCTGCAGATCGTCCATGCGGAGACGGAAGTCCTGGTCGGACGCCACCTTGCGCAGTCCCTCGGGCCGAACGCCAACGATTCGAGCCGCTCGGTCCAGAGCCGTGTGGCTCTGATCGCTCAAGAAGACCGCGGGGCGCGAGGGGGCTCCCGCCCGCTCCCGAGCCGCCACGAGGGCATCGAGGCTGGCGGCAGAGCCGCCACTCGTGAACAGCCCACCGGCGCCCTCGGGGTATCCCAGCCACTCCCGGAACCAGTCGGTGACCACCAGCTCCAGCTGGCTCGGCCCGCCGGAGCCCAGCCAGGTGCCTTGGAAGGTGTTGAATCCCGCGCACATCAGGTCCGCCACAACGCCCGGCCAGGTCGGGGACGACGGCACGAACGCGAAGAAGCGCGGATGGTCCACGCGGGCCGCGACAGGAAGGACGTCCCGCACCGCACGCTCGAGGACCTCCTCGGCGGGTCGTCCCGTCTCGGGGGGAGGCTCGCGCAGGAGCGCCTCCATCTCGCGCCGCGAAGCACCCTTCCAGGGCGACTGTGCGCCGAGCCCATCCCATCGCTCGAGCAGCAGCCCGACGGCCCGTGCGGCGAGTGCCTCCATCTCCTCGGGGGTCATCCGCAGGTCGCGGGCCGTGACCGGCGCCGCTCCCGGGACGCCGTCTTCCGCTGGTGGGCTCATGCCAATACTCTTTGAAACATGCCTATCGAAACTGCTGCGAGTCGGGACGTCGTCTTCCGCGTCCTGGACGCCTTCGACGCCCCCCATTCCGGGCGTATTCTACGTCTCCGCCTCGAGGCGGGCGAAGCTCCGCAGGTGCGGTCGCTCAAGGGAGCGACCCTCCGGGCGACCGCCCCCGATGGACGCGTGTGCACCGCCAAGGTCATCGGTTTCGCGCTGTTCGGCGGAAAGCCGTCCGACGAGCGCCTCGCCCGCACCGGTCGTGTGGACGTGCAGGTGGAGGAGCAAGGCGACGGGCCGATCGGCCTTCGCTGGGAGCTCACTCCCGAGCGCTGACGACCCGCGGACAGCGGAGGGTGGAGCCGCCCGTCCCCCTCAGCCTCCCATCTACCCCGTCCGAAGCCCGGGCGGATCGCGGTTGAAGGTCTGGACGAACCAGTTCCGGTACTCGTCCGCCTCCTGGGGCTTCGCCCGCGCCCAGTCGGCGCGCGCCTCGGCGAACTCGTTGGGTCGGGCCGTGAAGATGAATGCGTCGAGGTACCCCGCCTCTTTGGCGTACATGAGCTCGTCCAACGGGCCGTAGGGCGTTGTGTCGAAGACCGCCCGGCCAAGGAGCCAGGCGTCGGCGGTGCGGGCCAGGATCGCTTGCTCCAGGTCGAACCCGGTCGCGGTGGGCGCCTCGGGAAGGAACTCTTCCTGGCGGCCCATCTTGGTCATGAGATGAAGGTGCCCATAGATCTCGAAGACCAGGCGCGAGTCGCTCGCGCGCGGGTCGATGCGCATGCGCACGGTGTCTTCGCCCAGGCGCATACCCTCCCATGGATATACCTCGTCGACGCCATAGTCGACGATCACCCAGAATCCGGGGTCCTGCTCGATGTTCGTCTGCTCGCGCGTGACCCACGCATTGATGGAATCCATCCGCTCCTTCTCGACCCGGATGCGCGCACCGGAGTAGATCACGATGGGGCGCGGATCGGGCAGCTCCGGCGCCGCAGCCGCACATCCCGCGGCCACTGTCGCCGAGAGGAGCACGGCGGCGCGGAAACGGCCTGGGGAACGGGGCCGAGACGGAAATACTTGACGGTTCATGGATTTGGCCTTCCTCTTGATCGAAAGCCTTGACACTCTCTGGGCTCCGATGGGAATTGAGGTAACCTGAATCGACCCCAACCAGGAAAATCTGGTGCTTTTCGACGTGATGGACGACCTCCAGGAGTTCCGGGCGCCACAGAGCATGACCACGAGCGAGCTGGGCGACAGCCTCGCGCGTCTGGTCTGGGAGAGCTTCACGGACTTCCTTGCGCGCGAAGATGTGGAAACCCCGCTGCCCCGCCCGGAAGCGCTCCGCGACGGTGACGGCACCCCGGAAAGCGAGTCGGCGGAAGAGGCCCTGATCTTCTTCATGTGGGCACATACGCGCGGCGCCCAGCAAGCGTTCCTCGGTCGGGTGGCCGATGCGACGATCCGACGGGGGCTCGACGCGCTCCACCGCGCCGTTTTCGACGACATGATCGCGCACGGGACGCCCGAAGCCCAGCTGCCGATCTTCGAGCAGCGGGTCGGCGCCCGGTACGCGGAGTACAACCAGGCTGCCGCCGAGTCCGACGAGCGCCTCGGGGCGGCCGTCAGCCGACACGTGGGTGGCGATCCGGCCGAGAGTCGAGCCGTGGCCCACGCGATGACGGAGCGCGCCATCGCGGTGGCCAACCCGCTGCGTGATTTCCTGGAGGAGGTGGAGCTGGTCGACGCCGAGGGGTAGGTCACCGTCGGTCCGGCTGCCCGTCCCCCATCCCCTCCTGGGCGAGCTCGTCCAGGAGGGCGACCGCTCTGCGCAGGTGCGGGATCACGATCGACCCGCCCACCACCAGGGCGACGGAGAAGGCCTCGAAGAGGGCCTCGTCGCTCACCTCCTCCTCTTTGCAGCGGATGACGTGGTACGCCACGCAGTCGTCGCAGCGGAGCACCATGGAGGCGGTGAGCCCCATCAGCTCCTTGGTGGCAGTGGGGAGGGCACCCTCCTCGTAGACGCGGCCGTCGAGAGCGAAGAAGCGCCGAATCTCGAGATTGTCCTCCTCGAGGATGCGCTCGTTCATCCGCTCCCTGAAACGTCGGAACTCCTCGAGCCGGCTCACGGTTTCGTCCGCCATTTCAGCAGCTCGAAGGGGCTACGACAGGCCCGGCACCAGTAGGTGCTGACGGAGGCGTGGGAGCCGAAGGCGCTCATGACTTCGGTCTCGACCCCGTCGCAGAACGGACAGCTCGGTGCCTCGGGCATGCCGTCCGGAGCCTCCTCCCTCCGCGCCTCCGCTCCGCGGGAAGAGCGATGTCCGGCAGCGTCGCGGAAGGGCGGCTCCAACGTCACTCCACGAAGAGCATGCGATTCCGGTCACCCCGGGCCCGCTCCAGGGCCTCCCCATCCGGATGTCCGGGCCCCCGACCCCTCCGGGGGTCCCACTCCCCCGCCGGCTCGAAGGCGTCCACGTCCACCTGCGCCTCCGACAGCAGCGGGCCGACCGCTGTGCGGAACGCGGCCACCAGCTCCGCGCCGGGGCGCGTCACGCCCTCCGCGACCATGCGCTCCGCCGCCTCGTCCGCCGCGCCCAGCCACGTCAGCAACGGCGGAAGCATCGACTGGGTGGCGGCGCGCAGCAATGACCGCGCCTCCTCTGAAGCCTGGGACAAGCGTCGGTACCACGCGACGGCGAGGCTGCGGTGGAACTCCTCCTCTGCGAGCATCTTCGGGACCCGGGTGCGCGCGGGCTCGAAGCGCCCACCCGCGAACCCCTCGAGCGCCACGGACAGCGCGCCGTCCACCACGACCATGCCCGCGACCACGGCCGCCCAGTCGGGGAACTGCGCGTCCAGCGGATCCACCGACGCGTAGTCCTCGTCGGGGCGCTCGTGCTCGACAGCCACCGGATCCTCGCCAAAGTCCTTGAGCATCGCGTAGAGCAGTCGCGCGTGGCCCCACTCGTCTTGTGCCATGGAGGACGCGGCGATCCCGGTCTCGATCGTCGGAGCCCCGAGGAGCCAGTCGGAATACCGGATCCCCATCAGGCGCTTGCTGTCGGCCAGCGTGATGACGAGGCGGCGGAGCGCTGCCCTCGTGGGGACATCGAGTGCGTCGACCATCAGGGTGGCGCTCATGGCGTGCCTCGTCGGTTGGCCGCGAAGGGTCCGTCCGTCCGGTTCACCGGAACGATCGCGGAGCGACGCACCACACACATCTCGAACCAGTTCTGCTCATCGTAGGTCTTCCACGCGTAGACCCGCGCGGTCTCGTCATCCAGAGCGTCCACGTACCCGATATGGGTCAGGGGCTCGCCCCGGTCCTTGCGCGCAAACACCTCGTAAACGAACTCACGCATCAGGTCGCCTGCCTTCCGCAACGGCGGTCATGTCGGGCGTCACGCACCGACGCCCAGACGCCGGAGCCGGGCCCGCCCGTCCGGCGTGATCCGGTCGGTGGTCCAGGGTGGATCCCACACCTCCACGAGACGGACCTCGCGGACCCAAGACTCCTGTCCCAGGCGGTCGGCCACGTCTTCGCGGATGAACTCCATGCAGGGGCAGGCCGTCGCCGTATACGTGAGCCGCACCTCCACGCGACCGTCGCGCACGGCCACTCCGTAGACGAGGCCGAGCTCGACCAGACTCACGGGGATCTCCGGATCGAGCACCTCGCCCAGGGCCGACCAGACGGCCTCCTCCGGATCGTCCGGAGCCGCCTCCAGGGGCGGAGACCACAGGTCCCGACCCCCGCTCATGTGCGACGTCACCCGCTTGGGCAGCGCCTCCATGGCGCCTGCCGTGCGCGTCGCGAGCGGAAGCACGACGGCCACTCGATTCGTCTCGACCCTCAGGCCGCCGCCCGGCTGTCGAGCCACCGCTCGACGGTGCCACGCGAGCGCTGGATCGACTCCACGTACGCCTCGTTCATGGGACCCCTCGCCTTCCATCTCTCGAAGACCTCGTCCCACGTGATCTGACCTTCCTGGAAGAGCCAGTGCTTCACCCCGGCGTCGTAGCGGCAGGGGAACGGATAATCGAGCACGAACTCCTGCTTCTCGTCGTCCCAGTGCGCGGGCACCTCGAGGCCGAGCTGCGCGCACAGGGGGACGGTGGACTGCATCCACACCTGGCGCAGCTCGTCGTTCGTAAGGCCCTTCAGCCGATACTCGAGCTGACCCGAATGGCGTTTCAGGTCGTCCGGGAGTCCGAACCATTCGATGGTCATGGGGAACATCCAGTCGACGGCACGCTGGACCATGTCGCGCGCCTCGCCCCCCGCCTTGGCGAGGCGCCGCATCCAGACTTCGCCGTGACGAAGGTGGAACGTCTCCTCCATGTCCACCTTCACCAGGGCCCGCTTCAGAGGTCCGTACGACGTGTTCTGGTAGACGTCCGAGAGCAGGGTGATCCCGGCCCGATCGAAGAAGCCGTTGGCCACCACGAGCTCCGCCCAGTTCTCCAACGGCTGGTCGAAGCCGTATGGATGCTTGAACTCGTGTGGCTGCCGGCCGTACACCAGATGTTCCTTCGACTCCCCGAGGTCCTCGAGCAGCCTGTAGGCGATGTTGGCGTGCGCGAGCTCGTCCTGGATGATCGCGTGGGCGCTGACCTGTGTGTTCGCCGACGGGGCGTGGCGGGCAGCCATCCAGTAGGCGGGTGCGCTCATCAGCTCCGTGTCCGCCTGCACGGTGAGCTGAACCACGAGCGCCTTGCGATAGCCGTCGGTCATCTCCTCGGGAGACTCGACGACATAGCCCTCCCGTACCTTGGCCTTGATCTCCTCGTCCGTGAACTGCGGCATCGATGCTCCCGTATGGGCGTGTGGTGCTTCTCTCAGAGTCCCAGCGACGAGCGGATCAGCGGCGCGATCCTCTCCGGAGTCCACGGGGGATCGAACGTGAGCTCCACCTCCGCGGTGTCGACGCCCTCGACCCCGAGGACCGCCTGTCGGGCGTCCTCGACGATCTGACCGGCTACAGGACACATGGGCGAGGTGAGCGAGATCACGACCTTGGCATCCCCATCCGTGACCTCGATGTCGTAGACCAGCCCCAGGACCACCAGGTCCAGGCCGAGCTCGGGGTCCTTCACGCCCTTGAGCGCGTTGCGTACGTCCTTTTCCGTCGCGGCCATGCGTCGACCGTCCCCTTCAGCGATTCCCTGTCGCCACGCGGACCACCGGGTCCGGGTGGAGCGGACTCCTGCGTACCCTGATCCGCCCCCGGGGGTTCAATGCCTCCGCGCGTAAAGGACGGTGGTCTCTGTGAGCTCCTCGCCGAGAGCCCGGCGCACGGCTTTATGGAGCGAGGCAACGACCTCGCCGGCGGGGTTCCCGTGCAGCTCCGCGATCAGGTCCGCCGCACCGCGGAAGAGCCCCCGACTGCCATGGGAGAGCACGAAGATCGCATCACTCTTCCCCACGCCGAGCCGCTGCGCCTCGTACTTGAAGCCTCCCATCATGCCGAGAGGGGGACCGTGCGCACCCATTTCCACGATCGTTCCGTCGCGCCGGATCACGCCTGCCGGCACTCTTCCCGCGCTCGCCCATTCGACGACGTCGGGCTCGAGGACGAGAAGCCCGACCTCGACGAACTGGCCGAGCCCGCCCACGGCCGACTCCGACAGGGCATCGTTGGCGCGCATGAGCAGCCCTGCGGCCGTCACGTCCTCGCCGGCCAGCCCACGTAGGACCGCCCTCGCAACGCCCAGGTGGTGGGCGGGCGGGAAACCGCCCTGGCGCACATCCACCGTCAGAAGCGCCGTGCGATCCGCATCGAGCTTCAGCCAATCCCACACGGCACCGCCATGACCGGAGAGCTCCACGGTCGTCCCTGCGGCGATCTCGAATCCCTCCACCCGCGGCGCCACCCGCGGAAGGAAGAGCGCGCGCATCGCCCGACTGACCGAGTCCGCCTCGCTCCTGCGGATTCCCGCGGCGTCCATCGTCTCGGCGCTCGCGAAGCGCACCTCGGCCCGGCGCAGCGCCGTCCCGAAGCCCCGCAGGACCCTATGCGCCAGCGTGTCGCCGCCCAGGAGCCACTGGAAGTCCTCCCGCCCGATCCGGAGGAGACGCGCTGCAGACGGGGCCCGCGCCGTGGCGGATCGGGGAGCATCCGAGAGCAGCCCCATCTCGCCGAAGCCCTCCCCCTCGCGTCGCACGCCGAGCTTCTCGAGGCGGGGCCCGTTCTGGTGCACGATATCGATGGTTCCGCGGGCCACCACGTAGAACGCGTCTCCGGGATCGCCCTCCGTGAAGATCGCGTCGCCACTCTCGACGTCGATGTGCGTGACGATGCCTTCGACCTGGTGGAGATCGTCGTCGGAGAGGTGATGCAGGAGCTCGACGCCGCGAAGCAACTCGAGTATTTCGTCCGGCGCCCAGTCGTGATCGTTCTGCGACACCTATGGAGCCTCGCTTCAAGCGGTCTCGAGAAGGGCCACGTCGGAGGGTCGCCCGAGCGGGGGATCGGCGCAATCTATCCCTCCCCCGCAAGGGGACGAAAGCCGACAGGCCCTGATGCGCAAGCCGAGCTTGACCGCCCGGCCCGGCCCGGATACGTCTCTTGGTCGGCGCCGACGTGCCTTTCCCAATCTTCGGAACATGCCCATGAGCGTCCAGATCCGGCGTATCGCCGTCAACACCGGCGGGGGAGACGCGCCCGGCCTGAACGCGGTGATCCGGGCGGTGGCGCTGGCCGGCGAGGAGCTCGGGTGGGAGGTCTACGGGATCGAGGGAAGCTACGACGGCCTCTTCCTCGAGGACGGTGTCAGCCGACTGGATCGCATGGCCGTGCGGGGGATCACCCACCTGGGGGGAACCATCCTAGGTACCACGAACCGAGGCAATCCGCTCCGCTGGCCGGTGACCCAGCCGGACGGCACCATCACCTACGAAGATCGCTCGGACGAGGTGATCCGGGCGCTCGCCGACCACGGTATCGACGCCCTGGTGGCTATCGGGGGTGACGGTTCGCTGGCCATCGCCCAGGAACTGTTCCAGAAGGGCCTGAAGGTCGTGGGAGTCCCCAAGACCATCGACAACGACCTCGCGGCCACCAACCTGACGTTCGGTTTTCAGACAGCAGTGGAGACCGCGACGGACGCGATCGACCGGTT
>QJYK01000275.1 GCA_003248075.1 Gemmatimonadota bacterium | reverse complement strand
CTTCGAAGCGCGTCTCGCCGACGGACAGCGCCCGGTGCCGTATGTCCTCGAGATCACGGGATCACTCCGACCTCCGACCGGCGTTTGGGAGTCCGCGGGGGCGATCGGGCTCCGAGACTTCGCGGACCCCAGCCTTCTGTTCGAGCTCTCCTACTACTACAGCGAGCACCAGGGGGTCGGCGAAAACTTCGTTCGGTACGCCGAGTTCACCGAGCGGGAGTTCTGGCCACTCGCTCTCTCGGACACGCTGCAGTTCTACCAGGATGACGGTCGACTCAGGGGCCAGTTCGCGGCCCATCTTCAACAGCTGCGGGACTACCGATCGGACCTACTGCACCTGATCGCGATGGGCGTCTCCCTCCAGGAGCGCCTGCGGGTCGAATTCCCACGACTGCAGAGCGCGGAAGCGAGAGAGTCTCCCTATGGTTCGGTGTTGCGTGTGCGATGATCGGGTTTCGCTTGCTGCCCACGACTCCTGCCGGACATCTTGCCCCCGCGACCGGAGGCTGTCGCTCGCCGTTCTGCGACTTCATCGATCCGTACGTTGAAGGACCGGCCGAGGACTGACATGGGGTACTCCCGCTTGAGAGGCGCGAAGAAGAATATGATCGGTCGAACCTCACGGACCATCGTGTGGCTCTGGGCCTCCGGGGTGGTTCTCCTGCCCAGCTGCACGCAAGGAGACGGGATGGATCTGAAAGAGATGCAGGCTCTCGGAGCGGAGTACACTGCCGGCTGGAACAGTCGCGACCCGGACGCCGTGGCCGCATTCTTCGATTCGTCGGGCTCTCTGAAGGTCAACCAGGCGGAGCCGGCGGTCGGACGTGAGGCGATCGCTCGAGTTGCCGAGGGGTTCATGACGGCGTTTCCGGATATGGTCTTGTCGATGGACTCCGTACGCCTCGTCGACGCCGGCGCGGAGTACTACTGGACGTTTCAAGGTACGAACTCGGGCCCCGGGGGCTCGGGCCATCGCGTGAAGTTCAGCGGCTATGAAGAGTGGAGTCTGAGCGAAGCTGGATTGATCGCACGATCGCTCGGCCACTTCGACGAGGCCGAATACAATCACCAGCTCCAGTTCGGCGTCGGGGGCGGGTGAACCGTGCGTCGGTCCGACGCCATGACCGACCGCAGTGGGTTCGGCCGTGTCGAACGGCTTGGTCTCCGACTTGCAGATGTAGAGGTGGGCACGTCGTACGGCGCATCGGCGCTCAAGGTGCGCGGCCGCATGTTCGCATGCATCCCGACCCACCGTTCGGCAGAACCCGGATCGCTCGCGGTACGGATGAGTCTCGTGGAGCGTGACCTGCGGGTGGGTCACCATCCAGACATCTACTATCTGAAGCCGCACTACGAGCCCCACCCGGTGGTGCTGGCGCGGCTGGCGAAGCTGGCAGACGACGAGTTGGCGGAGCTCCTCGAAACAGGATGGGAATTCGAGCGAGGGAGACATGAGCATCGCTGAGTGCGAAGCGTTCCCTTGGGCCCGTGAGGCATAGTGGAGTCGACCTTCTCACAGTGGCGTCCCCACCCGTGGCACGGTCTCAGCCCGGGACCTTCCCCGCCGTCGATTGTGCACGTCTTTGTGGAGATCACACCGTTCGATCTCGTCAAGTATGAGGTCGACAAGGCCTCTGGGTACCTGAGGGTCGACCGCGCGCAGCGAACTTCCTCGCTACCTCCGGTGCTCTACGGCTTCATTCCCCAGACCTACGCGGGGCCGTCCGTGGGGTCGCTGATGGTGGGCGCTTCAGGCGGCGACGGCGACCCGCTCGACATCTGCGTGCTCAGCGAGCGGCTGATCAGCCGAGCGGAAGTCGTCCTCCAGGCCCGGGTCGTGGGCGGATTGCCCATGATCGATGGGGGCGAAGCAGACGACAAGATCCTGGCCGTGCTCGAGACGGACCCGGTGTACGGTGAGCTGTCGGAGGTGACCGAGGTTCCGTCGGCACTCGTTGAGCGCCTGATCCACTACTTCTCGACCTACAAGTTGCCCCGTTCGGGGTCGTCGTCGGTGTCGGTCGGCGAGCCTTACGGGCGCGCCCATGCCGAGGTCGTCGTCGCTTCAGCCATCGAGGACTATCGCCGCGAATTCCCCGAGACCGGCGCCGCTGGTTGACAAGGGCTGAGGGACAGGCAAGCCAGCTGCAGTGCCCATAGCTGCGTGGGTCGCCGACCGGCGGTAACGTAGCGTTTCGAAAACGCCGTTCAATGGCGAATCCTCGTGCGGTAGGACCGGTAGCCCCTGGAGGTGGTCATGGGCCGAACTGACGCCCGTGCTGTTCTCGTGCTCGGCATGGCCGTCGTCGTCAGCGTACCCGTTCACGGCCTATCGGCCCAGAACGCCTCGGAGCGCCCAGAGCCACAGCCGTCGATCGAGCTCCCTTCTGAGCTGTCGCGGGTGCTGCGCGACTACGAGCAGTTCTGGAGCAATGGTCAGGAAGATGCGCTCGCGGCGCTGTTCGTCGAGGAGGGGCTCATCGTGAGGAAGGGTTCCTGGATTCGTGGCCGCGACCGGATCCAGGAGGCGTATCGCGACGCGGGCGGTCCGCTGCGACTCCGGGCCATCGAGTACGCAACGGGCGGTGACGTTGCCTTCATCGTGGGGGCGTATGGATACGGGGCGGACACCGCCGCTGAAGACAGCGGGATGTTCGTGCTCACGCTCAGGCGCCAGCCCTCCGGCAGGTGGCTCATTGTGTCGGACCTGGACCGGGGGGCCGGCTGACTCCAGGACCCATGGACTCGGTCGAGAAGAGAAATCCCGGAACGTTGGCCGGCGGCGCGGAACCGTTGCATACTGCGAACATTCCTCACTCGCTGTGGTTTCCCGTCGACGAGGTCACGCTCCCCACGCGCTGATGGACTGGACTCTTGTTGCTGCGCTCGCTGAGCTACTCGGCGCCCTCGCCGTTGTCGTGTCCCTGGTCTACCTCAGTCGTCAGGTGGGCCAGAATACCCATGCGGTGAGGACCGCCAACGCGGTGACGGCTCAGAGCAACTTCCGACACCTGGCGCGGATGTTCTATACCGACCGCGAAATGGGCGGCATCGTGCTTCGGTGCATGTCCGGCGATGAGGAACTGAGCCCTGTGGATCGTTTCGCCGCCTACGCGTACTTCTTCGACTTCCTCAAGACGGCCGAGCTCGCCTACTACCAGTTCCTCAACGGCGACCTCGACGCGTCACTCTGGGAATCGTCCTTTCAGTTCTACCACGCATACTTCACGACGCCGGGTTTCAGAGCATACTGGTCGGAGCGTCAGAGCGCGTTCGTTCCGGAGTTTCGGAAGGCGATGAACGACTGGCTCGTCGAGCCAAGCGCGATCAAACGGCCTGACATGCTCGTGGAAGCACCGGACTCCAGGCTGGACGCGGTCTAGGAACGAAATACCCCTGGGTCGGGCCGCCGCTGCGTGAGTGCTGTCGCCCGATGCGTGCTGCGGGCGCGAGGACTATCGTGTTACGGGAGAGACATCCGAGGGCATGGAGCTGCCGATGTCATGGCGGCCCAATCGGTTTGGAGGGCCACATGGGACCGCTTCGTGTACCGGGGGCGCTGATGCGCCGTATGTCACCAGGTATCGCAGCGTGGGTGTGCCTCTCGATGGCGACGTCACCCTCGGTACTCGCCGCACAGTCCGAACCGTCGGTGCTCTGGCAGCTCGTCACGATGTCGCCCGTGGCGGGAAAGGGTTCTGAGCTCCAGGCGGGACTCGCGCGCTACCTCTCCGAGTCGACCAAGACCGGTCGTCGAGCCTGGCTGCTGTCGATTGTGACCGGCCCGAACACCGGGCAGATCATGCTGGAGCGCGGACCGCTCCAACTGAAGGACAACGACGAGTCTTGCCTCACGGATGGTGGCCCGATATGGGAAGAGGAGGTAGCGCCGCGACTGTCCACCAGGCGCACCGAATTCTTCCGTCAGCTCCAGGCGCTGTCGCACGCCGGGCCGGGGTCGGACGCCAGGTTGCCGGTCCAGTATGTCCGGTTCTTCGAGGTGCGGACCGGCAAGTTGGGCGAGGCGCAAGAGTGGTTGGGCCGGGTCTCGGCACGGCTCAAGTCGTCCAACGGGCTTGGAAGTTGGGCCTTCTTCATCAACCATTTCGAAGTCGCGAACAGCGACCCTGCGCGCCTTGCCATAGCCAGTTATCACCCGAGCATGTCCGCGCTGGCGCGCGATTTCGACCTTGGCTCTTATGTAGGAGCGGACCTCGGCGAGATGGCGCAGGGGCTGTTCGGACGCGTGAGCGGGTAGGTCATGCGCTGAGGCCGCTTTCCGCCCGGTCAGGTGACAGCCGAACAGCACGAGGTGCGTGCGGGGAGCAACCGATGGGCACGTCCAGGCAACCGATCCGCCGTCTCGCAGGCACGTGGCTGCTCCTCGCCGCCGGGTGGCCTGTGGTGGTGGGTGCGCAGTCCGTGGGGATCGAGGCCGTCATGATCCATCCGCCCGTCGCGGCGCGGTTCCAGTGCGCCGAGCACGCCCTCGGAGCCGAGGATCACGTTCCCGATGCCCTCGGCGCGGACTGTGTGGTGGTGCGTCGCGCCGGGGGACCCGAAGGGAATCTCAGCGCGTTGTACTCGGGCGACGGCAGTCGCAATGAGGACTGGTACGGCTGGAGGGAACCGCTGCTCGCTCCCTGCGGCGGCGTGGTTTCGATCGTGAGCATCAACCCGGAGACGACGGTTCCCGGTAGGTTCGGCCCGGGGCGCTCCAGCGTGATCCTCTTCAGGTGCAGCCTCGAAGCCGACCCGGATGCAGTCCAGGTCGCCTACGTCCATGTGCGCGAAGTCATCGTGAGCGAGGGGGACGTCGTTAAGGCCGGCCAGCCGGTGGCGCGGATCGGGAACAACGGAAGTTCCTTCAACCCGCATGTCCACATCGGGGCTTTCCGAGGGGATGTGTTCTCCGACGAGGCAGTGCCTCTACAGATCCGCATGGACCTGGCTGCCATGGGGCGCGTCGGCCCGCGACCGTGAGGGGATGCCAGAGGTGGTTCTGACCACGCACGTCCGAGCAGTGGTTTGCGCTTCGATGCGGCAAAGGCCGACCGTGCGGCAGGACATCCGTCAGGGGGAGGGGCGGTGGGTGGACTGATCGCGGGCTCGCTGACCATGTTGGCGGCCGTGGCCCAAGCGCGTCCGCAAGCCGGACTCATTCGCGGCCCGGAGGTCCTGGTCGTGGAGGAGCAGGGAGCGGACATCGTCGAAGCGCATCTGGCGGTGTCACCGGTCGACCCACTTCACCTCGTGGGTGCTGCGATGGTGGTCCGCTCGCCGGATCTCGAGTCCATCGACTGCATCATTGTGACCTCGTTCGACGGCGGCGCCACTTGGATACGGCATGAGCTCGGCTGGGCCTCGTGCGGCGATCCGTGGACACTGGTCACGGATGCCGGCACCCCGGTGGTCGCAGTCCTGGGTGATGACGGAATGTCGATCTATCGCTCCTCGGACGGCGGCCGAACCTGGCCCGAACGACCGACTCGGATCGACGGCGCACACGACCACGAGATGATGGTGGGAGGTCGCGACGGCGAGCCGCTCTATGTGGTCTCCGGTCGTGCGCGCCGAACCGATGACGGTGCACAGCGAAGCGCGGTCTTCGTGGCGAGGTCGACCGACGATGGTCGGAGCTTCGATGTGATCGCCGAGAGGGTGTTGAGCAACCTCAGCTACGAGGCCACGACGCCCGTGATCGCCGCAAGCGGATCGCTACTCGTGCCCTTCCAGGATCACCATCGCTCAGGGGGAAACCGGGTCGCTTCTCGGCGCTCCTGGCTGTTGGCGTTCGACGCCGGCGGCGAGACGGGGCCACCGCGGCTGATCGACGAGGGGTGCAATCGGATCGGACCGGTGGGTTGGCCTACGCTTGCGCACGTACGTTTGGGCGGGGGCGAGCGACTGGTCTGGGCATGCGAGCGAGAGAATGCCGAAGGGATCGCGCTTCGCCTCTCCGACGACCTCGGGGAGACGTGGCGGGACGGCCCCGTCCTACATGCGCCGGACCGCCCCACCTGGACCAAGGTCCCCGGCCTCGCCGCTTCCGCGGCAGGAGCGCTGATGGCGACCTGGACTCAGGAGAGCGAGGGCGGTGAGGGATGCCGGAGCCTCCTGGGGGCCGCTTCCCTGGACGGTGGGAATACCTTCGGTCCTCCTCTGGAGATCGGAGACGCGCGCTCGTGCCCAGGCGATTCCGGTGTGCGGGCTCGGTTCCCGGCGGGTGGCGACTACACGGGCATCGTGGCGGTAGGTGACCACGAGTTCCATCTCCTCTGGGCAGACGCCCGATCGGGACGCTTCAGCCTCTGGGCAAGGCGGGTGCGCATAGGCGGGTAGCCAGGGGTGGAACGACAGGCGGGCGAGATCGGGACCCGTTGCTCGTCCTGCTACGCTCGGGAGCCCGCCGGCATGTTGAGCCCATGGACGATTCCAACGGTCCTCAGGCTGACGACGGACCTCGCATCCATGAGACCATGGCTCGGCGTTTGAGAGGAATAGGAAGCGAGTTCGTGATCGTCGTGGTCGACACGGTGCGGATTCCCTTCATTGAGGCGCAGGAAGAGTCTCGCCGGAGCCTCGGTTCGGTGGCGATGGCAACAGCGCCACTCCGGGATTCCATGGCGATCGTGGCCGCGATCGATCGCGTTGGCTCGTACCTGACCCTCGATGCGAACACGAGCGCCATCGAGTATCTGACCAGCACCGGACAACTCCAACTCATCGGCAACGAGCGGCTGCGGTCGGCGATTCTCACATACACAACTCGGTCGAGGACGTAGCGGAGATCGACGCGCTCTATCGTGCGGACGCGATCGCGAGCTTTGCACGCTGGGCAGGTGTTCTGACGTTTGGCGACGCGGTCGGGATCGCGACTGAAGTGCGGTTCCAGATGGCCGATCCGGATTTGCTTCGCGTCTTGGCGGTCCGCGCCTTGGACGCCGAGTTCCTGCGTTCCGGCCAGGGACTTCCACGGTTCCTCAGCGAGCAGCATCGGGGACATTTCGCCCAAACGGTGAGCTATCGCCGACTGCGCAGGGAGGCGGCGACGCTGCTCGAGCTCCTCGATGCGACGCTGGGAGAAGCGTGACCCTTTCCCACACCGCGGCCTTTCTACGAGTCGCTCGGGTTCCGAACGAGTCGCATCGAGCACGACGGTCATGCCCGGGCCCTTCACCGCCACGAGATGCGCTTGGAGTTGGGGACGCGGCCGCGCGCGACCTGAGGCTGGTGCCTTCGGGTGGGTGACGGAGATGCGCCGTGGAGTCGTGGTCTGATCGCGGCGGCTTGTCACCGCGAGGGCCGCCGCGGCAGAATTCCGAGTCCGTTGAAGCGAAACCGAGAACCCGGAGGATGGATGGGACTCTTCGAGTTCCTGATGGTCCTGGTGTCCGTTGTCATCGGTCTCGGGCTCAGCGAGATACTCACCGGTGGCGCGAACCTCATCAGGGTTCGGGACCAGGTCCGGTTCTACTGGATCCACATCGCCTTTCAGTTCGGGGTCTTCTTCGCGCTCATGCAGCAGTGGTGGGAGTTCTGGGACATGGAGGGTGTGGGTGAGATCAGCTTCATGGCTGTGCTCGTGATCCTTGGACCCCCGATCTTTCTCTTCCTGATCGCGAACCTTCTCTACCCGAAAAACGTCGAAAACGTCGACCTCGAGGAGTACTACTTCCGGCAGTCACCCGTGCTGTGGGGCCTGGTCATCGCCGGTACCCTGGAGGGGACCTTCCTCCAGCCGCTGGTCCTCGGTGAGCCGGTACTGCATCCGGCCAATATCTCCGGGATTCCGATGGTGGTGCTCTGCGTCGCTCTCGCGGCATCCAAGAACCGACGGGTGCATGCGATTCTCGGCCCCCTCATCATCTTGATCGTGATTCTGGATACGATTCTCGCGAATCCCGCGATCGCCGCCAGTTAGCACTCCTCAGGCGATCTGTCTTCCATCGGTCGGTCTGGGGCTCCGTGGCGCCAAAGCTTGCCCCTCGTGACTCCCGCTCGGCATTGTGGTCACGGGGCTGCGTCAGGAGGTCGCGTCATGGAATGGCTGGGCGAGTTCTGGGCTTGGGCATGGGCACGCCACCACAACCCCCTGAGCTGGTACATCCGACCCCTGTTCGTGCTGCCGCTCTGCTATTTTGCCTACAAGAAGAGCGTAACCGGACTGGTCGTCACCGTGATTGGTGTGTTGACGAGCATGTTCTGGTTTCCCGCCCCCTCCGAGGCGGACCCACGCGCCGCCGAGTTCTTGGCGATGGAGCAGCGGTACGTGACGGGTGGGTGGACCTGGACAAAGACGGCGATGACCGTACTCGTGCCCGTCTGGTTTGTCCTCCTCGGAAGGGCCTTCTGGCGGAGATCGTGGATCACCGGAATCCTGGTGATCAACGTAGGCGCGGCGCTGAAGGTCATCTGGAGCTTCTACTTCGGGGGCGCCACAGCGTGGAGTATCGTCGCGCCGGTCGCGATCGGGGCGGTGGTCTGTAACGGCGTGCTGGTCTATGTCCTCCGTCGTCGACGCAAGGCCACCAAGGCACCGTGACTGGGGTCGGGGCAGGGGGGTGATCGAGTGTTTTCCGAGGCGCCGGAGCTGTACGACGCCATCTACGGCGCGTTCAAGGATTACGATGCAGAGGCAGAGCGGGTCGATCATCTGCTGCAGGAGGTCGCCCCGGGTGCTCGCCGCGTCCTGGATGTGGGCTGCGGGACGGGTGAGCACGCGCTGAGGCTGCGGGCACGCTACGGCTACGACGTCGCAGGTCTGGACATCGAGCCGGCGTTTGTCGCGCTCGCCCGGGCCAAACTACCAACGGCCGAGTTCTGGCAAGCCGATATGGCCGACTTCGACCTGGGCGTCCGGTTCGACGCCATCCTGTGCCTCTTCAGCTCGATTGGTTACCTGACGGATCTGTCCGCGGTGGAACGGGCAGCGCGGTGCTTCAAGCACCACCTCGCTCCAGGCGGCATCGCAGTGGTCGAGCCCTGGTTTTCTCCGCATGCGTGGACGGCTGGGCGGGTCTACGTTCACACCGCTGAGACCGCAGCTGGGCGCGTCGTTCGGATGAGCCACTCCACGGTCGTGGACCGACTGTCGAGGCTCGAATTCCACTATCTGATCGGTACATTCGAGGGGATCGAGCATCGGGTCGAACATCACGAATTGGGGCTCTTCACGGCCGCCGAGCTTTGCGGCGCGTTCGAGCGCGCCGGGTTCGCGTCGATCCGCCACGACCCCGAGGGCCTCACCGGCCGAGGGCTGCTCGTGGCACACCGAGGGGGGTGAGCCGCCCGCGAACCGGGTAGATACGGGCTACACTCCCGAGTCGTGTGGCCGGGTGGCCGTCGCCTTGCGACCTGGAGGGTATTCCGGGCAGAATCGGGGCGATCGAAGGCGGTCGGTTTCAGGAGCGAGGGTCATCGGATGGTGGGGCTTCGGCGGGCCAGCGTCTTGGGAGAGATCGCCATCGTGGTGGTGGGCGTGCTGTTGGCGGTTGCCGCGGATCGTTGGAATACCGCTCGACAGGACCGCGCCAGTGCGGAGGCCTATCTCCAGGAGCTGGAGGTCGACCTCCGAAGCGATACGGCTGCGCTCGGTGCAGAGATCGCGCGAGCGGAGTACCGCGAGGAGGCGGCCCGCCTGATGCTCGGCGTGGTGTTCGAGGGACGGGCGATCGACGACCCCGCCGACTTCGTGCTGCGTGTCGTCAACGCATCGACCTACGGAGAACCCGTTCAGGCCCGGGAGACTTTCGACGACCTGGTGCAGACCGGCCGGTTGGGGCTGATCAGGGATCCGGCTCTCCGTCGGAAGCTGACCGAGTATTACCAGTTCATCGAAAGACGGTCGCAATCCTACGACCTCCAGCGCCAGAGGGTGTGGGGTGACTACCTTCCGATCTCGGTGAAGGCCACCCCGCTGGCGCTCCAGGAGTGGGCCTACGGTGACCGCAGACGTCGGGCCACGGATCTGGCGGCACCCACCGCCGCGCAGGCCGCGGCAGTGGCCCGATCCCTTGCCGCGTCGCCGGATCTGGAGACCGCCCTGAAAGGCGTGGCTCGCAGCACGTGGTCGTTGGTGGACAACTGGAGTCTGATGCGTTCCAGAGCCGAGGAGCTGCTGGGCATGCTGGAGCGTCGACCTCGAGGGTGAGCCGGCGCACGGCGGTGGCAGGGGGGCTCGGCTTCGTACTCCTCGCTTGGGCCGTGCGTGTCGAGAAACGTCGCGGGCGGCCGGCGTGGGGCTGGTCCGTCGAGCTGATCGCGTGGATCGCGTTCGCGGCCGGTATCGCCCAGGTCGGCAAATGTCTTGGCGTATCCCTACGGTGCGGTCCGAGAGCCAGTAGCCCTTGTCGACGGAGCTCGACCTGCCGAGTCGGGTGCGGGCCCTATGTTCTCGAGGTCTCCCAACTCGCAGTGTCTCGATGGGTGAGCTCCAGGAATGCGTCCTCCAGGCTGACGGGCCGTAGTGAGAGTGAGCGGAGCTCGAGGCCTGAGAGGTCCTGAGCGAGCTGCGGCAGCGTGGTGGGAGTGCGTAGCAGCAGACACCAGCGGTTCCCTCTGCGCCGCAGGCTCCAGCCCCGGTTTGCGCGTCGGCCGAGAAGCTCGGGAACGCCATCGGCGTCGAGTTCGGCGACCTGGGTTGCCGGGATCACGCTCTTCAGGGCGTTCGGGGTACCTTGAGCCGTGATTCGTCCGTCGCTCAGGATGCCAACCCGTCCGCAGTGAGACTCGATGTCGTCCAAGACGTGCGTCGATAGGATCACGGCCGTGCCGCGGCCGGCCAGATCCTCGATCACCTGCCAAACCTCCTGCCGGACTGCGGCGTCGAGCCCCGTGACCGGCTCATCCAGGACGAGCAGGTCGGGCTCATGGACGAGCGCCGCCGCCAGGTTGAGACGCTGTTTCCAGCCTCCGCTCAACGACGCGCTCCTCGCCGATCGGTAGGGGCCAAGGTGCACGCAGCGAATCGCGGCCTCGACGCGAGACCCGAGGCGCCTCCGGGGGACTCCGTACACTCGGCCGTAGAATTGAAGCGTCTCTTCACACGTGAGGGTTGGATACAGCGCGGGTTGCTGTGGGACAAAGCCCAGGCGCGTCTTCTGAGCGGTAGCGAGGGGTTGCCCTCCGACGAGGACGCGTCCCTGGTCGGCCGAGCGGAGGCCGGCAGCGATCTCGAGCATGGTGGTCTTGCCGCAACCGTTCTGACCGAGCAGCCCGTATACCTCCCCCGGCGGAACCTCCAGATCGACGCCCCTGAGGACCGCGTGGGCATCGTAGCTCTTCCACACGCCCTCGAACCCGATGCTCACGCTCTGCTCGCCTCGGCATCGGTCGTGGAAACACCCTCACCAAAGGGGTCCCGCGCCGCCATCCACGCCGAGGCGGCCGTGAAGACGCCGAGCACGACGAGGCTCGGCCAGGCGTCGACGATCCCCGCCTGTCCTCTGGCTACCGCGGTGAAGGCCCGGTTCATGTGAAAGACCGGGTCGAGCTGGGCGACGCCCAGGAGCACCCGGGGAAGCAGGTCGGTCGAAAAGAACGTGCCGCCGAGCACCAGAAGGGGAATGCCGACTCCCGCGACCGTACCATTGATCTCCTCGGTCCCGGTGGCGAAGCGAGTGCCGATGATGAAACCGGCGCCCACGTACGTCGTGGCGCAGAGTACGAGGACCGACAAGGACCCCAGGACCGAGCCCTCGATCCGACCGCCGACCAGGTAGGTGATCCCGTAGACCAGGACTGCCTGGCCCATGGCGACGACAACGTGGGCGAGCGCCAAGCCGGCGAAGTACTGGCGTGGACCGACCGGGGAGGCCCCGAGCCGGCGCAAGGTGCCGCGCTCCTTCTCGCCGACGATGACGGAGACCGCGCCGACGAGGATCCCCGGCGCCGTGAACCCGAACGCCGGGCCGATTCCTCCCGAGGACTCAATCCGGACCCAGCCGAAAAGGACCAACATCGAGACGGGAAAGACCACCCAAAGCCAAAGAACGCGCCGGCTTCTTGCGAGCTCGAGCAGCATCCTCGACGCGATATGCCAGCTCAACGACACCCCCTGATCCTGCGGGACCTCGCTGGAAGATCTTTACGGTGTAAAGATTGCGCCCGGCTTTTCCAAGGTCAAGATTGGGGTCCATGTCGCCGAGCCCGAGGACCTACCACCACGGAGATCTCCGGTCAGCCCTGGTGGAGTCCGCGCGTCGGATCCTCGAAGCCGAATCGGTGGAGGCGGTC
>QJYK01000272.1 GCA_003248075.1 Gemmatimonadota bacterium | reverse complement strand
GTTTACACCGGAAGACGGCCTGGGTCCCCGCTTCAACGAGAACTCCTGCGAGGCGTGCCACACGGAGCCCATGGCAGGGGGCACGGGCGAGACGATCGTCACCAAGGCCACCCGCACCGGTTCCGACGGGCGCTGCGACCTCCTTTCGTCCCAGGGCGGCGAGAACATCCGCTTGAGGGTGACGCCCGCAGCCGCGACGCTCGGCGCGGCGCGCCCGGATCTCCCACGCGAAGCGACCCATAGAGCCCGCTTCATCATCCCCTTCCTTTACGGGCTCGGCATCGCGGAGGCCGTGCCCCAGGAAAGGCTCGACGCGTTGGCCGATCCCGACGATCGGGACGGCGACGCGATCAGTGGCCGCGTGGGCCGCGATGCCTCCGGCCGACCCGCACGCTTCGGGCGCAAGGCCGACCAGGCCACGTTGACCGACTTCGTGGAGGGAGCCTTCCGGCTCGAGATGGGGGTCACGACGCCGGCTCACCCGTCCGAGTCGGCGGCGGGCTCGATTCCCACGGTGGTGGACGGTGCCGACCTGGCGCCAGAGCCCGAAGTAGCTGACACCGAGCTCCAGGACGTGGTGGGACGTGGTGGCGTTCGTGCGCTTGCTGGCACCGCCGAGCCCGCCAGAGCCCCGGGACGACGCCTGGAGCAGCGCCGTCGAGCAGGGCCGGACCCTCTTCTCGTCCCTGGGATGCGCGGGGTGCCACGTGCCGACGCTCCAGGCCGGCCGCAGCGCGATCTCCGCCATCCAGGGGCAGATCATCGCCCTGTACTCGGACCTCCTGCTGCACGACATGGGTCCGGGCCTCGAGGGAACCTGCGCCCCGGGCGCCTCGACCACGGAGTGGCGGACGGAGCCCCTCATGGGCCTGCGCTACCGCAGGCTCTTCCTGCACGACGGTCGGGCTGGTCGGGTCATCGACGCCGTGCTGTCGCACGGGGGGGAGGCGCAGGCAGCGCGCGACCGCTTCGCGGCCCTGGATCGGGTCACCCAGGAATCGCTGATGCGCTATCTGGACACGCTGTAGAGGGCGATCCCTCCCACTGAACGCCCGGTTAACGCGAAGAGGCCGGCCCCGAGCGGGACCGGCCCCCTGCGTTGGCTACTCAGCCAGCGTCAGCGGCTGATGTTGGGGTTGCCCTCGTACTCCTCGATGGGGAGCGGATAGCAGGTCGCGTCCCCGTAGAGTCCCCACTGGGCGGTGGGGTGCTGCCCCGACGGGAACAGGTCCATGCCCTGCCGAAGCCAGCGGCGCAGGTCGCCCAGGCGGTACCCGCCCAGGAACAGGTCCTTGCCCCGCTGCCAGCGCAGCTCGGTCATCAGGTCGGCGCCCGACAGGGTCACCGGAGCCTGGTTGCCGAATGCGCGGCGCGCGTTCACGAATTCGAGGGTCGAGCCCAGCGGCCCGTTCCCGTTGGGCCCGGCCGCCTCGTAGTAGTTCTGCATCGCCTCGATGTAGGACGCGATCGCGATGTCGTCGCCACGGGTGAAGCCCTGCGGGTTACCTCCGTCCGAGAACCTCTCTCCGTTGTAGCCGGAGTGCATCAGCCCCTGCATGGGCGTGTAGAGCGGGGACAGGGCGTTGTGGCCCGTCCGCCAGCGAGGCAGATGCTGCACCCGAGGATCCGTGAGGAAGGGCTCCAGGTCCTGAACCAGCCAGTTCGACGGCCCACCCGCCACGAAGTTCGGATGGACACCGAGCGAGTGGTTGGCACCCGACACCCGCGCCTCGAGCACGTTGTAGGTACGGTTATCGCTGTCGTTGTACTCGACCCACCAGTAGAAGCCGTCGGGCACGTTCATCGCCGCCGACATGGCCGCCGCGTTGTTGCCCGCGTTCAGGTGCGCGCGCGACAGGCCCACGTTGATCATCGCGATCAGGTCGCTGACCTTACGCTTGTTCGACAGCGTCGTGTTCGCACCCGCCGCGTTGGCGATCGACAGCGCCTCGGTGAACCGCTCGACGGCCATGCCGTACAGCTCCACCGGCTGGTGGATCGTCGAGCCTACGTTGATCGTCGCCTCGCACATCGCGTCCGCCAGCACGATGTAGCTGTACCCGGCGTACGCCAGCACCATGGCCAGCTCCGCGTCACTGGCCGGGCTCGCCGACAGGCCGCCCTTCATCCGGCCCGCGATCGAATCCGCCTGCGCCCTTGCCTGGCTAAGGTCGGAGAACATGCCGTCGGCGTCGCCCTCGTCGTACTGCACGATGCGCTGACTCAGCCGAGCCGTCTGCTCCCAGTTGATCCCCGTGATCTGCATGTCGGTGAACATGCTGCCACGCCACACGAACGGATCGGAGTACATGCTCTGGAAGTCACCCACGACGCCACTCACCAGCACCTTCACCAGCGCGGCATCGTCGAGCAGCCCCTCGTCCAGCTCCTCGGGGTTGCTCACGTCCAGGATCTCGTCCGTGACGGAGCAGGCCGTCAGGCCCGCCGCCACGATTCCCAGAAGGCCAGCCCGAGCCGCCTTCCGGAGGAAGATGATCTTACTCATCGTCTTGTCCTCTCCTTTGGGTCGGTCCGGTCAGAATGAGAAGCGGAGGCTCGCCGAGAACGTCCGCAGCATCGGGATCGCCGCGTAGTCCGTTCGTCCGAACGCCGACGTTGAGTTGAACTGGACCTCGGGGTCGGGCGAGCCCATCCCCTGGACGTCGTACTTGGTCCACATCCACAGGTTGCGGCCCGACACCGTCAGCGCCGCGCTGCTCAGCTTCATCTGCTCCGCGAAGCTGCTGGGCAGCTGATACGTCACCGACAGCTCGCGCAGCTTGATGAAGTCCGCAGGCCTGATCCACTTCTTCGTCTGCAGGCTCTGCGCGACGGCGACCTCCACGGGATCCGAGTTCGGATCGTTGACCAGCAGCGTGTTCCGGTCGATCCGGTTCCGGATCGAGCAGATCGCACACCACTGGTAGAAGCCACCCTTGTAGTCCAGGTTCGCGAAGATGCGGAAGTTGTCGAACACCGTGAACGTGTTCGTGAACCCGATCTCACGCGTCGCCTGCGATGGGCCTACGTATCGCTTGCCGCCCACGCAGTCGGGGTCGGATCCGCAATCGGCCTCCGATTCCAGCGTGACGCCGCCGCTGCTCGTCAGCACCGGGTTCCCGCTCGCGTCGCGGACCACGTCCTGGCTCCAGTACCCGCCCATCGGGTACCCCGGGATGTGCTTCTGCACCGTGGCGAACTCGCCGAACGAGACGTCCGTCAACGGCGCGTCACCCCACGTCACCAGCTCGTTCGAGTTCGTCGACAGCGCCACCGTCGCGTCCCACTGCAGGTTCCGCGTGTAGATCGGCGTCGTCGTCAGCAGTACCTCGATCCCCGTGTTCTTGATCTCGCCCACGTTCACGAAGTGCGTGCCGTTGAACCCGCTGGACGGAGGATCCGGCACACCGATCAGCGCGTCCTTCGTCGACTGGTTGTAGTACGTGAAGTCCAGCCCCACACGACCGTCGAACAGCGACGACTCGAATCCCAACTCGATCTCCGAGCCCGTCTCCGCCTTCAGGTCCGGGTTCCCGTACGAGCTCGGACGCAGCAGGTTCACCACCACGTCGCCCATGCTCGTCACACCCGCCTCGTACGTGCGGTCCGCAGTGAACGGAGCCGGCGGGTTGCCCGCCTGGCCCCAAGCGCCACGTAGCTTCAGCTGATCGATGAACCCGTAGTCGAACCAGTCCTCGTCGCTGATCACGTACGACAGCTGCGCCTTCGGGTACACCACCAACGAGAACTCCTTACCGAACGCCGAGTTGTCGTCCACACGCACCGCAGCCGTCGCGAACAGCCGGTTCTTCCAGCCCACCTGCTCCTGCACGTAGAAGCCCAGCGACGTCTGCTCGCTGAAGCCCTGCGCGCCACGGTTCACCGCAGCCGAGCTCACCAGGTTCAGGTTGTTCGCCACCAGGCCCTCGCCCGTCACCCCGAAGTTCTCCGACTTGCGCGCGTTCAGCTGCATGCCCCCGCTGAACGCCGAGGTCACGTTCTCGTTCACGTCCGTGCTGATCGTGCCCGCGTAGTCCACCGTCCAGTTGTGGATCGGGCGGATGTCGATGTCGATGTAGCCCGTCGAGCGCGTCGTGCCCCATGGACGGTTGCCCGTCTGGTCGATCCCCGTGAAGTCCGTGACCTTCCGGTTCTGGTTGTCCAGACCCAGCACCAGCCGGTTCGAGAACCACGGGAACGGGTTGTAGTTCGCCGTCAGACCGATCGTGTACCGCTCGCCCTTCGTCTGGACGTCCCACTCGTTCGCCAGCGTCGGCCCGAAGTTGCGGTACCCCACCTCGTACTGGTACGTCGCGT
>QJYK01000340.1 GCA_003248075.1 Gemmatimonadota bacterium | reverse complement strand
GCCTTCGGCGAGCTGGGAGGGGGGCTGGTGCAGGGGCGCTTCGACCGGGGCGGGGTCAACGTCGTGCTGGACGACATCCGGTACCTACCCAGCTACAAAGCCACCTCCGAGCAGTTCACATTCGTGGCCGGAACCGGCCTGGAGCTGGAGTACATCGTCTTGCCGCGCACCGTGCTGCACGCGCTGGGAGGGTTCTGGACGTACGACGGGGATCCCTTCGTGGAGGAGCCCGACTTTCCGCTGGACTTCTTCCCGAGCGTACCCCGTTTCTTCTGGGGCCTCGGCGTGCGGGTGGGGCTGTGAGCCGGCGCTGGGCGGTCTTTGCCGGCGGCGCCGCGGCTCTTGCGGGCGTCGCAGTCTCGATGGGCTGCAACGAGCTCACCACGAGCCCGCCCCTCACGGGCTCGGACTCACTGACGTGGGAGATCAGCTGCCGTCACGTCGACGGCTCCGCCTGCGTGCTGGATGTGGGTGAGGTCGACACGCTCGAGATCACCGTCGTCTTCAACGACACGACCCTGACAGGCCTGCGCCTGGCCTGGGTGCCCTCCGACTCGAGCGCACTGGCGATCCGCACGATGGACGTGGTCCGGAGCGCCGAGGAGGCCCTTTGGGGGGAGCCGTTGGTGCCTTCCCTCACCCGCTCCGACTCCCTGGCGCTACGTCAGCGGGCCGAGGTCGTGGCGCTCCGCCGCGGCACGCATTTCATCGGGTTCGACTTCGAGGGGCAGGCAGTATCGGACGAGCTCTTCGAGTCGATCACGGACCTGGCCGTGACTGTGAGGGAGCGTTGGGGCGCGGTCACGGCGGGCAGGGACCATACGTGCGCGCTCACCTACGAGGATCCCCTCGCGGGGTATTCCAAGGTGTACCAGACCGCGCTTCGCGGAGGGGGCGAGGCCTTTTGTTGGGGCGAGGGCCCGGACGGCGCGCTCGGGACCGGGAACTTCAACGATCCCCTACCGGCGGAACTGGCCAGCGACGACCGGTACATGGGGATCTGGGCGGGATTCGGACACACCTGTGCCACCGACCAGCGACGTCGCCTTTTCTGCTGGGGCCAGAACGAATGGGGTCAGCTCGGGACCGGGAATGGGCTGGACCAGTTCTTCCCCACGGCGGTCGCGCTGGGGATCCCAATGGCCGAGGTCGCCGTGGGAGACGCGTTCACGTGTGCCTTCCCCGTGAGCCTCAATGACGAGGCCATCTCGTCCACGACGTGTTGGGGAGCGAACGCCGAGGGCCAGCTCGGGTGCGACGACGGTGATCCGTCGGAGCCTTGCACCCTCCTCAGCCTGGAGGAACCCGGCGACCAGCTGATTCCCAGCGAGGACGTGAAGACGGTCACGGGGGACATCTTCTTCGACCGGATCGCGGCCGGCGCGAGACACGCCTGTGGCCTGGAGCTCGATTCCCGGACCGCCTGGTGCTGGGGGGACAACAGCCACGGACAGCTGGGGGTCGACCACACCGCGGCCCAGTGCCGGAAACTGGGAGATGCGCCCGCGGACACGCTGGCGTTCCCGTGCAGTCGCTCCGCGGTGCAGGTCCAGGGCCCAGGAGGAAGTCCCCTCGTGTTCGCCGACCTGGTGGCCGGCGACGAGTTCACGTGCGGGATGACCCTGACCGGGGCCGTCGGCGAGGCCAACGACGTCTACTGCTGGGGTCGGAACGACCTCGGCCAGCTGGGCGACGGGACCCGGATGGACAGCGACGTCCCGGTACGCGCCGCCCTGGCCGGTGCGACCGGCTTCTTCCAGCTCGCTGCCGGCGGCGCGCACGCCTGTGCGATCGCCGTGGCCGAGGTGCTGGATCCCGATCCGTTCCTGGAGGGCGGAGGCTCGGATCCGCTCGAAGGCGTGTCGGGCGTCGCCTTCTGCTGGGGAGCGAACGAGAACGGCCAGCTCGGGGACGGGACCACCGTGAATCGGGCCGGCCCGGTCCCGGTGACAGGTGGGCTGACCTTCACGCAGCTGGGCGCCGGCTCGGCTCATACGTGCGGGGTGGTGAGCGAGCCGATCCTGGCTCCGGTCCCCGGGGACGGCGTGGAGGGAGGGGGCCTCCTGGACACGCCGGTCGCATTCGGGGGGCCGATCTACTGTTGGGGCGACAATCAGGCCATCGACGGAGAGCTCGGAGGCAAGCTGGGAAACGGTACCCTCGACGACAGCCCGGTGCCGGTGCGCATTTCCGAGCCTGTCAGCGCAGGTGTTGCTCCAACGCAGTCGCCAGGTCCGTCTTCTCGTCGCGGTACTTGACGATCACGGGCGTGTAGATCGAGAGGCCTTGTTCCGCGCCCCAAGCCGACCGGACCGCGCGCGCTCCCGCCACCACCACGGCGTCCTCGGGGATCTCGAGCGGTGCGTCCGGCCCCGCCCGCAACACGCGCTCGTGGACGAGGTCGTAGACCGGAGTGGCGCGCGTGAGCACGACCCCCGCGCCGAGGACGGCGCCGCGCCGCACGATCGTGCCCTCGTAGATGCCCGCGTTCCCGCCCACCACCACGTCGTCCTCGACGACCACGGGGTTCGCGTTCACGGGCTCCAGGACCCCGCCGATCTGGGCCGCCGCGCTCAGGTGCACGCCGGCTCCCACCTGCGCACAGGAGCCCACCAGCGCGTGGGAGTCGATCATCGTTCCCGGGCCGATCCACGTCCCGACGTTGACGAACATGGGCGGCATGCACACGACGCCGGGCGCGATGTACGCCCCGCGACGCACGGAGGACCCGCCGGGCACGATCCGCACGCGCTCATCGGGGCGGAAATGGCGGACCGGGAGCGTGTGCTTGTCCAGGAGGGGAGCCGGTGCGTCGGGTGTTTCCGCGGGCGTGCCGCCCGGCCCGAGGGCCACCACCCTCCCGGCCCGGAACGCGACCAGGATGCCGCGTTTCACCCACGGCACCGCGCTCCAGCGTCCGTCATGATCACGAACCGCCGCGCGGACCTCACCGGCCTCGAGATGCGCGAGCAGCGCCCCGACGATGGCCTCAGCGTCCGCCTCGAGCGGCTCCCCCGGGGGCGTCGCGTAGAGCGCGTCGATGCGGCTTTCGAGCATGTCCATGTCGTACTTCACGGGAGCGCGACCCCGGCGTGCGCGAGGGCGGAGCGCAAGATCTGGTGGTGCGCCTCGGCAAGGGGAACGAGGGGGAGCCGGACGGTCGGATCGATTCGGCCCATGAGGCCCAGCGCGGCCTTGATGGGGATCGGGTTGGATTCGACGAACGCAGCGGACATGAACGGCGCCAAGCGAAAGTGGATTTGGCGGGCCTCTGGGTGATCGCCGCGGTCGGCCGCGCGTGTCAGCTCCGACATCTGGCGGGGGAGCGCGTTGCTCACCACCGACACGATGCCGTCGCCCCCCAGCGCCATCACCGCCAGCGTGAGGGCGTCGTCCCCCGACAGGACGGTGAAGCCTGCGGGGCGCTTCTGCAGGATTTCGGAGATCTGCACGAGGTTGCCCGACGCCTCCTTCACGCCGACGACGTTGGGATGCTCGGCCAGCGCTAGCGTCGTCGCGGCCTCCATGTTCGAGGCCGTGCGGCCCGGTACGTTGTAGAGGAGCACCGGTCGGGGGGCCGCGTCCGCGATCGCGGTGAAGTGGGCGACGATGCCGCGTTGCGGTGGGCGGCTGTAGGCGGGCGAGACGTGCATGACGTGCGTAGCTCCCGCCCCGGCCACGGCGTGTGACAACGCAATCGCCTTCCTCGTGTCGTTGCCCCCCGCCCCGGCGACCAC
>QJYK01000031.1 GCA_003248075.1 Gemmatimonadota bacterium | reverse complement strand
GTTCCGAGCTGGGCCGATCATCGGAAGCGGCTCGGCTTCCTTCGAGATGGTTCGCTACCTCACGGAGCGACTTCCCGCCATGGTGGCGCCTCGCTGGATTCTCAACGAGGTCCAGCCCATCGGCGTGGGTGACATCCTCGAGTACCTCGTCGGGGCCCTGGGGCGCATGGATACGCTGGGGGTCATCGACGTGGGCGCCGAGCCCGTCACGTTCCGGGAGATGATGATGACGTACGCCCGCGCGCGCGGCCTACCGAGGGTCATCGTCCCGGTTCCGGTCCTGGCGCCACGTCTTGCCGCATTGTGGGTCGGGCTGGTCACCCCGATCTCCAATTCGCTGGCGGTTCCTCTGGTCGAGGGGGTGGTGCAGCCGGTGGTCGGCGACACCGTCCGCGCACGCACACTCTTCCCCGAGATCGCCCCACGTACCTACCGCGAGGCGGTGGAGCGCACGCTCCGGCGGGTCCGGGATGGCGACGTGGCGACCCGATGGACCTTCGCCGGTGGGGAACGCGGTGTGCGATTCGAGGATCGCGAGGGCATCGCACGGGAGGTGCGTAGCCGATGGGTGCAAGCGAAGCCGGCCGAGGTGTTCCGCGCCTTTTCCTCCCTGGGTGGCGAACGGGGGTGGCGGGTGTGGGACTGGGCCTGGGAGGTCCGGGGCATCCTGGATCAACTGGTTGGGGGACCCGGTCTACGTCGCGGGCGGCGGCATCCGCATGAGGTGTACCCTGGTGAGGCCATCGACTTCTGGCGCGTCGAAGAGGTCCGTCCGCCATCCCTGCTTCGGCTGCGCGCGGAGATGAAGGTTCCCGGGAAGGCCTGGCTGCAGTTCGAGGCCCTCCCCGAAGGCGAAGGAACCCGCCTCGTCCAGACCGCGTACTTCGCCCCCACGGGCTTTCTCGGATGGGCATACTGGTACGGCATCTATCCGCTGCATGCGCTGATCTTCAACGACCTGGTCGACGCCGTCGCACGGGACGCTTCCGAACTGGCGAAGCCGTCTCCCCCGCACGACGGGGCCGATGCAAGCAGCTTGGCCCTTTCCACTCCGGGGACCGCCTGACGCCCACGTGCTAGGGACGCCCCGAGCCGTGAGCGTCCAACGGGGCATGACGGGCGTCGCGAGGGGATCGATCCGGGTCGCGATTCGCCGTCCGTAGCACGATCTTCCCCACGCTCTCGCGGGACTCCATGAGGCGGTGGGCCTCGGCGACGTGGTCGAGCGGAAGCACGTGGCCGACGACGGGGCGGATCCGGTGCTCCGTGACGAAGGCGACCATGTCGTCCCAGATGCCGCGCAGGCGTGCCGCGTCGGGGATCAGGTACCCCAGGTGTGTGGAAAGCAAGCCGGTCAAGAGCGCGGCGTTCCCTCCAGCCGTGCCGCGGAGCGGCGCGGAAGATGAGAAACAGTCGGGTCCTCGAGGCTCTGACTTCATCTCCGATTCTGGAGTGGAGGGCTTCCAGAGACCCCGCCCTCTGAGGACCGATCAGGAGGCCGACAGTCCGAAGTTGACTCCGCTGGCGAGTCTTCCACCGGCAAGGTCCGCCCAAGTCTTCATTGAGTCTCCCCTCGGGGCTTGATCGCACCGCCGAGGTCCCGGCGGGAATTGCCTCCCGAGCGCGTCAAAGCCCGCGCGCGGCCGCAGGAGGGAAAAATCTTCCCCACCTCCCTCAAGTGTCCTGACAACAAATGTTTACCGCCGCACGGGACGGTGGCCCGGCGCGGGATCTGCGCGACCCGCCGCGCAGCGGGCGGTATGGCACACGATTTGCGCGACCTGTCACTAGTTCAAGCACCAAGATGGTCTGGAACGGTGAGGCGGGCTCTCGCGCGGGAGTCGCTCACCGCGCACACGTAACGGAGGGGGAATCGTGCACAAGAAGATACTGATCCTTGCCGCCATGGTCCCGTGGTCCTGGGCGTGCCAGGACACGACCGGGCTGGACAACGCCGGGCAGGTCACCGTGCGGTTCGATGCGGTGGCCGCAAGCATCGCAGCCCAGGCGCCGGGAGCCTTCGCGTCGGCAGCGCCCGCGGCCGCTCCCATCACGGTCGGTGATGCGACGATCGACGACATCAAGCTGATCGTCTCCGAGATCGAGCTGGAGGGCACCGGCGGGGAGTGCCTCGGAGGGGAAGACCACGATTGCGAGGAGATCGAGGTCGGCCCGTTCCTGGTGAGCCTGCTGGAGGACAACGGGGACGAGGAGATCAGCGCGGTCATCCCCGAGGGGAGCTACGACGAGATCGAGTTCGAGGTGGAAGACCTGGAGGCGGACGACGACGACGACGGCTCCAAGCAGGCCGTCATCGGTAACCTTCTCACCGAGATGCAGACGGCGTACCCGGACTTTCCCAGCAACGCCAGCATGGTCGTGCACGGGACCTGCGGTGCGGATGAGTTCACGGTCTACTTCTCCGCCGAGCTCGAGGTGGAGAAGGAGTTCTCGACCCCCTTCGTGGTTCCCGGAAACGTGTCGATCCTGGTCCACCTCGACCCGTCGGCCTGGTTCACGAACGTCGACCTCTGCGCTCTCGACGGGCAGACGCTGGACCTCGAGGGCGAGTTCGACTTCGAGAACGGCGTCTCGGTGGAGGACGACGACTGAGGCCGACCGACGACCGAGCACGACCTTCTTCGGGGGGCGGTCGGGCCGCTGGGTCCGGCCGCCCCCCGAGCGCGGAAACGGCCCAAGAGGTTCGTCGTCGTTGTACACTCCACTAGCGACGGGCCTACGCCCGGAGCGCTCGCAGCCTGCCCGGTCAGCAGCAATTCCTTGTTAGAACGCATGCCTCTGGACCCCACGCTACCCCGATCTATCCCACCTTGACTCTACGTCAGAGTACGTAGGTGACCCTCCGATCCGTCGCAGACTCGATTCAGTCGTGGCGACTCAGCCACTCGCGAAGGTGCTCTCGCAGCGCCTCGGTGAGGCCGAACAACGCCCCTGGATGGTAGTCGGGGTCGGGGGCTTGCAGAGGTGTACCGTTCTCGATCCACTCCCGCTCACGGCGCGCTACTTCATCATCGACCAGGTCTCCGAGGACATCGTAGTCGTGGCGGAGCGCGACGAAGTTTCGGGAAAAGCACGACAGGAGGCCCGGGATATCGGAAACGTCGGCACCGGGCCCTACCCGGCGCAGCGCCAAGCGGTAGATCTCGAACTGGACGGGGTTTGGAAGGGCCTGGTAGAGCCGGAGATAATTATGCACGCTGCTCTGCGCGCCCACGTGCACAAGGTACGTCGCTCGCAGCAGTATCTCGAAGGCGAGCAGGTCGAGCAGATAGTCGGCACGCGACTCTCTCCTGACGTCCCGAGCATGAAGCTCGCCGTCGGCGAGCCAGCGTTCGGACGCCTGCAGCATTCGGCGAACACGGATCGGTAGTCGGTGATGGTCCACCGGTCGTTCCCAGGTGAGGGATTCGCGAGGTCCCGACATACCGACGATCGAGCCATCGGAATGGTCAAAAACGAGGCCGGCGTTCTCCAGGGCCGTCCGGACGACGAACTCCTGCCCCCGGCGGCTGCCTTGATCATCAATTGGCAGGCCTTGTTGGAGCGGCGAACCCCACAGTGAGGGTCCCCAAACGGCACTCTCCGGACCAGCAGGGCTCCCTGGCTCGACCGGGACCGGCAGCTGGGGACGTCACGTAACCTAAAAGAGATCGTACCTCACCCTGACCATTGCGAACCGACCGATCTCCGGGACGCCGACGAAGGATCGGTACGGCGTATTGAACGCATTGTTCACCGACATCTGCAGGGTCGCTGCAGTGTTCGGAACCCTGAAACTGGCGGTGAGGTCGACCATCGCGTAGTCGTCGACACAGTCTTCTGCGTTCATGTCCGCTCCGATGCAGCGCGTCCCCACGAACACACCAGACTGCACAGGGAATCCGCTCGAGGCACGGACGCGAGCCGACGCACTGAACCCGCGTAGGACGTTGCGGTAGGCGATACTCAGAGATCCTTTTTCCCTTGGCGCATTAAGCGCCAATGTCGATCCGTCAGCTATCGGGAAATAGTCCTTGCCCAGGAGGGAGAACGAGCCAGAGAGCCTCCAGTCCTCGGTCAGGAGCGCGTCGAACGCCAGATCTGCACCCCAAAGGTCCACGTCACCGAGGTTTCGAAAGGTCAGGATCAGGTCAGCCCCCTGCGAGGGCACCTGGTCGGAGGATGCGACTGCCAGCGGGATCGGAGGGGTATCGGGGCCGCCGCCGATCCCGTCAGCCAGAGCCGCTGCGTTCGCTGGCCCGACGTACGGCGTCAGGTATGCCTCGAGATCGTCGCGATCAAGTAGCAGGAGCGGGGTCTGGACGATCAGGGGAGAAACGAAGTCTCTCTTGTTCATGTAGAACACGTCGGCGGAAATCGAGATTCGATCCTTGAACACGCCCGTCCACCCGACTTCAAATGTCTCCGTATGGGACTCGCGAAGGGGTGGGACATCAGGTAGCATGGCACCTTCCACCGGCGTCACGGTCTGCGTATTGGGATCCAGCAGCAGCCGCGCGATGTCGTCGTTCGTGGGTGTCAGGCCGCACAGGACCGCCGACGCTGTCGGGTCGATCACGCCTTGCTGTTCGAGAAAGCCGCACGCGAGCTGCCATAACACGTGTGTGTCAGCCGAGAGTAGCTCTCCGGCCCCCCCCGGGTTGAACGGCGATCGCATGCCCCTCAATGACCCGTCGGGGTTCTGAAGCGACCAGCCGGCGGATCCGGTGCCGTACGCGCGCGCGCTGAAGCCGAGCGCACCGAGTGGGTAAGGTGCGAACCCTCCCGATATGTCCACGAAGTGGTTGAGGACCGTCGGTGTCGAGAAAGCGCGGTTGTATGCGAAGCGGACGCTTTGGCCCTCCTGCGGCTTGAGGACCAGAGCGGCCCGCGGCGACCACACGTTGTCCGCAAGGGCCGAGTGAGCGTCCAAGCGAGCAGCAGCGACGAAGTCGACCTTGTCGGAGAGGGCGGTCGCCGATTGGAGATACCATCCGAACTCGTCGATATCGTTTTCGCCCTCGTACGAGCCATAGATGGAGCCGCGCGAGTTCGGGCGGGTCCCGAAGTAGTCGAACCCCAAAGTGAACTCTTGTCGGTCGTCGGCAATCGCGATGCCGTCCTGTATCTGAGTCACGATGAGCCTCGACTCATCGATCAGCGTGGCGCCGTCACGCAACAAGAAGGTGTTCCCAGCGTCGCTCGTGTTGTAGTAGACCTGGGCGAACAGGCGTCCCTTGCTCACGCGTGCTTGGTAGAACTGGTAGATCCAATCGTCGTTCTGTGCGGCTGACAGACTAGAGAGTTCGATCCCGGAGGACGAGTTCCGGCCGTAGGTGCCCACGATCACACCATCATCGGCAAATCTGTAGTCCGCTCTTGCTTCCAGCCCCCATCGCTCGAGCTGAAAGTCCCTAGCACCGATACGGGCGCACGCGGTCTGAGCCTCCGCCGGACTGAGTCGCCTCACGGCTTTGTCCGCCAAGCACGCGGCCGGGTCCGCATCTGCTGCGTCGCGGTTGGCTTGCTCCGTGGGGTCCATGTACTGCCACTCGTCACCCCGCACGTACTGGGCGGAAATCTTCACGCCAAGGTCGTCGGTCAACAGCAGAGCAGACCGCATCGAGCCCTGGAGCACCGAGCGCTCTCCCGCCCCGAATGTCACCGACGTCCCCTGGGTCGTGAGCGGCGACTTGCTGATGATTTGTACCACTCCGTTCGCCGTGTTGGGTCCGTAGAGCGCTGAGCCCGGCCCGAGCACGACCTCGATCCGCTCGATGTCCTGGTCGGTGATCGGGATGAAATTCATGAGGTTGACCCGCAGGGACGGCACTCCGGCCAGACGATGGTCAGAGAGCATGTGCAGGTCGCCGGAGAAAGCGTCGTTGAAGCCCCGGACGACGACCCTGGCGCTCTGGAGCCCGCTGGTGACGATATCGACACCCGGCGCCTCACGGAGGTGGTCTGCGATGTTCGGTGTCGCCCGCTCCGTGATCTGAAGCGAATCCACTCGGTAGCTCGTCGCGGGCGCCTGGGTGGATTTCTCACCGAGTTGGAGTCGGCTCACGGTAATCGTGACGGGGTCCAGACTCAGGGCTTGCGGGGTGAGGACGATATCGAGCGTCGTGATCTCGCCCACGGAGACCGAGACGCGGTCGAAGCGCGCGTCGAGAAAGCCAAGCGACTCGACCACCACGGTATAGCCGCCCGCGCGAACCTGCGCCGAGTATTGCCCTTGGGTATCGGTCAGCACCCCGATCGGCTGAGCTCCACCCAGAACCCGGATCTGGACCCCCTGAAGCGGGCCGCCGCCGTCCGCGCTCGTGACCGTCCCAATCAGTGTGCCATTCTGGGCCGCCACCGGCGGGACCAGAAGCCCCAGCACAACCGATGTGACGCCCGTCAGAGGGCCGAAATGTGTAACTCGCATAACTCGCCCCACTGCCACGGGGAACCCGGTAAGGACCAGCAACATGTACGCTCGTTGCGAGGTGTGGCAAACGTAGTCGCAGCTGGGATTGGCGTCGTATCATCCCTCCAATAGGGTCCCGGCGCATCACGCGACCATCCGCTCGCAGAGTGTCCGAGCGTTGGCGCGCGCGGGCGAGCACTCCGGCCATGCCCGCCACGATGCCCTCCGCCGGCGTGGGAAACGGTAGCTGTGTTGCATGCCGGCGGCGTCCGTTCCTATCGTGGTGTACGAATTGGCAGGGGCGGGCCTCTCCATCGACAATTCGGGCCCCGCTCGTCGCGGCCGCGATGCGCATAGAGCGCTCTCCACGGACGAGTTCCATCGTAATGATCTGGACACCCTGGAGCCTCCCCGGCCTGATCGCGGGTGGCGTAGCAATCTCGCTTGCGGTCGTGGTCTGGCGGACGGGTCACGGGACACTGGTCAGCCGAGCCCTCGCTTCGCTCCTTTTTTCGGAGGGCGTGTTCATAGGCGGCGCTACGGGTGTGCTGTTTACACTCCCGGACCCCGCGCAGGCCCGGGCCACAAGTGTGATCGCGGTATCGGTCGGTTTCGCCTCGCCGTCCCTGTACCTCATTCTGTTCGGGGCGGCCCTCGACACGCCGCTCGTACGGCCGTTCCGCAACAGGTGGACCGTTCGGGCGCTCTGGGCTACCGCGCTGGCCTGCCCGATCACGGTGCTCGTCCGGCCGGACAAGTTCGTGTCCGCTCCGTACCACCCGACTTGGGCCGCCTCGAACTTCCAGATGGTGGACTGGGGAGTCGGCATGCTGCTGTTCGCGGCCGCGATGTGCCTCTTTGGCCTCGTGTCCTCTCTGCATGCCCTCAAGGTTTCGGAGCCGGGAACGGCATCCCGCTCGCATGCCCTTTGGCTCTTTCTGGCGTTCGGCTGCCGCGACGGATACGTCACCGTCGCGTACGGCCTCCACGATCAGCTCCGGCCACTGCCGTTCTGGGGGGACTTCATTTACAACCCGCTACAGGCGGTGACGTACCTGCTGTGCTTCTCGCTGTTGGGCTATGGCGTCCTCCGAACCCAGCTGTTCGACCTCGACCTGAGACTGAAATGGGCTTTGGTCCGGTCCGGTATGCTCGCGCTCATCGCCGTCGGGTTCTTCGTCGGGAGTGAGCTCCTGGAGACGGTGATCCCGGTCCAGGGGGTGGTGCTGGGCCTGATCACGGCGGGAATCGTCGTCACGGCGCTCAAGCCCTTGCAGGCCGGGTTGGAGCGGCTTCTGGACACACTGATGCCTGGGGTAGAGGACAGTCAGGAGTATCTAGGCGGCCGAAAGGCCGATGTGTACGCAGCCGCCTTCGAGGCCGGTATCCGGGATGGGGAGATCACGCACCGAGAGCGCTCGGTTCTCAGGACGTTTGCGGAGAGTCTGGGGCTGTCGGACCAGGAGATCACCAAAGTGGAGGCGACGGTGGCGGCGAGGCTCGGGGCATAGAGTCCACCATGGGGTCTCGCGGGCTTCGGAACTGCAAAGGTCGACGGACTCGTCGACCCGGCGGAGCGGGAGGGGGCCGAAGCGTTGGACGTAATCCCAGGCGACATCACGGCGCACACGTGACCTCGATCGTGTCGTCACGGAAGGAGATCAGGTCCTCGAGGTGGACGTCGTAGGCGCGCGCGTGGTACGCCATCAGCGTCGCGATAGGGGGCCATGGACGGATCAAGGAAGCGTCAACGCTCCGAGGAGGAACCATGAGGAGAGGCGCCGCGTTAGTGGCTGGTTTGGCGTTGTGTGGGATGTGGTGCGCAGGCGCTATGGGCGGCGAGGCGGCAGCCGTGGCCTGCACGCCCACGACCGAGTACTTCCTGAGCCGTCGATCGGACGAAGCGGTGCTGGCCGTCGCTACGGACGAATGGTGGGAAACAGCGCACGTTGGGCTACCGCTCTTCGAGGGGCGCGACCTCCGAATGGAATCCTCCGGGGCGGAGCCCTTTCGGGCGCAACGGTTCGTGTCGGTCCTGACCGGTGAAGGAGCCGCTCACGGTCTCGATCCAGGCCGGACGTTTCTGGTCTTCCCGCTCACTCACGGCCCGTCCTGCAGGTTAGGGCCGGTCAGGACTCGCGAATGGGTTCACTCGGGCGATACGGTCACATTCTTGCTTCGCCCTGAGAATCGTGGACTCAGTTCGGAGGGAGAACCGATGTTCCCCCAGTGGACGCTGAGGGGACCTCACCCTGGGTCCGACCAAGCCCGGTCGTTCCTGCGACGGGAACAGAATCGCCGGCAGCTGACTGGCCGTGAGTTCTTCGAGTTTATCCATGCCCTTCCCTCGATTGCGGCGCTCAGAGAGGATCGCCCCGCAGCTGTCTCGGCATTTGAGGCGTGGGTTCTCGAGCATTCTGACAGCACCGCCTACCCCGTGGCAGAGTCGCTGAGGATGCTACGTCATTAGGAACGGAACCCTGGTCGGGGTGCCGATCTATGCATCCCGCCCACATACCTGGCAATCCCCACCCTTGATGGTTAGCGCGCCGGGAGTCGGTGCTCATCGAGGGAGGCACCGACGTGGACCGGCTGCTCGAAAGACGAGCCGAGCATGTCGAAGCTGTGGTTCTGGCGGGGGTCGTAAGAGGGGATGTGCGCGACCCGAGGGAGTACCGCCAGCGCGATGGCAACGAGGTGACGGCCAGCCACCGGGGTCCCCGGCTCGCCCCCATCAGCCCCGCCCCGGCGCCGCAGGCAGCCCCCGCCGAATCGTGCTTTCGACGTTCACCTTGACCTCAGCGGGACCCTGCACCTAGATGCGCCCGGTCGTGGCGACCCAAGTCACCACCGCCCCGCTGTTCAGCCGGAGCCGGTACCCGTGCTCGACTGGGGTCCATTTCCCCGCGATACCGAGGGCCCGGAGGTGGTGGCTCGCCTGGAAGAGCAGTGGAGCCCAGAGCAGATCGCTGGACGGCTCGGCGCTTGGCCAGATCTCCCCGCTCAACTTCGAGCGTTGCCATGCCGTCGCTGCGTGAACTGGCCGACTTTACTCCCCCGCTGCCCGGGGGAAGCCTCCGACTCCATCGGATCGGAGACGAAAGCAAACCTCAGTGTTCACCTATCCACGAAAGCGGGACAGCTCCAGACATCTTCCGCCGGGGAATCGAGGAGCCGTCCTCCCTGAGTACCCCGGAGGCGATCCGATACGCCTTTCTCCTGCGCTCGTATGCGAATCAGTGGCTCGAGGTTTGGCGCCTTCAGCAGCCGGCGCGTTTGCCACGGTCGGAGGGAAGTTGGGATGGTCTTCTCAATCGGCTGCGGTTCCGAGGTCGATGAGGCCACCTTCAGCGTCTCGGGCATGGTAACATCAGCGGCGGATTCACGCCCACTGACCGGCAATACTCGTGGAGCTCAGAGTGTCCGGAAACGCGTGGACCGGAAGTGCTGGCCCCAGGCCCTCGGTAGCAGCGATGGCGTCCGGTCCCGGTAGGCCCGGTATGCGGGATCGTCGCCCCAGCGGGCCTCGGCCCGCTCCTCCAGAATGGGGATCCCGCTGACGCGCGTGAGGAGCAAGTAGACGAAGACCGGGGACACGAGCGTGACATGCTGCCAACCCCTGAGCTCGGGTAGCGCGATGAGGGCGATGCCCACCCACAGCGTGATCTCACCGAAGTAGTTGGGATGGCGTGACCGGGCCCAGAGGCCCGTCTGGATGAATCGGCGGCGGTTGGCGGGGTCGCTCCGGAAGCGAGACTTCTGACGGTCGGCGATCACCTCGATCGAGAAGCCAAAAACCCACACCGCCGCCCCCACGATCGCGAACCCGCCGAGGGGTGGAGCGGCGGCGCTGGTGATGGCTGCCAGCGCGCATGCCAGCGTGATCAGCACCCAGAGCCCCTGGAGCGTCCACGCCATGAGGAAGCGCGGGAAGCTCACCTTGATGCTCTCGAAGCGCGCGTCCCCACCCTCCCGGCGGATGCGCGCGAAGAGGAAGCTCCCTAGCCGAACGGCCCAGACGGCGACGAGGGCGCCCAGTAGAATCGCCCGGAGATCGGTGGCCCCCGAGAGCGCCAGCGCCAAGGCCACTGTTCCCAGGTAGGTGATGCTGCCCGTGAGGTCGTAGAAGCGCTCGGTCCGGCCCAGGTACGCTGGCACGAACGCGATCCAGTTGACGGCGAACGCCATGACACAGCAGATAGCGAACACGGGCACTCCGTCCGCTGTGGTGCCCTGACTCCCTGCCCAGGCCACGCCCGCGCCCACTAGGATCGCTACGGGGATCGTCACCCAGGCCTGCTTCTCGGCTGCGTTCACGAGCAGGATTCCGGTCGTGGGGGCGTGGCGGTCCCCGCCGTCGCGGCCCATCGGGTGGCAGCGCGCCACCCTCGGGCTCGGTCGGGCGCGGGCGTCGAGGAACACCATCTCACTCACGGGGCCCGCAGCGCAACAACGGAGAGCGACGATCCCGTGGCGATGGTTTCAGGCGTCGCGGGAGGTGTGGTACGATGAACTCCCCCGCGACGTCTCCTCCCGTACCGGACATGATGATGCGCGCTGTCGTTCTCTCAAGGCACGGTGGCCCCGGGGTCCTGAAGCCCACCGAGCAGCCTGAGCTCGAGCCCGGAGCGGGCGAGGTCCGGATCGCCGTGGAGTCGATCGGCGTGAACTACGCTGAGGTCCTCTCCCGCAAGGGGCTCTACGGGTGGACGCCTACCAGGCCCTACGTGCTTGGCATGGAGGCAGCCGGCCGGATCGATCAGTTGGGAGCGGGCGTCTCGGGTCTGGCCGTCGGCGATGTGGTTCTGGTGGGGCGGCAGAACGGCGCCTATGCCGAGCAGATCGTCGCGCCCATGGAGCGGGTTGTGCGCCCGCCGCCGGGATACTCCATGGAGGAGTGCGCCGCCTTCGGCGTGAATTTCGCGACCGCGTGGATTGCCCTGGTACAGATGGCGCGCCTGCGCCCGAGTGACCGCGTCGCCATCACTGCGGCGGCCGGGGGCGTCGGCACGGCGGCAGTCCAGATGGCGAGCGCGTTTGGATGCGAGGTCATCGCGCTCGCGAGTACCTCCAAAAAGCTCGAGCTAGCCCGCTCGAAGGGTGCCCATATCGTAGTCGAGTACGGTTCACCGGGCTTCGCGGAGCGTCTGCGGGACACTCTCGGCGGCGACGGGCTGGACGTAGTGCTCGAAACGGTCGGAGGAGACGTGTTCACAGCATGCGACGCGGCACTCGCGCCGTTCGGGCGCATCGTCGTCGCGGGGTATGCGAGCCTCGACTACCGGCTCTGGAACCCGATCTCCTGGTGGCGTGCGTGGCGTGGCGCGCCCCGCGTGAGTCTCGAGTCGATGTACAAGCGGTCGACCGGCCTGCTTTCCACGCACCTGGGGTATCTGAGCTCCGACGCGGCTCGCCTGCGCGGCATCTGGGACGAGATGGTCGCCTTCGTGACGGAGCACCGGATCCGCCCCGTCGTCGGCCACGTCCTCCCGCTCGACGACGTCGCCGAGGCCCACCGCCTCATGGAGTCGCGCGAGAGCGTGGGGAAGATCGTGCTGCGGACGGCGAATCGCGACCCGGATCGATCCCCTCGCGACGCCCGGCACGCCCCGTCGGATGCTCCACGCTCGCGGCCTGCCTAGCGTGTCGGTGTCAGGCGGTATCCGGAGTGGAAAGAGCCAAGCTGCGTGCATTCGCCCCGTTGCGGGAGGGCGACGACTTCGCCAAGACGGCAGCGTCCCGGGCGACTGCGTCGACCAGGTCGTCGAAGACCAGCGCATGCAGCGGATAGATGCCGTACCAATAGG
>QJYK01000171.1 GCA_003248075.1 Gemmatimonadota bacterium | reverse complement strand
TGGGACGTCTCACCAGCACGAAGAGAGGCGGCCCGATCCGCGGCCTTCAAGGCTCTCGAGCTCGCCCCCGACTTGCCCGAGAGCCACTACGCCATGGCGACGTATCTGTACCGGGTGGAGGAGAACTACGAAGCAGCCCTGGAGGAGCTCCGCAGGGCCGACGTAGGCCTACGGGGTGATGGGGCAGCCAGTCTCCTGAGCGCGTATATCCTCCGCCGGCACGGCAAGTACGACGAGGCCCTCGTGTACATGGAGCGGGCAAGGGCCCTCGATCCGAGGTCCGATGTGCCCTTCATGCAGTCCGTCCGGACACTCCTGCCACTGGGAAGATATGAGGAGGCCCTCGAGATGGCCGAAAGGGCCTACGCGCTCGATCCCAGCCGACCGATCAACGGGCTGGATCGGGTTCGGCTCCGGTACTGGCTGGGTGAGGGTCCGGGGCCGGTCCGGGCGTATTTCGAACGCGGTGACGGCGTGAGCCAAACGCTCTGGGAAGTGGAGTTCCGGGAGCGCAACTGGGACGCCTCACAGCGCGCCTTGCCCGACGACCCGGACTTCATCTTCACCGACCAGAGCGAGGTGGTGCCTTCCGCGATGCTGAGGGGGTGGACGGAATGGGCGTTCGGCAACTCCAGTGCGGCCGATACACACTTCGAGTTGGCCGCTCAGGTCCTGCGCAGGTTCCGGGAGCGGGAGGTGGACGACTTTCGGGTTGCCGCCGCGTCCGGGCAGATCCTCGTGGGCGCCGGACGAATCGTCGAAGGGTTGGCAGACGCCCGACGGGCCGTTCAGATGATGCCTCTCGAGCGGGACTATGGGCGCGGGCTCAGGGTCTTGGAGAATCTGGCCCTTGCTGCAGGCGCGGCGGGCAACGCCGCCGTCGCCGTGTCCGCGCTCGAAGAGTGTTGCCTCCGACCGCCACGAAGGGGCCCTCCCTGGATCCTCCTGAGTGATCCCCGCTTCGATCCAGTTCGGGCCGACTCGCAATTCCGCGCGCTCGTCGCCCGGTACGGGCACCGGGCACCCTGATCTTGGACTCCCACCGCGCCACCACAGCATGGGCTCCGAGCCCCTCGGTCGACCAATGCCAAGGCTCCGCAGCCACACCCCGACTGTCGAGCTTTTCGTAGGGGGAGCGCGCCGCAGGAGGGCACCCTAGATTGCAGCCCATGCGCGACCCCGTCGCCCGCCTGAACGACGCCCTCTCTGGGCGCTACCGCGTCGAGTCGCTGCTGGGCGAGGGCGGCATGGCGGCGGTTTACCGCGCACGAGACCTCCGTCACCGCCGGCCGGTCGCGCTCAAGGTGCTCAAGCCCGAGCTCGCGGCCGTCGTCGGCGCGGATCGCTTCCTCGCCGAGATCAGGACGACGGCGAACCTCCAGCATCCGCACATTCTTCCGCTCTTCGACTCGGGCCACGCGGACGGGATGCTGTTCTACGTGATGCCCTACGTGGACGGGGAGAGCCTGCGTGAGCGGCTGGATCGCGAGCGTCAGCTTCCGGTCGACGGGGCCTCGAGCATCGCGACGAACGTGGCGGAGGCGCTCGACTAAGCGCACCGGCAGGGGGTGATCCACCGCGACATCAAGCCTGCGAACATCCTGCTGCACGATGGGAAGCCGGTCATTGCGGACTTCGGGATCGCGATCGCGGTGACAGCCGGTGGGGCGGGCCGACTCACGGAGACCGGTCTCTCACTGGGCACGCCTCACTACATGAGCCCGGAGCAGGCATCAGCCGACCGGAAGGTGGATCGCCGCACGGACATCTACTCGCTGGGCGCGACGTTGTACGAGATGCTGGTCGGGCATCCGCCATTTGAAGCCGCGTCGACGCCGGCGCTGATGGCGAAGATTCTCGCCGACCCCCCACCACCCACGACGAAGCAGCGTCCCACCGTTCCTGCCAACGTGGATGCCGCCATTCGCGTCGCCCTTGCGAAGCTGCCCGTTGACCGGTTCGCGACTGCGGGCCGGTTCGCGGATGCACTGAGGGACTCCGGGTTCGGTGAGCTGCCGACGGCCATCACCGCTCCTGCGCAACGTCGCCGCGCGTTGCGCCACGTCTGGCCCCTGCTCTTCGCCGCGAGCCTCGTCTTCGCCTGGCTCGGCTGGAGCCGACCGACGCCAAACGTCGCGGTCGAACGCGTGAATCTGGCGCTGCCGGAAGGAGACCAGCTGAGGATCTGGGGCGGTCGATCGAAACCGTTCGACATCTCGCCCGACGGCAGGAGACTCGTCTACCAGAACCAGGTCGGCGGCACGTCGCAGCTCTTCGTCCGCGAGATGGACCGCTACGAGTCTCGCGCGCTCGAGGGCACGACGGGCGCACGCCACCAGTTCTTCTCGCCAGACGGCCGCTGGCTGGCCTACGAGTCCGGCGAGACGGGGCGGCGCGAGATCTTCGTTCGGCCCTTTCCCGACGGTCAGAGCGGCAGGTGGCAGGTGTCGACCCGAGGCGGCACGAGTCCGGTGTGGGCGCACAGCGGCCGGGAGCTCTTCTTCATCGACGGCAACCGCGGGCTGGTGTCGCAGGCGGTACCCCCCGGCGCGACGTTCCAGCGGGCTGAGCAGCAGACCCTGTTCACGATCGGCCCCTCTTACGATGTGGGCGTGGACCACACCTACTTCGAAGTCAGCCCCGATGATCGGCGGTTCCTGATTGTTCGCCGGCAGAGCGCACGGGTCTATGGGGCGCCGAGCTTGATCGTGGTGGAGAACTGGATGGAGGAAGTGAAGGCGCGGGTGCCCAACTGAGCCGATCAAAGCGTCGGCCCCCATCGCGGCGAAGCCTCTTCGCATTACCATCGTTTCTCTCGCGCATACGGCGCGGCCTTCTAAAGGCTCCCATCGCACTCGCCTTGCACCCCGCGCTCGGGGGCGGCATGGTGCGGTGCAGCAGAAACTGCGTAGCCGCAGAGATGTCTCCGACCAGGTAGGCAGCTCGTGTCTATCGAGTCCGTGAAGGCCGTCAAGTACGCCAAGCTCCTGCCTCGAGTTAAGGCACTCGTGACGGATCTGGCGATCTACATGGCCGCGTGGGTCCTGCTGGCGTTGATCGGATCGGCCGTTCGCAGCGACCTGTTGGCGCGGGGACTCGGTATGGCCTTGTTGGTCGCCATGCTGCTCTACGAGCCGGTCATGGTGTGGAGATTCGGCGGGACGATCGGACATATCCGGCAGAACCTCCGGATCGTGGCTGACCGGACAGGTGGCAATCCCGGCCTGGGCGCCTCCTTCGGGAGGTGGGTCACCAAGGGCGTTCTGGGGATTGTCTCCTTCTTCTCGATCGCTCTTACCCGTCGCCACCAAGCCATCCACGACTCCGCCTCGGGTACCACCGTTCAAGTCAGAGACGCCTCGGTGATCCGCCCGGATCGCTTCGTTGCCGAGCGCGTGGGACCGATCGGAGCGACGGACGTATCGGTCCCGAGACGGCTCTTGGTCATCGCCGCATACCAGATCTTGGGCTTCCTGCTGGTGTCGCTTTCGTCTGCTTTCCTCATCTCGGATGCATGCGCCGTTCAGGACATCTGCACGTATGGCGAAGATCTGTCTTTCGGTATCCTCGGGCTGCTATGGGTGGGGCTGGCCGCGGCCGGGGTGGTCCTGGGATGGAAGGGCCGCCTTCCAGGAGCGCGACGCCACGAGGACCTGCCTGAGACAGAGAGTTCCCTACGAAAGCGAAGCGCACTAAGGCGAAGGATCATGAGCGGAGAGTCGCATGCCGGCCTGAGACGCGACTTGGAGTCCGTGGCCGACGAGCGATCGGTGGGCCGCCTACTCGCTTCCATCCCGCTCCGTCGGCCGACTTGGTGGGAGCGCATCCTGGACCTCTGGGTGCTCTGCTTCTGGTCGTTGTACATCCTCGCGGCCACACTCGGAACGTTTGTCGACAATTCCCTGACGATCGGTGCAGGCGTCTCCTATGTCGTCACGGCTCTTTTTGCCTACCAGGTCCTGCGACGGAACGGAGCCCTTTACGCTCCGGCCTCGTTGTGGCTTGTCTATCACCTATTCATGGAGTGGCAGCTCTACCTGGGCGACGACGGGCGGACCGGGACCGACCCATACGGTACGACTCTCCAGGACGTGCTTCTCTGGACCGTTGCTGTAGCACTCGCAATTGGCGCCATGCTCATCGTGAAGCACCGCTTGTTCGGGCACGTGACGCTCTTGGGAGCGCATCGAGACCTCGGAGAAGAGAGGATCCCCGGGTTCTAGGTGACGGGACCACCGTCCGACCGAGCTGCCAGACCACCCAGGTCCCTCCTCCCGTGACGGTACTTGGGTCAGCGCCCGATAGCTTGCCTACGTTTTACCTCGACCACGATCTGGTTGAAGAAGTTCTCCAACACCTCGGCATCGTAGACCTCGGGACCCGCGTCCCTCATTCGCTCGAACAGCGAGTGCTCACCCTCGTAGCTCTTGCGGATGTTGAGTCGAACCTCTGTGGTGTGGTCTGAAACCGCGCCGACGATGCAGCTCATCTCGAAGCCCGTCCTCGGCTCGGCGGTGATCCCGAGCGATCCCGTCGAGCGCCTTGCCACATATGCAGAGATCAGGCCGGCGTCCATGTCGGTGTTTCGGATCGAATACCCTTGATCCTGGAGCACCGTCATGATGGCTCGAAACGTGTCTTCACGATCTCCTTGGATGAGTCGTGTGGTCAGAGCCCGCCGCTGCATCGGCGAGAGATTGGCATTCGGGGCGGCGCATCCGGATAGCAGTGCCGTCACGATCAGCATCCCCGAGAACGGCCCCATTGCCATCGAGATTCGCATCATGCCTCCTTCCCCGCACCGGGAGGGATCTTGTCAGGTTGCTTCCGTCGTTCAACCTCGAGCGCGATGGCATCGAACAGGCGTTGATAGACGGCCGGTACATATATGTTCTCTCGATAAAGCCTGAAGTCCTCGTCGTCGGCGGCGTCGGTGATATGTGCCAGAGCTTCCAACTCCGGTGGAGGAACCGGAGGCTCCCTCTGAATCATCGCCCGAATCTGCGTCGTCACGGCGCTGGACCTGGTGAGGACGCAGCTGACCTCATACGTCGCTCCGTCATCCATGCTCCCGGGAGCGTCATTGCTGAAGAGTGAGCCGATCGCCCGCCTTATCGAGCTCGCCGTCAGGTACTCCTGCTTGAGCGCTCGGATAAGGCCGGACCGGCGATCCACTTCCTCGATCACGAACCCTTCGTCCTGGAGTACCGATACCGTCGCGGAGAAGGCCATGCCGTATTCGGCCGGGAGCGGTCGAATCGTCATCTTGCGGCGCCATTGGATGAGCTCTGCCTGGGAGGCACACCCGGATGCCAGAACCGTGGCGACGAACAGGAACAGCCTTGCCGAGGACGACACGGGAAGCGGCGAGCGGATCATCGGTCGAACACGGCTGAGATGACCTTGTACTCCTTGACCACGTCCTTTTCGTCGAAGGTCAGGATGAGGTCGAAGGAACGGGTGGTTGCGGACGCTGCGGCCCGGCGGGCTCCACCTCCCCCGGCAGCCCACCCACCCCACAAGATCGCCAGAACGCCCGAAGCCGATTCGGTCGAGACGAATGCCATCCGGTGATAGTTCCAGACCTCGTCCTCGTCGGAATTCAACGTGATGATGTTCGGTGCTCCGAACACCTCCAGAATCTCGGCCTGGGTGGTCACCCCCTTCGTGACCTCGGTCTTGACCATTCCGGCGGTCAGGTTCGTGCCTCCCGACTCGGTGACTGGCGGATTACCGAGCGCACAGGCCGTGAGGCTGAGGCCGACGAGGCCCATCATGACATGGCTGAGGGAGCTTCTCGGATGTTCACCCACGACTCGCCTCCAGTTCACAGATGACGGGCAGGGTTCGATGGTCAATCTCGGATCAACGGCGCGCGGAGTCATTACGTAGAAAGACGTAGACGCGGTCACCAGGACGCGTATCAGCCCCGGTCTTTGGAGCCTCGGGTACCGCGCGCTGGTGTCGTAGGAGGTCCTCCCCGAAGCGACGTTCCAGGAGGGCGCGCTGCGCGTCCTGTTCGCGATCGGCTCATGGCCCCGTGCGGGCGCCGATTACGCCCGGTTCGACGCCAGCTCCGATGATCGGCGGTTTCTCATGGTGCGCCGGACGGGCGCACGTGGAGAGGAAGCGGTGATGATCGTCGTCGAGAGCTGGATGGAGGAAGGGAAGGCTCGGATGCCCAACTGAGCCGTACAGACGTCGGCCTCAATCGCTTGCCCGGGGGGTGCATCGGGTCATTCTGGCACCCCACCCTACCCATGATGCCTCCTCGAGGGCGAGTACGGAGTGCGCGCGGATCCGGACCGCGGACCTAGCGGGCCGGCTCGATGAGATGGATGTCCCCGTAGTCCCGATCCCGGGAGTAGACCAACGATCGCCCGTCTGGCGCCCACCCGCCATTGTGCACGTGCCAGACCCCGTTGCCGAACGTGATCGGGTACGGCTCACCGGCCACCTCCGGGAGGCCCCTGGCGTCTGGCGGCCGGCGAAGGTCGAGCACGTGCAGGTTCATCATGAAGTGGCTCGTGGACTCGACGAAGGAGAGGCGCCGGCCCGTGGGAGAGGCTTCCACCTCGGCGATGGGACCGGAGATCAGGAGGCGATCCTCGCCGGTATCCAGGTGGAGCGCGCGCAGCTCGACCGCGCTCCTGCCGCTCACGGTGAGACGGGTGTACACGATGCGGTGGCCGTCCTCGTACCAGGAGAAGCCCAGAGCGCCCGGTGTCGTAAGCGCCTCCGCTCGCGACCCGTCGGGTCGGATCGTCCACACCGCGTTACCCCCCTCGGTGGGAGCGAGGTAGCCGATCCTCTCGCCGTCGGGAGACCACCTCGGGCCGCCGGCCTCGGCGGGGTGCATCGTCATGGGGAGGACCTGGTCCGTGAGCGGGCGCTCCGCCCCCGTCTCGACGTCCATGATCCAGAGGCCCACGGCGCCGTTGCGGTTCGACACGAAGACGACCTCGCGCCCGTCGGGGGACCAGTCGGCGAGCTTGTCGTTGGAGGGTGTATCCTTCAGCCGCTGGTGCTGGCCGGTTGCGCGGTCGATCCGCCAGAGCGAGAACAGCCCGCCCCGATCCGAGAAGTACAAGATCTGGGTTCCGTCCGGTGAGATGCGCCCGCCGAAGTTGCTCCCCGTGACCGACGTGAGCTTCTGGTGCTCGCGCTCGGGCGCGTCCGGATCCATTTGGTACAGATCGATCTCATGCCCCCAGTTCGCGTAGGCGATCGAGCCGTCCGGAGCGTAGACGGGTTGCGCGTCGTTCCCGATCCCCGACGTCACCTGGCTCATGCTCCCCGTCTCCACCACCATCTCCCAGAGGTTGATCGCGCCGCTGCGCGTGGAGACGAAGGCGATACGAAGGTCGTCTGGGGACCAAGCGGGCATCATGTCGAGCTGTTTGTCGTCAAGGACGGGCTCCGGGTCTCTCCCGCCGGACGGCACCTGCCAGAGAGAGAAGCCGGTCGCGTCGCGGCGGGAGAAGACGATTCGTTCGCCATCGTGCGACCAGGCGGCGGACAGGTCGGCTCCACCCGAGGGAGGAACGGTCAAGCGCGTTTCGGATAGGGTCTCCAGATCGACCTTCCAGAGCGAGATCTCGCCGTTGTCCGCGATCCTCGAGAAGACCAGTTCGGTCCCATCCGGTGACCAGGGGGTCGCGCCCAGAGCGAAGAACCAGTCCTGGGCCCGTTCCAGGATCGGGATGTGGGTTTCGACCAGCTTCCTCTCCGGGCCCCCGGTCGCGGGGATGAGGTAGATGTCGCTTCCCCGACCGCGATCCGACACGAAGGCGATCCGAGACCCGTCAGGTGACCATCTCGGATTGACGTTGTCAGCCGGATGATGGGTCAGGATCAGCGGCTCCGCTGCTCCGAGGGAGAGCAGGGCGATCTCTCCACTTGCATTGACGATGTGAGAGTAGGCGATCGTGCTCCCGTCCGGAGACCAGCTGGGACCCATCTCCCATCCCTGGTAGCTGGTGAGCGGGCGGCGTACTCCAGGTACGAAGTGTTCTGGCGGGTCCGGTCCCGAGGAGTGGCTCAGCGCGTAGACGGCGACGAACGCCACCGCTGCGACCCCGCCCACGGCTGCGAATCGGGCAGAGGTCCGTCTCCTGCCGACCGATGCCGCAGCCAGCGTCTCGGATGTCTTCAGCGCAGCGGCGAACTGGGCCGCGCTCGTGAATCGATCGGCCGGCACTTTGGCCATGGCCTTGAGAATGACTCGCTCGGTACCCGAAGGCACGGTGGAGCGCACGGTCCGGATGCTGGGGACCGGGTCCATCGCGTGTCGCGCCAGCAGGGCCTGCGGCGTCGACCCGGCGAACGGGGGTGCGCCGGCGAGCATCTCGTACAGGACACAGCCGAGGCTGTAGACGTCGCTTCTGCCGTCGATCGCGGTCTCCCCGGCCGACTGCTCGGGACTCATGTACGCCGGCGTGCCGACCACGATGCCCGTCCGAGTCAGCTTCTCGCCGCCGGCGGCATCCACCGCGGCGGCGACGCCGAAGTCCGTGACCAGGGCGTGTCCCGCCGAAAGCATGATGTTCGCGGGCTTGATGTCCCTATGGACGACTCCGCGTTCGTGGGCGAGCGCGAGAGCCTCGGCGACCTCGGTGGTGAGTCGAAGGGCTTCGTCCAACGGCAGCTGGTGCTCCCGATCGAGGCGGTCCTGCAACGACTCGCCGTCGATGAACGGCATCACGTAGTAGAGGAGGCCGGCCGCGGCCCCCGAGTCGTGCAGCGGGAGGATGTGGGGGTGGCTCAGTGTCGCGAGCGTCCTGATTTCCCGGAGGAATCGCTCGTCGCCCACCGCGGCGGCCAGCTCGGGCTTCAGGAGCTTGATCGCGACGTCACGGTCGTGCTTCAGGTCGCGCGCGAGGTACACCACGGCCATGCCGCCTTGACCGAGCTCCCGCTCGATGCGGTAGCGCCCTTCCAGGGCCGCCCGAAGACGGGTCACGGAGTCGACCATGCGGCCTCCGCGTGCAAAAGCATGGAGCCGAGGGCAGGCCCCCCAAAGATCCAGGGGTCGGGGGGCGCCCCGCAAGCCTCTGTTCGCCAGCGGGATGACCGACTGCCGCGGGCGCGCGAGCTGGAAGGTGCTGACACAGCCCGTTGGGGCCACCTCACGACGGCGTAGTCGGAGACGGCACCGGCGCGTGGGGAAAACGGCCCCTCCAGTAGGGTTTTTCCCGGCTTGCTGCTTCCTTCGTGTCGCCTCTACGTTCCGATGTCCGGATGCGGTGTCCGAAGGCACCCTGGCGTCGCCAGAAGCTCGCTTACCCGCCGCAGGCCGGGCGAAGGGCGGCGGAGGTTACCGCAGGGAAGTCCACCTCATCGATAGAGGCGATCATGGCCCGCAGCTCTCCAACCGATACCCGGTATCCCATCCTCGCACTGACGAGCGGTCTCGCGGCGGGTGCCGTCGTCGGTGTGGTCGTCATGTTCGTCACGTCGAGATCCCCCGTGGCGATCATCGCCGCCGTGATCGCTGGCGCCTTCGTGGCCTCGTCCATCAAGTATACGGACCAGTGGGAGAAGGCCGTGTTGCTCCGGTTGGGGCGATTCAAGGGCCTGCGTGGTCCCGGGTTCTTCGGCGTGGTTCCGATCCTGGACCGGGTCAGCTATCACATCGACCAGCGCCTCCGGACCTCTCCCTTCGACGCCGAGTCGTGCCTGACCCGGGACACGGTCCCGGTGGACGTGGACGCCATCGCCTTCTGGGTGGTCTACGACGCGCAGCAGGCCGCGCTGGAGGTCCAGGACTACGAGCAGGCGGTGATCCTGGCCGCACAGAGCGCGCTGCGCGATGCGATCGGGAAGCACGACCTCGCCGAGCTCATCCAGTCGCGCCAGGAGCTGGGCGCCGGGCTCCGTGAGGCCCTCGACGCCAAGATGCACAACTGGGGAATCCAGGTGCAGTCGGTCGAAATCCGGGACGTGATCATCCCGGAGGCCCTGGAGGAGGCGATGTCACGCCACGCACAGGCCGAGCGGGAGCGGCAGGCGAGAATCATCCTGGGCACCGCCGAGACGGAGATCGCAGCGAAGTTCGTCGATGCCGCGGGCAAGTACGAGCAGAACCCGGTCGCGCTGCAGCTCAGGGCCATGAACATGCTCTACGAGAGCATCGTGAAGCGGGGCTCGCTCATGGTGGTGCCGTCCGGGCTGTCGGATTCCCTCAATCTGCCGGGCATCCTCGGGCTCGCGGGTGCCGGCCATCTGTCGGATGAAGACGTCGACGCCGGCGCAGGCTCGTCGGCCGCCGCCGCGGAGCGGGCACGGACCTCCAAGAGGAAGGACAGCGGCTCCGGCGCCTCCAGCTGAGGAGCGCGGACGGTGACAACTCCCGCGATCCGATGGGTCCGACCCGCCGTGTACGCGTGCCTGGCCTTCGGCGCGACAATGCCGACGGCGACGCTCGCGCAAGAACAGGCACGCCGCCCGTTCGAGCACGAGTACCACCGGAACGTGCCCTGCACGAGCTGCCACACGAGCGGTGGGCAGCACGGAGTGCCACGGGAATGGACGGCCGAGACCTGCGCGTCCTGTCATCATGACCCGGCGCGGGGAATGTCGTGCGATGCGTGCCACGAGCGTGCCACCTTCGCTGATCCGCGCCCAGTCGCTCAGACGATGCACCTCTCGGTCTGGCGGGAGTCGAGGACGCGTGTCCTCAGCTTCGACCACCACCTGCATGTGCAGTTGGCCTGCCGCGACTGCCACGAGGGAGCGGGACTGCTCGAGCCCCCCGAGTGTGCGAGCTGTCACCAGAACCACCATAGGGCGGGGGTGGAGTGCGCGCAGTGCCACCGCGCACCGGATCCCGGCGTGCACGACCTCCGGGCCCACGCGTCGTGCGGCGGCTCCGGGTGCCACTCCGAGGCGGCGACACGGAGGCCCATGCTGTCGCGGCCGTCGTGCCTGATCTGCCACCCCGGGCAGCGCGACCACAAGCCGGGCTTGGAGTGCGCCTCGTGTCATGTTGTGCCTGAAGGCTCCGCCGGGTCCGCCACACCGGCCTCCTGGGCCGGACGCGGTACGCGATCGAAACCGTTCCTGAAGCCCTGAGCCGTAGCCCATGCCCATTTGCAGCTATCTGGCGGTTCCCCTCGCGGGCGAAGCCGACGGCCTGAGCGCGCGCCTCGGCGCGCTGCCGGGCTGCGAGGTGATCCGGGCCACGAACCGTGACGTGATGGTCCTGCTGACGGAGACCTCGGGGCGAGCGGAGGAGGAGGCGCTCCGCTCCAGGCTCGAGGCCACCGAGGGCCTCGCGGCTCTGGTGCTGACGTTCGGCGAGATCGAGTCGGAACCCCAGGGAGGCGAGTCATGAGCGGCAGTGACCGGAGGTCCTTCCTCAAGCAGGTCGCGCTGGCCTCTGCGGCCACCGCGGCTGCGTCCGTGATGCCTGGCGTCGCGTTCGGCGAAGAGGTGCTCCGCTCCCTGAGCCAGGCGGGGCTCAGCTGGCGGAAGACCCCTTGCCGCTTCTGCGGTGTCGGTTGCGGCTTGCAGGTGGCCGTGGAGAACGGCCGTGCCGTGGCCGTGCGAGGTGACCCCGAATCGCCGGTCAACCGAGGCCTGGCTTGTGTGAAGGGCTACTACTCGGTCCAGGCGCTGTACGGAGGCGACCGCCTGACGAGGGCGATGGTGCGGCGCGACGGCCGCCTGGTACCGGTGCCGATGCAGGAGGCGCTCGATCTCGTCGCCCGCACGTTGCGTGAGACCGTGGACACCCACGGCAAGGACAGCGTCGCGATCTACGGATCCGGTCAGTGGACGATCCCCGCAGGCTACGTTGCGTCGAAGTTGTTCAAAGGCGGGCTGGGCACGAACAACGTGGAGGCGAACGCCCGGCTGTGCATGGCCAGCGCGGTGACCGGCTTTATGACCAGCTTCGGCATGGACGAGCCGATGGGATGCTACGAGGACATCGATCACGCCGATGTCTTCGTCCTGTGGGGCGCGAACATGGCCGAGAACCACCCGGTCCTCTTTTCCCGTCTGCTGGAACGCCGGGAGCGAGATCCCGACGCCCGCATCGTGGATCTGGCCACGCGGACGACCCGCACCAGCTACGCCGCCGATCGCTCCCTACTCTTCAACCCGCAGTCGGACCTGGCGGTGGCCAATGCGATCTGCCACGAGATCGTCGCCCGCGACTGGGTGGACCGGAACTTCGTGGAGAACCACGTCGCGTTCCGGAAGGGCAAGACGGACATCGGCTACGGGCTGAGCGACGACTTCAGCTTCACGGA
>QJYK01000054.1 GCA_003248075.1 Gemmatimonadota bacterium | reverse complement strand
GGACTTCATCCGGATGCCGACGGTGTCGAAGGGATTGGCGCCCCGATGCCCCAGCTGGAACTTCCGGAGCTGGGCCTCGACGTACCACTGGGGAAGACCCGCGATGTTTGGAGCGCCCAGCTCACGGTTCCCATGGCCCTGTGCCCCATGACACGGAACACAGGTGTCGAACAGCGCTTCTCCACGGGCCAGTCCGGGGGTCGGCGGCGCTCGGTTGCAGGCGCCGAGAACGGCCGCGAGGCAGAGCCCGGTCGAAACCGCGGAGCTCCGAAGTGATGGCATCATCCGTACCTGACTGCTTCTGGGTTTGTCGTCACTGACGGGGCTGGGTGGCAATCCCTTCCAGATCCAGGGCCTCGTCGATCAGCATGATCGGGATGTCGTCGCGGACCGGATATAGCAGGAGGCCGTCCTCTCGAACCAGACCCTCGGCGATCGGGTCCGTGATCGACCGGCCGCCACGATTCGAGACACGGCCGGCCGAGATGGCGGCGTTCAGACGCTGGAGGAGCGCCGCCTCGGCGACATGGAGGGGTTGCCTGGTTTCCGGACAGACGAGGAGGTCCAGCAGTTCCCGGTCGACCATCCGTGCCTGATGCTCCTTGCCTCCAGAGTCTCCGTGCACCCGTTCTTCCAGTCCCCCCGCCCCGGTCCGTCCCCGGGGGCCAGCCCGTGCCCTGCCCCTGGGAACAGACGCAGAGCCGCGTAACTTATCAGGGTCCGCTCAGATTCGGGAGTCGTCGAATGAAACGCAACGAGATCCGCCACGCGGCCCTTCGCAGGCCCCGGACCGCCGCACTCGTGGCGCTCGTGGCACTGGCCGCAGGCGCCTGCGCCGAAACCGAGGGCTCGCCACCTCCCGATTCCGGTGCCCCGCCCGCCCAGGCTCAGGTGCGCCGGCCGCCTCCCGGCCGTGCATGGGTGATCTTCGGCTCCGACACCGTGATTGCCGAGGTGGCGCGTACGCCAGATCAGCGCGCCGAGGGGCTGATGTACCGGGAGTCCCTGCCGGAGGGCACCGGGATGCTCTTCGTGTTCCAGGACGTCGCCATACGCTCGTTCTGGATGCAGAACACGTACGTGCCCCTGGACATCGCGTTCCTGGACGCGTCCTTCACTGTCGTGGACATCCAGCAGATGGAGCCCCAGACGACCGATCCGCATGAGAGTCGGGCGCCCGCGATGTTCGCGCTCGAGGTGCCCCAGGGCTGGTTCGCGGCGCATCGGGTCGGGACCGGCGTGAAACCGGAGGTGATCTTCGGGTCCTGACACCCCCGGTCCGAGTCGCTCGTCAACCCCCCGAAAGAGCCCTCAAGGCCTCCTCTCTCGATGAGCGACCCTCGAGGAAGGGCCCCCAGGTTTCCTCGAGCGCGGGCCAAAGGCCTCGCCACCCGCGGAAGTTCACCAGCCCCTCGTGCACGGCATAGGGTTCGTGCTCGGGGAGCCCCTCTTCACGGGCCACCCGCTGGGTGACCCATCCCGCCGTATAGAACAGGACCGCGTGCCAGAGGTTACCCGGCTGATCGCGGCCGGAGGCCTCGAAAGCCCGATCGAGGTCCCGAACCAGGGAGCTCTCAAGAGCGCGCTGATGTCCGGCCTCGTGAAACAGGATCTCAAGACCGTACAGCCCCTGCGTTCCGTCGTCGCGGGACCAGATGACCGTGTGGTCGGGACCGTTGCTCGTGTACCCGCCGGCCCAGTTCGCGTATCCGGATACGTCCACCCTCAGCACGCCGGACCAGGCACCCCCGTATGCCCGTTCCACGTCGGCTACGTACGACTCCTCGTGTCGCATCACCAGGGAGCGTTGTGCCTCGACCCAGGCCCGATTGGCCCGGTCGTGCTCGGTCCACCAGTGCGCCGTATAGATCGGCATGGCCGCGGCCAGGGATCGCCTCAGTCCGGTCGGCCGGTCGGGTGGCATCGCCGTGGGATCGCCGCCGAGGCGCATGAGTTCGACCTGCAGCGCCAGCATCAGGTCGTCGAAGAGGTACGATCGCTCGGCGAGCTCACGACGGTAGAAGGCGACCGCCTCGTTCCAATCCGCCCGCTCGGTATCGCCGAGTCGTTCGAGGTCGCCCCGCTCCGGTACCTGCACCGCCTCGCGACCCGTTCCCAGCCCGGCCTCGGCGCGGGCCCACTGGTACAGGAAATGGTGGAGGTTGACCCAGGGGTCCGAGTGGAAGGAGAAGCGCTCGGTGCGGAGCACCATGTCGCTGCTCGCCTGTTTCGTCCGGGAGGAACCCGCGCCCAACAGCATCACGACCACGATCATGGCCCACGGCATCCGACTATCCCCCTTCGCCCATTCACATCCCGCCGGCTCAGCGCCAACTCGCGTGGCGCCTCGACGAGAGGTTACGTCGCCCTTGGGCGCCGGTCTTGGACGTTTCGGCACGGCCCCGAACGCGGAAGGCCTCTGGAGTCTCGCCGAGGAGGACCCGGCAGTCGCGGATGAAGTGGGATTGATCCGTGTAGCCGACGGCCGCGGCTGCTGCCGCACCCGTGATCGGACCGTCCCGGACCAGGAGTCCGAGCGCACGGTGGAGTCTTGAGATGCGCTGAGCGGCCTTGGGAGAGATTCCGAGCCACGTCGCGCACACCTGGCGTAGCGCCCGGCCGGAGACCCCGAGCCGACGTGCCGCGGCGTCCGGACCTTCCGTACGGTCGCCGCCCTCGAAGAGTCCTCTCACGCGCCAGTCGACCTGTCGGCCTTCCCGCACCCTGCGTGCCAGGAAGTCGAGCAGAAGCGCCAGAGCTTGCTCGGGTTCCGTCACAGCCTCCAGCCGAGCGTACAGGGCTCGACCCGGCACGCCGAAGACCTCGTCGAGGGCCACTCTGGAATCGAGGAACGCGTTGGCCGGCTCGCCCGTGAGCGCGGTCGGCGCCCCGGGGCTGAGACGCACCCCGACCGTCCACGAGCGTTCCACCTGGTCGACGTCCACCCAGCGGGAGCGGGTTCCCACCAACCCGGCGCGGACACGGCCCGAAGCCAGCCGGTGCACGATGGCGTGGGGGTGCGTATCGGGCACGATCCGCCATCCACCGTACGCGATCGGGCCAGGGCTCACGAACGCCCAGGCGCCCTCGATGCCGTGCGGACTCGACGGCAGGCGTCCCCAGCGTTGGCCCAGGCGCGTTCCCAGACCACCCTGATCGAGTGTGACCACGTCTCTACTTCAGGGCTTCGCGCAGACCCTCCAGGAGCGCCTCGAGGTCCGCAGCGTCGTTGTAGACGTTGGGAGAGAGCCTCAGGGCGGAGCCCCGGAGAGAGGCCACGACGTTGCGACGTCCCAGAGCGTTGCGGAGCCCCACCAGATCAAGCCCCGGCGGCATGCGCAGGCCGAACAGATGCGCGCCTCGCCACTCCGGTTCCTCCACCGTGAAGCCCAGGTCAGCGGCCTCGTGGAGCGGCGCTTCGACGAGCGCCGCGCAATACGCCTGGATTCGCTCCGGGCGCCACTCCTCCAACAACTCCAACGACGCCACCACCATGGGGAGGAGGGCGAAGTTGGAGTACTCGCTCACGTCGTAACGCCATGCGCCGGGCTGGTAGGAATCCCGATAGTCCACCAGATGCTGGAAGTCCTCGCTGTCCTCGCGCCCGATCCAGGTCTCCTCGAGCGGGGTGCCCCCGTCGAAGCGCGATGAGAAATAGCCCAGGCCGTACGAGTACGGACCGAGCAGCCACTTGTACGTGGCCACGATCAACGCGTCGGGCTGGATCCGGCGCACGTCGAAAGGAAGAGCGCCGACCGACTGGGTCGCGTCGACCACCAGCGCCGCGCCGACCTCACGGCACCTCACGCCGATCTCGACGAGGTCGAAGCGTGTACCATCGGTCCAGTGGACGTGGGGCACTGCAACGACCGCGGTGGACGCGTCGATGGCGTCCAGGAGGCGCTCGTTCCATGCCCGGCCTCGACCCGGCCCTCCCGGGGGCGGCGCCACCACGCGGACCTGCGCGCCGCTTTCGGCGGCAACCCGGCGCCATGCGTACACGTTGCCCGGAAACTGCTCGTGCGTGACAACCAGGTTCTGCCCAACCGATGCCGACAGGTTACGCGCAGCAATGGCCACACCATAGGCGGCGCCCGGGAGCAGAGCGATGCGTTCGGCCCCCTCCGCGTTCACGAGTGCGGCGAACCGGCGTCGCGCCTCCAAGCCGCTCTCGTAGAAGTCGCGCGCCGAGATCGACGTCGGGTCCCTCTTCCTGCGAACGCCCTCTACTCCCGCCTGCTCGGCGACCACCGGGAGCGGTGCCATGTAGGCGCAGTTCAGGTAGTGGAGACCGTGGGGAAGGGAGAAGGCCGACCGCTGACAGGCCAACTCCGTATGTACGTCTGCGGTCGCGGTCATTCGTCGTCCCACTGGCGCGCGTGGCGTGCGACATACGCGATGAGGCCCAGGAATCCGACACCGACGATGACCAGTCCCACGATCTCGAACAGGCTCATGACGGGGAAGCTCGGGGTCGACAGAGGGCGAGGGGCCTACGACCCCGAACCCCGGTTTCGTCGCATGTCCGGGGAGAGCGTCCGACCCACGACGATCGTCACGTTGTCGGATCCGCCGTCATCCAGCGCGTCCTGGAGCAGGCGCTCCGCGACTTGGCGTGCGCTGGTCATGGTCGAGAGGCGCTCCTGGATCAGCGAATCGGGAACATGCTTGGTGAGGCCGTCGCTGCACAGCAGCACCACGGTCCCCCAGTCCCGGACCACACGGGTCACCACAGGCTCCGCCGCACCCCCGCCGATCGCGCTGGACAGGACGTTGGCCCACCGGCTCTTCTCGGCAACCGTGCGCGTCATGATGCCCTGGTCCACGAGGTCCTGCGCCAGCGTCTGGTCCCGGCTGATCTGCGTGAGATCTCCGTCGCGGAAGACGTAGCAGCGGGAGTCCCCCACCTGGAGCAGATACGCATGTGGCCACAGGCCGAGGAAGAAGGTCATGGTGGTCGCGAAGCCTCGCCCGCCGCCCTCCCGCTCGCCTCGCTCGAGCAGGGCCTCGTGGCACGCGAGGGCCCCGTCGTGCAGCAGGCGCGAAAAAGCCTCCGGCCCCTGTGCGTCCGCCAGCTCGGCCTGATGGAACGACCGGGAGACGACACGGACCAGCCCGTCCACTGCCGTTCGTGCCGCCTCTCCCCCGCCGCCTCGGCTCCCCACCCCATCGGCCACGACCGCCACGGAGGCGAGCCGCTCCGGGAACATGATCCTCCCCTCGTGCCGAAGGCTGGTTGCGTCCACGGTCACGCCGCGGGCCAAGGCCCCGATGAAGAAATGATCCTGGTTGTCGGAGCGGACGTTACCCTGATGGGTGACTCCCCAGGCGTCGATGTCCGAAAAGTGCGGGCGCTCCCCGGGGGGCGGGAGCGTCGAGGGCGTGGTCGGGTGGGTGCGTACGTCGGACATGGCGAGGTCAAGATGCACCGATGACTCCCCGCTGGCCAGCGACTCGCTCAGACCCCCGTCGTCGTGACCCCGGCCCGGGTCTTGCGAGTCCCCCACCGCGGCGGACATTTCCGAGGGAACTCGTGTGAGGAGGTCTTCCACCATGTATCGATCGCTTCGCGACGCTCGACCGGCAGAAATCGCCCTTACGCTCCTGTTCCTGGCCGCGTGCGCAGGTGGTGAGAATTCCGAGGCCACGCCCGAACAGAAGACGACCGCACCGGAGCCCAGCGCCATCGTCGTGACCGGGGTCGGTCTGGCAACCCCGGAGTCCGTGATCCACGACGCGACCGCCGACGTCTATCTCGTCTCCAACGTCAACGGCGCTCCGGTCGACCCGGACGACAACGGCTTCATCTCGCGGCTCTCGCCGAGCGGAGAGGTGCTCGAGCTGAAATGGATCGATGGCGCCGACGATGACGTCACGCTGAACGCCCCCAAGGGAATGGCCATTCAGGGGGGCCTGCTCTACGTGGCGGACATCGACTGCGTGCGCATGTTCGACCGTGGCACGGGCGCCCCGGCCGGCGAGGCGTGCGTCGACGGCGCGACGTTCCTCAACGACGTGACGCCCGCGCCAGGTGGCGATGTGCTCTTCACCGACAGCGGCCTGGACGCGTCGTTCGCCCCAACGGGGGCCGACGCGGTGTACCGGCTGCACGAGGGCACGGCCACGCCGATCGCCGCCGGCGCCGACCTGGGAGCACCGAACGGCGTCACCATGGCAGGAGACGACATCGTGGTCGTCAGCTTCATGTCCGGCGAGATCTATCGCCTGGGCGCCGATGGAGGCCGCACGGCGGTCACCGGGCCGAGCCAGCTGCAGCTGGACGGAGTGGTGGCGCTGCCCGACGGACGGCTCCTCGCCGCAAGCTGGGGCAGCTCGTGCGTCTACGCGGTATCCCGGGATGGATCCATGGAATGCGTCGTCGAGGGGGTCGACGCGCCGGCCGACATCGGGTACGACGCCAACCGGAAGCGCGTGCTGATTCCGCTTTTCAACGCGGACGAAGTGCGGATCGAGCCGATCGGCTGAGGGCGTGTAGCTCGTGAGTACCGCCTGAGACCCTCCAATGGCCCCGACCCTGCGGGGAGATCGAGTTGTCCCGTTCGAACGACGAGTCGGCTGACCAGGTCCTGTGGGCGCTGCGTGCGCTCGGAGGGGAGGCCACGCTCGGGGACCTCGTCGCGGTCACCGGCATCTCGCGTGCCGAGACGGAGCGTGCCCTCGAGATCCTGATGGCGCGGGGTCGCGGGCACGCGCGGGTCCTCGATCGTGGTGACCTCACCTACCACCTCGAACCGGACCGCGACGGCGTGCCGGCCGAGGCGGGCCGGGCTCCGGGCGAGATCTCCCGACCCAGACGGGCGTCGGCGATCGCCCTGGCCCGACGGACCATCTTCGACCGGAAGACGCTGCGCCTGATCCGGGCGCGCGATGGCGTGCTCAGCCTCGCCGAGCTCGTCGAGCAGACGGGGCTGCCGATGCGGGATGCCGAACGCGAAATGCGCCGCCTCGCAGACAGCTGGAGCGGCGAGCCGCACGTCGGGCTGGACGGCCACACCGTCCATGCGTTCCCCGAGCTGATGTCCAGCGTCCATGGCCGCTTCCATGCGAGGGAGCCTCGTCCTGCGTGGGTGCGGGGTGAGGACCCCATGGACCATGCGCGCATCCGGGACCGACGCGCTCGCCTCGGCACGGCCCTCGCGGCGACCGGTGCGTTCACGATGGCGAGCGTCCCGCTCCTCGTCGGTGCCCCGGTGGCCGGTGCGGTCGCGCTGGGTGTCGCTGCGGCCGGCGGTGCGCTCCTGGCCACGGGTGCGCGCGCGGTACTTCGACACCACCGACGCTTCCGCTTCCGTCAGCGGGACACGCTACGACGCTATGCCCTGGGCTATGTCGTGGAAACCGCCCTGGCGGGGAAGGGCGTCGTGTCCCTGGATCGCACGCTCCGCTTCATCCAGGGGCGTGCGGGGCCCCAGCCCGTCTCACGCGCGGGCGTCGAAGCCGCACTTCGCCAACTCGCAGCCGACTTCGACGCTCCGATCACGGCCGAAGGCGGGGACATCTTCTTCGGCTTCCGTAACGTGAAGCGGCAGTTCTTGGCGAGCCATCTCCTCCGCAGACAGCTCGCGCTGGGACGCACAGTGTCGGGCGAGACCGTATTCGACACCGCCGACTCTCCGGAGTCGGCGTCGGCGCGAGAGTTGGACGTGTTCGATCGGGAGCTGCGGCTGGGCTCGCCACCGCGATCCGATAATCGCCCGCCGGGCTAGCCCACAAAGGTCAGGCTGGGTGAAAAGGCGGCGGCCATGAGGACCAATGTCGCCGTGTCGGCCACGACGAAGCTCCACCCCACGCGCATCAGGTGACGTGGGTGGACCGCAAGGACCACCGTGACCAGGACCACCAGCGCCTTCGGTGCGGGCGCGATCGCCAACAAGACTTGGTCGCTTCCTGTCATCCAGGCCGCCACTGCCAGGAGCAGGACGCCTCCGGCCAGAGTCGGAGCCCCGGTGACCGTCCAGGCGGCGGGTCCTCTGCCCTTGAAGCGACGTTTGAGCCCGTGGACTGCGAGGGTGGATAAGGAGAAGGATACGGTCCACGCGGCCACCGGCACGTACAGTCTGTCCGTCGGTGCTCCTGCCGCCGATGCGACCACCGCGTGCACGGAGGCGAAGGTCGCACCCACGAGGAGCTCGCCGCCCAGGGACTTCGTCCTACCCAGGAAGAGCAACCAGGCGACCCCGGCCGCGAAGAGAAGCGTGAGGAGCGTGGGCACCCAGACGGTGGGCCAGGCGGTGGCCGTGAAGACGATCCCGCTAGCGAGGGCAGCCCCTCCGAGTCCGGCCAGTCGACGCCGGGCCTGGTCCGCGTGCCTGGAGCGGAGCCGCTCACCGCGGTTACCCTGCATGACCGAGATGGACTCGTGCGCCAGGAAGCCGCTGCCCACCAGGACGGCGAATGCCATCCCGGGCCACGAGACCCCACCGAGGGCCAGACCCGAAGCGACGGGGAAGACGAGCATGGCGTAGGCGCCATGCTCTCGGGGACGGAGAGGGGTGGGACTGAACACGGCGTTCAAACATAGCGATCCGCGGGCGCCGCGTCGGGATACCGAGCACCGACGGGCTGCACGCCGGAGCTGCGTGCCTCGGGCTCGGGACCGCAGTACTCCGTACGGCCGCGCGAGCCCGCCCCTAACCGGACCGGGCGAAGTCGGCGCGGAACAGCGCCCAGCGGTTCGGGTCGAGCCGGACTTCAGTGGGCTCCTCCGTGACGGGGATGACGAACCGCTGAAGGCCACCGGCGAGGTCCACGGACTCGAGCACAGTCGGGGTCCGGCCATCCTCGAAGTAGACGCCGATCTCGAGAGGCAGGAGAAACCTGCCGACCCTCTGCATCTGCTCCAGCTCGACGTGGACCGCCCCGTCGGAGGGGTCGTAGCGCCAGGTCCCCCTCAGCTCCGGGTTCCCACCCTGCCGCAGCCATTGGTCGAAGAATCCCTCCAGATCCTCGCCCGCGGCGTTCTCCATGGCGTGCATGAAGTCGTCCGTGGACGCGGTAGCGTTCATGTATCTCGCGTAATAGTCGCGGATGCCGGCCCAGAACGTTTCGTCCCCGACGCGCTTGCGCAGCATGTGGAGCACCCAGGCGCCCTTCTGGTACGTCGCGATGCTGGTCACGCGGGCCATGTCGTCGAGATCGTCGTGAACGATGCGGTAGTCCGGATGCTCCTCATACCACGTCCAAATGCGCTCCGCGGCCTCGGCGAGCCCCGCGACGAAGTCGTCCCGACCGTAGGCATGCTCCCGATACAGCAGCGTGAAATAGGTGGCGAAGCCCTCGCTGAGCCAGACGTCGTCCCAGTCGGACTCGGTCACCGCGTTGCCGAACCACTGATGCGCGATCTCGTGGATGACCACATTGCGCCAGCGCGTGCTGCGCGTGCCCGTCACCGCGCTTTCCGAGTACATGATGGCGCTTGCCGCCTCCATGCCGCCGCCGCTCGCCGGCGAGGTGATGTTGGCGAGCTTTTCGTAGGCGAAGGGCCCCACGTGCTCGTCGTAGAACTCGAGGACCTGCTTCGTGGGGACCGCGAAGTCGTAGAAGCCCGCGTCGCGATCCTGGGCGTAGACCCAGGTCTGGATCGCCCGCCCACGGAAGTCGTCGACGCGCTGGACCGCGAAGCGCGCCACGCCCAACACGTAGAGCCACGGGGACGTCGGCACCGACTGACGCCAATGGGTTCGGCGCACGCCGCCCGGCAGGTCCGTCTCCTCGACCAACAGCCCGTTGGACACGACCTGATAGTGTGCGGGCGCGGTCACCACGAACTCGCTCGTTGCCTTGTCGCCGACATGGTCCACGGTGGGCAGCCAGTTGCGTGCGCGATCCGGCCAGTTGTCGCTGAAGAAGGTCCGCTCGCCGTGCTTGTTCGGCCCGATGCGAAGCCCCGCCGCGGGGATGCCGCCGTATCCGATGGTCACCGACGCGCGGTCACCGATGGCGCCCGGGGCGGGGAGATGGACGGTGAGGACGCCCGCCTCGTGCGTGAAGGGAAGGGACGCTCCGGCCGAGGTCACCGAGCGGACCACCATGCCCCGCCCGTCGGACCCGTGGCCCACCAGGTCCAATGGCAGCTCTTCGACTCCGGAGCCTGTGAACCGCACGGTGACCGTCGCCCGCCCCCGGATCTCGTTCGAGTCGTCGCTCAGCTCCAGCTCGAAGCGGTATGCCTCCACGTCGATGCCGACGCGACGGGGGTATGGGTCGCCCGGCGTCGCCGCCAGGAGCGCGATCGCCATCGATGCAGACGCGGCGCGACGCACGTTCAAGGGCATCTCGCTCAGCGGATCCGCGCGAAGCGCACGTCCCGGGTGCGCCCGTTCGCGAGGTAGAAGCCGATCACACGGCCATTCCGATCGCGCTCGAACGCGAAGGTCAACCCTGAGCCGGTGAACGTGTCCTGTTCACCCGGGGTCGCCCGTATCTCCTCCATGCGCCGCTGGCGGACGGTAAGCTTGCCCTCGTCTACCGAGAGGGTGTAGAAGGTTTCGATCTCCTCACTGAAATAGCGTCCCTCGAATGCCGTCAGATCCGCTCCGCTCGGCTCCCACGGCTCGCTGTCGTCTTCGGCGAGGCGCGTCGCGTGCGGCTCCTGTCCACCCTGATGCAGCGTCAGTCCTTCGACCGTGCCGTCATCGTTGCGGTGGAAGGTCACCGAGGCATCGACGACCGTGAGCGCGAACGTGGAGTCCGAGGTGGGCACGATCTCGATGCGCGACTGACCGGTGGCCTGCGTGTAGAGCTTGTCGTCCTCGCGCGTGAAGGTGAGAACGAAGCTCGATTGGGCGTCGAGGGCGTATCGGCCGACGAATGCGTCGAAGTCCTCCGGCTCGTAGGACGACGGATCGAATGGTGCGCCCTCCGCCGCCGGAGCCTTCTTCGGCTCCATCTCGTCTTCGAAGAACGCTTCGGCGATGCGGAAAGCCACGCCGCTGTTGAAGCCCCCATGGTTGCTCTGAGCGGTGACTCCGGCGTGGATCTCCGGGTAGTAGGCGAGCATCGACCGATGCGCCACGTCGGCCCCCCCGTGCTGGATCCGCTTGAGGCCTCGCTGCTCGTCGATGCTGAGCCCGTAGCCGTACCCGGTCGTGTCGCCGCTGGTGAGCACGTACGGCGTCTGCATCTCCCTGAAGATCTCGGGCGTGCCGACCTTCGGGCTCGGCGAGTCCATGTTCTCGACCCAACGCTCCAGGTCCCCGATGGTGGTGTAGATCCCGCCGGCACCCACCGCGCCTCCCAGGTCTTTGGCCTCCAGGTAGCCGTCGCCGGTGGTCACATAGCCCTGCGACGCGTGGGGCACGATGTGCTCCGGGCTGGGACGCACCATCGTGTGGGCCATTCCGAGCGGCCGGAACACGTTCTCGGCCATGAAGTCCGGGAAGGTCTGCCCAGAGGTTCGCTCGACGATGAGCGCGGCCAGGCCGAAGGCCGTGTTGTTGTAGTTCCACTCGGCGCCTGGGCTGTTCTGCAGGGCCGGCTGGCGCTTGACCACCTCGATGAGCTCGTGGCGGTCGATATAGTCGCCATGGTCCATGCGCCGCCCGGTCATCAGAAGGAGATTCAGGAACTCACGCAGGCCGGACGTGTGTGTGATGATGTGCCGGATCGTGACGGTCTCGCCAAAGTCCGGTAGCTCGGGGATGTGCGTCCGGATGTCGTCGTCCAGCGAAAGCTTTCCCTGCTGTGCCTGAAGCATGATCGCGAAGGCCGTGAACTGCTTCGAGGTCGAGCCGATGTTCGTGCGCGTTTCGACCGCGAATGGGATCTCCTGGCCGAGGTCGGCCATTCCGTACGCCTTCGAAAAGAGGGTGCGCCCGTTGCGCCAAACGGCCACCGCCGCGCCCGGCGAGTCTTTCCTGTCATAGGGGGACATGAGCTGGTCGACCAGCTTCCCCGGATCGGTCGCCAGCCGCTCCAGGCGCTCCAGGGTGATGGCATAGTCCCCCGCCCCCTCCTCGAACGGGAGGACCTGGATCCGATACAGCCCGGCCTCGTCGGTCTCGAACGTGAAGCGCTCCGGACCACGATCGGGTCCGTCCACCCTCCGGATCTGCCGGCCGTTCGGATCGAGAACGCGCACCACCACGTCGACGGTCCTCTGGTCGACGAAACCCATGACGAAGAAGTCGGCTCCCGCCTCTACCGCGTACGTGACGGTGTCGCCGGCCGAGAGCGAGCCGGAGGCGGTCGCGCCCGGGCGAAGCGGCGTGTCTTGAGCCGCGGCGCTCGAAGCGAATACGAGGAAGGCGAGGAGAAGGCCGGTTCGGGACATGCGGATCACCTCCGTTGATGGCACCCGACCTAGATGCTGATCCCGGAACGCCGTCGCAAGTGGACGTCCCGAGCCCCGCGTGTCAGGCTCGATCCGGCGACAGGGCGTCAGAGCCCGAGCCAGTAATTGACCTTCACGATGAGTCGGTCGTCCGACGGAGCGCCCCACAGTGCCCCGATGTCCCGGCTCAGGTCGAAGTCCCCGAGCAGCACACGGGCCGTCTGCCGGCGTTGCCAGACCACGAATACCGTGGAGCCTGGCCGGTACTCCCAGCGCAGCACCGCGTTGCCGACGAGCGAGCGAACGTTGAAGTCGCGCTCAGAAAACGAAAAGTCGGCCACACCGTCCTGGTCGAAGTCCACATGTTGGTCGTCGCCGAGCCGGCAGATGTCGCCGCCGCCGCACCCGACGCCGTCGGGTCCCTGCGCAACGGTACCCGGCTGGAAGGCCCGGAACTCGAAGCTTCGGGCACGCGCGAGCTGCTTGTAGGCCACGAAGTCACCCGAGGACAGCAACGGCTGCGCGAAGAGCTGGAGCGTGAGCGTGGGAGAGAACGTCCAGTCCAGCCGCGTCTCCATGGACACCGTCGTGCGTTCCAGGTCCGCGAACAGGTAACGCCTGCCAAAGGTGGGATCGTAGGGTAGCGCGTCGCTGGAAGTCACGTACTGATCCCCTACGTCCTGCCACTCCACGCGGGGCTGGACCGTGATCTCCAGCCTCGAGGAAGGGCGGACGCGCACGTCCCCGCTGAGCTGGAGCTGGCCGCCGGCACCGTCGTTTTGCGCCCGCCACTCGACGCCACCGCCCAGGCTCACCCGCTGGCGACGGTCGGTGTTGAAGCGGCCGTTCAGGCCTGCCGACCCGGGATCCTTCATGATCGGTCCACCGCGGGTGCCGGAGCGGCTCCAACCGTCGGGATTGTACGAGAGGGTGAGGTGCCCGTTCCAATAGTTCAGGAGCTGACCCTCGGCGTTCAGGCTGAAAGACCCCCGCAAGTACGCACTTCGCCACGAATCCCATGAGCCGGGCTCGTCGAGCGCCTCGTGGCTGACGTTGTGGAAGTTGGTGAAGGAGACGTTGTAGTTGCGGAACACCGACCCCGGATTGATCTCCCGGTAGCCGAAACGGAAGCCCCCGTCCAGGCGCTCGGCGCTCGGCGAGAAGCCGAGATCGTTGATCTCGAACCCCTTCGTCACCTCGGCCAGCCAGACCGAGCCCGTCCAATGCAGGCCGCTACGGCGCTCGAACTGCACGCGCCACTCGACACCGGAGATCGCCGTTCTGGTGGGGTCGAGGCGGAAGCGCGTTGCGTCCGGCCGCTGGAAGTAGTGGTTGCTCGCCTCCTGGATGTCTGCGATCGCCGACTGCGAGCCGCGCACGTGGCTGCCCGCCAGGAAGCCCCACAGGGCCCATTCCCGATCGTTCCACTGGTGCTCGAAGCGCACGCCGCCGTTGAACGCCTTCGAGGCAAGGTCGTCGAACGTGCCGTCGCCGGGCAGGTCCCGCCGCAACGCGGTGACGATCCCCCCCACGGTGGTCGCACCGTCCCTGAAGTCCTGTTGGAGCGACACGACCCCGTACTCCGTGCGGGGCTCGACCAGGAACGTGCCGATCTCGCCACCGTCGTCGAAGACGGCCCTGCCGTGCTCAGACCCCGTCACCGCAGCCAACACGCCTATGGACAGCCCGGACGACGTGCGGCCGGCGAGCTTGGCCGCCCCCAGGATCGTCGCGTTGTCGGGCGCGTCGGAGAAGAGCGCACCATCGGGGGCACCGCCGTGCGGCGGTCTTCCCACACGGCGGCTGTAGAACAGCTGGTTGCGTCCCCCCGACAGGTTGAAGTCGAAGACGCGCGCATCCTCCACGAAGAACGGGCGGCGCTCCTGGAAGAACGTCTCGAACGCGGAGAGGTTGATCACCGCCGGATCGGCTTCGACCTGGCCGAAGTCGGGGTTGATGGTCGCATCCAGCGTGAAGGCCGCACCGACCCCGTAGCTCAGGTCGACGCCCACCCGCGACGACGCCGAGGTGCCGTCGAAGAACGGGTCCCCCGCCTCCGCCGGGCCGTTGTGCACGCTGCTCACGACGTACGGGAGCGCTTCGATTCTCCTGGAGGCGCGGGGGGCTCGAATCCCCTCGAGAACCGCGAATTGGCTGACCTTCCCCTGACGAAGCCGGGAGATCAGGGCGAGAAACGTCTCTTCCTTCGTCGCGACCCGGGAACGGTGGACATCGAAGCCCCACCGTTGGATGCCTTCTGAAGCCTCGTACCGGATCTGCGAGAGCGGGATGCGCAGCTCGGCCGACCAACCTCCGTCGTCCACCGAGACCGCCGACGCCCACACTGCGTCCCACGCCTGGTCTTCGCGCTCGTCGTCGTAGAGGTACTTGTCGGCTTGGACGTTCGAGGCACTGACGGCGAAGACGTAGGCCGTGCGGCGATCCAGGTTCGGGTCGAAGCCGATCTCCACGTAGTCCGCTTGACCCCGGTCGTCTCGCCTGTAGAGCTGGCGTGCGATCCGGTCGGGTTCGGTGTCGTGCATCCGCAGTGCCACCCACACGGCATCCTCGTCGAACAGGACACGCACCTCGGTGTCGTGCTTCGCCGGCTCGCCCTCCACCGGCTGCTGCTGAACGAAGCCCGACATGGCGGGAGCACCCGCCCAGGCGGGATCGTCCAGCACGCCGTCCAGGATGATGTCGCCGACCCTCGGCTGGGCCGTGTGGGTGGGGGCGGCCCGTTCCCCTCGCCGGCCGGCCGTCACGTCCGAGTCGCTCTGCTGCCCCGCCAACGGTGGCGCCCACAGCGCGAGTCCCGCGGTCATGACCAACGTGGCCACCATGGACACGAACGGACGGAGGAACGAGGGGCGACTCATGGGATCCGGCTCACTGGCTCCGGCGGAGATAGGCCTCGGTCGCGGGGTGCAGCGGGATCGGCGCATCGGACAGCCGAGCGAGGTCGATCTGACGGGCCATCTCGTGCACCTGCTCCAAGGAGACACGGTCTGGGCCAAGAATGTTCAGGAGCGCCACGACCACTTCGTCCTCGAGATCCTCCGTGGCCACGATCCAGTTCATCATCGCGGCCGTGGGGACCGAGCCGCTCATCCCCGGGTAGGCGTCGGCCGGGATCTCCCCGGCCGAGTAGTACGGATAGCGTCGGCGCAGCTCGTCCATGGCCTCGCCGCCGATGGGCAACAGGCGGACGGCCGCGGTCGTCGTGACCTCGAGCACCGCGGCGGCCGGGATGCCCACCGAAAAGATGGCCGCGTCGATGGCCCCGTCGCGGAGCGCTGCGGAGGACTCGGTGAAGGACAGGTACCGCGGATCGATGTCGTCGTAGGACAGCCCGTAGACCTCGAGGGTCTGACGCGAGACCTGCTCCGTGCCGCTGCCGGCGGAGCCGACCGACACCCGCCTTCCCGCGAGGTCCGCCACCGAGCGCACCTGTGAGCCCGCGGACACGAGTACGTGGGTGAGGTTCGCATATAGCGGAGCAACCACACGCAGGTGCGACTGCGGGATGCCGAAGTCCGCGCCCCCGTTGAATGCCTCGAACGCGGTCACCGACAGGACGAAACCGAGGTCGATCTGTCCCGCCGCGATTCGATTCACGTTCTCGACGGAGCCGCCCGTGACCTCCGCGGTGTACTGGCGGCTCGAGTCGGCGATGGAAAGGCGGCTCGCCAGGGCACCGCCGAGAGGGTAGTAGACCCCACCCGTTCCACCTGTCCCGATGGACAGGAAGCGGCGGGGCCCACCCTCGTTGCCCCCACACGCGAGGACCGTCGTCCACAGGGTCGACGCCACGATCACTCGCACTCCCGCGACCTTCGGCATATCGCGCTCCCGTCGCCCCGGCCCACCCGGGCCGTGGCTCGTTCGATTAGCGGTCCCTGGCGAAGACGAGTCCCAGGGCCAGGATCCCGACACCGTCCGTGATCAGCCCGGGGAAGACGAGGCACAAAGCGCCTGCGCCCAGCACGAACCGTTCCCAGCCGCCCAGGGGCCTTCGGGCGAAGCCCATCGCCGCCGCCGCTAGACCGGTCACCCCGGCGAGCGCCGTGATCGTGACCAGCGCGATCTCGGTCACCGGCCCTTCGAGGAGGAGCGGGGGCCCGTATATGAACATGAAGGGCACCAGGAATCCAGCTGCGGCGAGCACGGCCGCGGCCATGGCGGTACGGACGGGCGGCGCACCGGCGATGCCCGCCGCTGCGAACGCAGCCAGGGAGACAGGTGGCGTCACGTTGGAGATGCAGCCGAAATAGAAGATGAAGAGGTGGGCGCCCAGGAGCGGCACGCCGAGGTCCACCAGCGCGGGGGCACCCAGTGCGGCGAGCACGACGTACGCAGCAGTCGTTGGGAGGCCCATGCCCAGCACGATCGATCCCATTGCGGTAAGCACGAGAGCCGCGAGCAGGTTGCCGTGGGAAAGGGTGACGATGAGCTCGCTCATGCGCAGACCGATGCCGGTCAGCGACGCGACCCCGACGACGATCCCTGCAGCGGCGCATGCCGCGGCGACCTGTACGGCGCCCCGTCCCGCGGCCTCGAGCATTCCACGCACCTCGGCAAGGGACGGCCGTGTGGCACGGGCCGCGAGCGCGAGGCCGAACGCGGAGATCACCCCCCAGAAGGCTGCCCGCATCGGAGAACGGCCAGCGGCCAGGAACGCGACGATCAACAGAACCGGCAGGAGCAGATGCAGCCGGCGCGCCACCGGCTCCTTGCTGGCGTGCTTCCCCGGCTCGATCCCCATCCTCCCAGCGCGGAAGTGGATGGCCGCCAACAGCGCGGCGTAGTACAGAAGGGCGGGAATGACGGCCGCGGTCGCCACCCTCACATAGGGAATGTTGGTCCAAGTGGCGAGGATGAAGGCCCCGGCGCCCATGATGGGAGGCATGAGCTGGCCCCCGGTGCTGGCGGCGGCCTCGATGGCCCCGGCGAAGAACGGCCGGAAGCCCGCGCGCTTCATGAGTGGGATCGTGAAGGTCCCGGTGGTGACGACGTTCGCGACCGCGCTACCCGACAGCGAGCCCATGAACGCGCTTGCGACAGCGGCGGTCTTGGCGGGCCCCCCCCGGGTGCCTCCTGCGACCCGATCCGCCAGCGCGATGAGGAGCGCCCCGCCCCCGGCCGCCTCCAGCACGGCGCCGAAGAGCACGAACAGGTAGACGAAGTCGGCCGACACACCCAGGGGCACGCCCCAGATACCCTCTGTGGACAGGTAGAGGTGCTCGATGAGGCGCTCGGGGCCATACCCACGATGGGCCAGCACTCCGGGGAGATACGGCCCGGCCATCGCGTATGCGAGCGCGAGCCCGCAGACGGCGACGAGCCCCCACCCGGTCGCCCTCCGCGCCAGCTCGAGAACAACGGCCACGGCGAGGGCGCCGGCAATCAGATCCACGCTCGTCGGGGAGCCGGACCGTCGCACGAGCTCCTGGTTCTGTGCCGCGAGGTACAGACAGACCGCCACGGACACGCTCGCCAGGATCCACGCCAGCGGACCGGGGCCCCGCTCCGCGCGGTCCGGCTGCTCCGGCGCGGCGTCGGGCTCGGTCGTCCCCCCTCGAGCAGTGGGAGCCACGTACTCCGGCCCCGCGTCGTCGGCGGCCCTGGCCGAGCGTACGCCCAGGAAGCCGAGCACGGCCATGAACGCGAGGTGGACGGGCCGCTGCACGAGCGCCGTGAAGGGGGACACCCCCGCCGAGAACAGGTGGAAGAGCGCCGCCGCGATGGCCACGGCGGCGATCACCACGCGATGGCGCTCCTTCATCCGAGCTCCCACCCGACGCTCTCGGCGTGATCCGGCCGAACGAGCACGATGTCCGCCGGGTCGTCGGGGTTCACGACCCCGAGCACGAGGCACTCGCTGGCGAACCCCGCGATCCGCTTCTTCGGGAAGTTCACGACCGCCAGGACGCGCGTTCCCACGAGGCCTTCGGCGGTGTAGCGGCGTGTGAGCTGCGCCGACGACCGCAGCACCCCGACCGGCTCCCCGAAATCGAGCTCCAGCTTGAATGCCGGCTTCCTCGCTTCCGGAAACGGCTCCGCGGACAAGACGGTGCCGACAAGGATCTCCAGGCGGAGGAATTCGTCGAAGGAGATCGCGTCCTTGCGGGCGCTCACGCGCGCACGGCCCGCATGACCCGCATCACCTTCCACCTCCCGCCCCCGGCAAGAGCGCGAAGAGCATCGCGAGAACCAGACTCATGACGAGCAATGCCGCCACCGCGCTTCCCACGGAACGCCGACGATCGATTGCGTGCGCGCCCTGGGCGACCACGACCCATGCCCAGAGCTGGGAAAGGTCGAGCATGGTGAGGACGCGCAGCGGATAGCCTTCGGGCAGGAAGAAGAAGAAGCTCGACATGTTGAGCGAGAACTGCGGGTTCTCCTGGCTGATGCGCAGCGGCACCAGGCAGAGGCCGACCAGCGCCGGGATCAGCCAGGCGTGGGTGGTGACGGACAGGTATTGCTTGTAGCTCCCTTCGTCCCCGAACACGAACGCGAACGCGAAGGTGACCAGACCCGCGAAGACGAACTGGAGCGCGGCGAAGAAGAGCGTTCCGATCCCGAGGGTGAAGGCCCGGGTCACCCCGCCCATCGAGAAGCCCTCCGGAAGCTGCCGCCCCGCCTGTAGCGCCTGTGCCCTCATGAAGGCGTCCCAGACCTCCCCGGGGATGAGGTAGGTCTGGAGGAACACCAGCACCGCGCCTGCAACCAGCGCCATCGCCCACACCGGGTGGCTCGCCAGCGCCTCACCGAGGCGCCCTGGCGCGAATAAGGTCCAACCGACTCGCGTCGGAAACGACGGTGCCGAGGTCGTTGCCGTCGACTCCGGAGTCGCTTCGTCGGGCGTGCTTCCCATCGTAACGCTCTCCGCGGTTGGAGCGCGCGGGACCTCGATCCCCGCGCTCTCGATCTCGCTTTGCCTCCGGCACGCACGCACCGGATATTGCGTGTCCCGGCCGAGCCGGAGCATACGGCCCGATCCCCCCGTTCGCGAGGGACGAGATGACGACGACGAAGCTGCGGGCAGCCGCACCGTTCCTCCTGGCCCTGATCATCCCCGAAGGCGCTACCGCGCGCGTGCTTACGCAACAGCAGGACACGACGGTCGCGAAGGACCGGAGCGCTCAGCCGCTTCCCCTGGAGGGTTGGGACGAGAACCGCACGGTCCCGATCGACCTGACGGAGGGCTCCTGGATCAGCCTGGACGTGAGCCCGGACGGCTCGACGATCGTGTTCGACTACCTGGGCGACCTTTTCACGCTGCCCATCGCCGGTGGCGATGCGACGCAGATCACGTCGGGGATGGGGTTCGATGCGCAGCCCCGCTATTCCCCGGACGGTCGTTGGATCGCCTTCCAATCGGATCGCGACGGTGGTGAGAACCTCTACCTGATGACGGTGGACGGCTCGGACACGGTCCAGGTGACTACGGGCAAGGCGAACCGGATCGAGTCGCCCGAATGGACGCCCGACGGGGACTATCTCGTCGTCTCGAAGGGCGGCTTCCGATCCGGCCTGCCGAAGCTGTGGCTGTACCACCGCGAGGGTGGTGGGGGTGTCCAGCTCATCAAGGAGCCGGACAACCTGAAGACGATCGGCGCCGCCTTCGGGGCCGACGGCCGCTGGATCTGGTACGCTCGGCGTAACAGCGATTGGCAGTACAACGCACAGTTCCCGCAGTACCAGCTGGCCGCCTACGACCGGGAGTCGGGCGAGAGCTACACGCGTACCAGTCGCTACGGCTCGGGCATCCGCCCGACGCTGTCCCCGAACGGGAGGTGGCTCGTGTACGGGACGCGGCACGAGGCGTCGACGGGTCTGGTGATCCGTGACCTGACCACGGGCGCGGAACGATGGCTGGCGTATCCGATCCAACACGACGACCAGGAGTCGAGGGGTTCGCGAGACGTGCTCCCGGGCATGAGCTTCACTCCGGACTCCGAGAGCCTGCTGGCGAGCTGGGACGGAAAGATCTGGCGGGTCCCCGTGGCCGGTGGCCCAGCTGTCGAGATCCCCTTCCGGGTCCGCTTCGACCTCACGATCGGCCCCCGCGTCGACTTCGACTACCCCGTCTCGGACGATCAGGAGTTCACGGTCCGCCAAATCCGCGACCCGGTCCCGTCACCCGACGGCCGACGTGTGGCATTCACGGCGCTGGACCGCCTCTACGTGGCGAACGGCGACGGTACCGGCGTGCGCCGCCTCACCGACCGGAACGAGTCCGAGCATTTCCCGACGTGGTCCCCGGACGGCACGTGGATCGCCTACGTGACCTGGGAGGGCGACGAGGGACATCTGTACAGGATTCGCTCCACCGGAAACGCCACGCCCCAGCGCCTTTCCGCACGTGCGGCGGTGTACGTCACGCCCGCGTGGTCCCCTGCGGGTGATCGCATCGTCACGCTGCGCGGCACCGCGGAGGCGTTCAGGGACAACACCAGCCCCCGCGGCACCTCGGTCGCGGACGAGATGGTGTGGATCCCAGCGGCCGGCGGGGAAGCCACCTCGATCATGCCCGTGCGGGGGGACCCCCGGCCGCACTTCACGTCCGATCCGAACCGCATCTACTGGCACGACGGGAGCGACGGGCTCGCCTCGGTCCGCTGGGACGGAACCGACGTCAAGCATCACGTCAAGGTCACCGGAGAGACGCCGGCGGGCTTCCCGCAGGCCCTCAACGCTTCGACGATCCTCATGGCCCCGACCGGTGATCGTGCCCTGGCGCAGATCGAGCACGACCTCTTCGTCGTCACCGTCCCGCTCGTCGGCGGGGATACGCCGACCATCTCGGTCGCGAATCCGGACAACGCCCAGTTCCCGGCACGCGAGGTCACGGACATGGGCGGCGAGTTCCCGTCGTGGAGCGCCGACGGCCGCAGCGTGCACTTCGCGCTGGGCAACGCGTGGTTCACCTACGACCTGGACGCGGCGCAGGCATACGCGGACTCCGTGGATGCGGCACCCGCCGACAGCGCCGGCACCCGCCGAAGCGGAGAGGACGACGAGGCCGGCTATCGCGCGTCCGAGGTGCGCATGCGCGTTTCGGTTCCCCGCGACATCCCGCGCGGTGCACTGGTGCTGCGTGGCGCGCGGGTCATCACCATGCGCGGAGACGAGGTCATCGAGAACGCGGACGTCGTGGTCCGCGACAACCGAATCTCCGCGGTCGGGGCGTCCGGCTCGGTGGCGGTGCCCGAAGGCGCCGAGGTCGTCGACGTCTCCGGCAAGACCATCGTTCCCGGGTTCGTGGATACGCATGCGCACATGTGGCCGGCTTGGGGCGTGCACAAGAAGCAGCCGTGGATCTACCTGGCGAACCTGGCTTATGGCGTGACCACGACCCGCGACCCGCAGACGTCTACGACCGACGTTCTCACCTATGGGGACATGGTGGAGGCCGGCGAGATCCTGGGCCCCCGCATCTACTCGACCGGGCCAGGGGTCTTCTGGCAGGAGGGCATCGAGAGCCTCGGGCACGCGCGTAAGGTGCTGCGGCGCTACAGCGACTATTTCGACACCAAGACGATCAAGATGTACGTCGCCGGGAACCGTCAGCAGCGCCAGTGGATCATCGAGGCCGCACGCGAGCTGCGGCTGATGCCGACGACGGAGGGCTCGCTCAACGTCAAGCAGGACCTCACCGAGACGATCGACGGATATCCCGGCCTCGAGCACTCACTCCCGATCTATCCGCTCTACGACGACGTGGTTCGGCTCTTCGCAGCCTCCGGGCGCACGTACACCCCCACGTTGCTGGTCGCGTATGGCGGACCCTGGACCGAGAATCTCTGGTTCGAGACCGAGGAGGTGCACGACGACGCCAAGCTGCGACGCTTCACGCCCCACAGCGAGATCGACGGCATGACGCTCCGCCGACCGCAGTGGTTCCGCCGCGAGCAATACGTGCACGACGACCACGGACGCTTCGTCGCAGACCTCGTGGCCGCCGGAGGCAAGGTGGGCGTCGGCAGCCACGGACAGCTGCAGGGACTCGGGTACCAGTGGGAGCTATGGTCGGTCGCCTCCGGGGGCCTCTCCAACCACGATGCGCTCCGCGTGGCGACGCTATTCGGCGCGCAGGCCCTCGGCCTCGACGGCGACCTGGGCAGCGTCGAGCCCGGCAAGCTGGCGGATCTGGTGGTGCTGGACGCCGACCCGCTGCGCGACTTGCACAACACGAACCGCATCTCGCGCGTCATGAAGAACGGTAGACTGTACGAGGGCGACACCCTCAACGAGGTCTGGCCGCGGCGGAGGGAGCTGGCTCCGCTGTGGTGGTGGACCGCGGAGCCCCCGGACGACCTGCCGGGCGTGGGAAGGTGACCACACTTGGCCACCCCCGCCCACGCTGATATGCTCAGGGGCTCCGGTTGGGAAGCCCCCTTGGAAAACTGGAGAAGCCTTCGCCCGCTGGAATCAGCATGAGCTATCGGACCAACCCAGACCGAATCCTCGACAACATCGACCGGGCGCGGAATCGCGACGCGGAGAGTGCCCGCTTCAACCTCGACCGACAGGCGATGGGTCGTGACCTGGACAGTCAGGTGCCGGATCTGGACGCAACGAACCCGGAGCGCGCCAAGCGCATCTTCCGCACCGTCGAGCGCGCCTACGTGAAGGCGGCGCAGCGTGCCGAGCTGGGGCGCCTCGCGGCGCGCTTCCAGTCGGTCGGCGACATCCACCACCACCACGCCCGCGGTGACGTGAGCGTCTCCATCCAGTACCTGGACCACGAGCGCCACGACGACGTGGCCATGTCTCCGTTCGAGATCCGCGCGTACGAGATCGCGGAGGCCAAGAGGGAGACGAAGACGAGCCGCGCCGACGTGAACGCGCTCAAGGTGCTGCGCAGGGAGCTGCACAAGGGCGTCCTGTCGGCCTATCAGAAGATCGAGCCGCGCATCCGGGACGCCCTGCGGGAGCGGGCGGACATGGGGCACGTGCAGGTCCAGGTCACGGTCGACCTCCGCCCCGCGGAGTGATCTGACCACTCCGGGGCCGGGGGACCCGGCTTCCGGAACCCTCCCTCCTCGGCCCTCGGATGAGCAGCGCCCCCGTCCTCCTCGTGTTCCTGGACGGGGTGGGGATCGGCCCGGCAGACCCTGAGAGCAATCCGTTCCTGAGGGCCGAGCTGCCGGTTCTGACCGGCCTCCTGGGCGGGCACACGCCCACCCTCGAAGAGCCCTCCGTCGGGGGTGGCAACGCGGTCACCGTGCCCCTGGACGCGACCCTCGGTGTGGCCGGCATCCCGCAGAGCGGCACAGGCCAAGCCGCCCTCCTGACCGGAGAGAACGCCGCTCGCATCCATGGGTCCCACTTCGGCCCGTGGACGCCCGTGGGTTTGAGACCGCTCGTCGAGGAACGGAACCTCCTGGTGCGAGCCGCCCGGGCAGGTCGTTCGGTGGCCTTCGCAAATGCGTATCCCAAAGGGTGGCCGGGTCCCGGAGGCGGCCGGCGCGTTTCGGCTCCTCCGCTGGCCGCGAAGGCCGCCGGCGTCCTGGATCGGCACGAGGAGGCGCTGGCGGAGGGCCGTGCGGTCGCGAGCGAGATCGTCAACGACGGCTGGCGGACGCACCTGGGACACGACTGGCTGCCGGTGATCACCGAGCGGGAGGCTGGGGCCAACCTCGCGAGAGTCGCATCCGGCGTCGAGCTCACGCTGTATGCCTATTACGCCACGGACACGGCGGGCCACCGTGGTGGGATGGAGGGAGCCGTCCGCGTGCTCGAGCGCGTCGACCGCTTCATCGGGGGCCTGGTCGACGCGCTGGATCCGGGCATATCCATGGTCGTCGTCAGCGATCACGGCAACCTGGAGGACGTCACCTCGCAGCATACGCTCAATCCCGCCCTCGGGATGGTGACGGGACCGGCGGCCAGCGCGCTTCCCCGCACCATGCGCTCGCTCACCGATGTCGTCCCCGCCGTTCTCGGGTGGCTCGAGGTGCTGGAGAGTCCCGCCTAGGCATTCGGGGGGCCCGCGTCCTCGACGAGCCTCCTTCCGTGAAGAGCCGACCCAAGATCCTGGGCCAACTGCTGCTGGAGGCCGGTGCCCTCACTCAGGAGCAGCTCGCTGGGGCCCTGGACCGGCAGCAGAGGGAGGGCGGCCGCGTGGGGGAGGTCCTCGTGCGGCACGGGCTGGCGGATGCCCCGGCGGTATGGCAGGCCCTCGCAGCACAGACCGGGCTCCGCTTCGAGCCGGCTCCCCTGCACCCCGAGCCCGAAGCCGTGCGCTGCGTCACCGAGCGGCTCGCCCGCGGCAGGATGCTGGTGCCCCTGACCGCGACGCAACGCACCGTCACGGTGGCCATGGCCGACCCACTGGATCTTCCCGCCGTCGACGACCTCCAGTTCCAGACCGGGCGCCGCGTGGAGGTCCGGGTCGCCGAGCCCGGCGCCGTAGCCGACGCACTCGACCGTGTGTACGGCGGCGCTATCGAGGAGCTCGTCGCGTCCCTCCCGGCCGAGCTGCGCGCGCCGGCGCCCACGCCTGCCGAAGAGCTGGAGCGCGCGACGCGTGCCGCCCCCGTAGTGCGTTTGGTGGACGGTCTGATCCACGACGCCGTGGAGCTCGGGGCCAGCGATGTCCACGTGGAGGAGACCGGCCAGGATGTGCGTGTACGCTACCGTATCGACGGCGTCCTGCGGCAGGCGGTCGACATCCCCGCGGCAGCCCGCCGCGCGCTTCTTTCCCGGATCAAGGTGATGGCCGGGATGGATATCTCGGTGCGCCGACGACCCCAGGACGGCCGAATTCCCCTGCGACACGGTCAGCGCTCGCTTACCCTGCGCGTGTCGACCCTTCCGGTGAACGGGGGCGAGAAGGCCGTCGTGCGGCTTCTGGACCACGACGCGGCGCCCAAGAGCCTCGAGGCGCTGGGGATGGCCTCCTCGGACCTTCAGGCGATTCGCCGACTGATGGCTTCGCACGAGGGGGTGATCCTGGCGGCGGGCCCCACGGGCAGCGGCAAGAGCACCAGCCTTTTCGCCGCGCTCTCCGAGATCGACCGGGACACGCGCAATGTCGTCACCCTCGAGGATCCCGTGGAATATCGCCTCATGGGGGCGAACCAGGTCCAGGTGGACGCTCGTGCCGGGCTCGGCTTCGCCGAGGCGCTTCGCGCAGTCCTGCGTCAGGATCCGGACGTGGTGATGGTCGGTGAGATCCGAGACCGCGAGACGGCGGAGATCGCGATGGCGGCGGCCGTGACCGGCCACCTGGTCCTGTCTTCGATCCATACCACCGACGCGCCGGGGGCGGTGACGCGCCTCCTCGACATGGGCGTTCCACCCTTCCTGGTCGCCGGAGGGCTCACCGGCGTGGTCGCGCAGCGGCTGGTGCGGCGCGTCTGCCGCAAGTGCCGGGGAGCCGGCTGTGAGGGGTGTGTTGACGGATACCGCGGCCGCACGGGGGTCTTCCAGGTCCTCACCGTCACCGATGCGATGCGCGACGCGATCGCCCAGGGCGGAGGCGCCTCGCGCATTCGAGCGCTCGTGCGGGAAGCCGGAATGGGGCGACTCTCCGAGGACGCCCGGCGCGCGGTCGCGGAGGGGCTGACCACACCCCACGAGATCGCTCGGGTCCTCCACGCCGATCCGGGCGCATCCGTCTCCTGCAGGAGCTGCCAGGGGAACGTGCCCGTGGGGGCCAACGCCTGCCCCCACTGTGGGCGCGCTCGAAAGCGCCCCTGCGTCTGCGGAGAACCGTTGGAGCGCGGGTGGCGCTTCTGCCCGTCATGCGTCCGTCCGGTGAGCGCCTGAGGCGGGCGTTGCCCCCGCGTTCGACCTCCGGGTACCTTCCAGCGGCCCCGAAATCCGTCGACGACCGGATCTCCGCGCAATGTTCCTCCCACGCGTCCGCACCTTTCAGGGGCGCATCTTCCTCGCGATCCTCGCCGTGGTCCTGATTCCCGCGGCGATCGCCGTTGCCGGGGGAGTCCTGACGCTTCGGGCGATCGGGACGCGCTCGGGCACGCTCGGTGCCTGGGACGCGGTGGCGGAGACCGGTATCGAGCTGCTCGACGCGATCCAGGACGTCGGGCGCGACGATCCCGAGATCCGGCGCGCCGCCGAGCGCCATCGCGACGCCCTGTCCGGCTCGGTGCGGCTGTCGCGACTGTACGCGTTCGTGGCGGAACGCGTCGTGCGCGCGCTTCCGCTGGCCGCGATCGCCGTGGGGGTCCTGGTCGCTGCACTGGCGCTCCTCTCGGCGCGACGGCTGTCACGCGGGTTCGGTGAGCCCGTTGCCGAGCTCGCCGAATGGACCGAGCGCATCGCGAGGGAGGAGCCACTGCCTCCGGATCGCGGCAGGGATACGGTGGAGGAGCTGGCCAAGCTGCGTGACGCGCTCCGCGTCATGGCAGATCAGATCGAGGAGGGGCGGCGACGCGCGGTCGAGAACGCGCGCATGCGTTCGTGGACCGAGCTCGCGCGTCGCGTGGCTCACGAGATCAAGAACCCGCTCACCGCGATGGGGATGGCGGCGGCTACGCTCGCACGGGAGAGCCGGGGTGGCGAGGCCGAGGCCGTGAAGATCCTCCGTGAGGAGATCAGCCGTCTCGACGAAATGGCGCGGACCTTCTCTCGATATGGAAGGATGCCCGAAGGACCACGCTCCCAGGTCGACGTGGCCGAGCTGGCTACGTCGCTGGCGCGGCAGCACGCGTCCGAGTCGGTCCCGTGCACGGTCCACGCCGACGGCGAGGCGTCGGTGATGGCCCACTACGACGCCCTGGAGCGCGCGCTGCGCAACCTCGTCGTGAACGCGGTCGAGGCCCAGGGGGAGTCGGGGGGGTCGGTGGACGTGCACGTGTCGCGATCGGGACACGAGGTCGTGGTCCGCGTCGAGGACGAGGGGCCTGGAATCCCGGAGGAACTCCTCGAAACCATCTGGAATCCCGACGTGACGACCAAGCACCACGGGACCGGCCTCGGCCTCGCGATCGTGCGCCAGACGATCCTCCACCACGACGGCAGCGTGTCGGCACGGAACCGGAGCCGCGGAGGTGCGGTCTTCGAGTTCAGGCTTCCGGCCCACGTTCCTTCGGAGTCCGACACCGCTGCCGGCTCTCTTGCGTAGGCCCTTCCCAGGCGCGCCATTTCGACACACCGTCACGTTCGCGCGGGGCAGGCTTCGGGGGGAGCGGGCATGAACGTCCTGATCATCGACGACGAAGGCAACATCCGCAGGATGCTGCGGGCCCTGCTGGAGGCGGAGGGCTACTCGGTGCGCGAGGCCGGCTCGGCCGAAGAGGGGATCCTGGAGGCGGGCAGGGCACCGCCGGAGGTCGTGCTCCTCGATCTAATGCTTCCCGGAATGAGCGGCCTGGATGCGCTTCCGGCGCTCGATGACCTGATCCCGGGAGTGCCCGTGGTCATGATGAGCGGCCGGGCGACCCTCTCGGACGCCGTGGAGGCCACACGACGCGGCGCCTTCCACTTCATCGAGAAGCCGCTCACTCCCGAGACGGTCCTGGTCACCCTCCGGGGCGCTCTGGAGGTCAGCCGTGCCAGGGACCTCACCCGGACGCTCACCGAGGAGATCGGGCCCGAGGGCGACCTGGTCGGCGCGACCGCCGCGATGAACCGTGTCCGGGAGATGGTCCGGCGGGTCGCGCCCAGCGACGCGCGCGTGCTCATCACCGGTGAGAGCGGCACGGGCAAGGAGTTGGTGGCCGCAGCCATTCACGGCCTCTCGGCCAGGAAGGCCGCGCCGTTCATCCGGGTGAACTCGGCGGCGATCCCCAAAGACCTGGTCGAAAGCGAGATGTTCGGCCACGAGAAGGGCGCCTTCACCGGAGCGACCGAGCGGAGACGTGGGCGATTCGAGTTGGCCGACGGGGGCACACTCTTCCTCGACGAGGTGGCGGACCTGGGCTCGGAGGCCCAGGCGAAGCTGCTTCGGGCGCTCGAGTCGGGCGAGGTCGAGCGTGTGGGCGGAAGCGGCACGATCCCGGTGGACGTGCGCGTGATCGCCGCGACCAACCGAGACCTACGCGACGAGGTGCACGCGGGTCGATTCAGGGAGGATCTGCTCTTCCGACTCGACGTGGTGCCGATCCGCATGCCCCCGCTCCGGGAGCGGCTCGAGGACGTCCCCCTGCTCGTCGACCACGCTGCCCGGCGTCTGCGCCGGCGACAGGGGCTTCGACCGCCCCGGTTCTCCAGGGAGGCCATGGATGTCCTCCAGCGATACGTCTGGCCCGGCAACGTGCGTGAGCTGATGAACATCGTGGAGCGCCTGGCGATCCTGATGCCCGGGCCGGAGGTACAGCCGGGAGACGTGGCCTCGGTCCTGCCGCGCCGACCCGCTCCACCCGATGCCACCCCCGTGTACGCGGACGACGATGCCCGTGACCTGAGGAAGCGGCTCGACGACTACGAGCGCGAGCTGATCGCCGGGGCCCTCCATTCGGCGGGTGGTAACGTCGCGGAAGCCGGCCGCAGGCTCCAGACGGACCGCGCCAACCTCTACCGGCGCATGAAGAGACTGGGGATTCGCGAATGAGCCCCCGGGGTCCAGGATCTGCGCACGTGTCCAAACGCAACGGCCAAACGTACGAATGGACGCTCGTACGCTTGTCCCGCCCGGCCGTCGTGAAAGCGTAAGTGAAAGTACGACTGGGAGATAACTAGCGATGCTTCCCATGGTACGTTCCCTGCCCCCTCCGCGACCATCCAGGATTCGCGACTCCAACGGAGGGAGCACGATCATGCGGTTGACGACGGGTTGGCTGATGCTGGCGGCGGGCCTCGCCGCGGTGCCCCTGGGGGCACAGGAGCGCCGGATCGAAGAGGCGGATCTCCCGCGAGACGTCGCGGACGAGATCGTCGCATACTTCAACGACCCGGGCACCCTCCGATTCAATGGTCGCGGGGAGGTGCCGAGCGGAAGCCGCATCGTGGGCAACGTGGCGGTGCTGGGGGGCTCGTTCCGGGTGGCGGGCGTCCTGGAGGGCGATCTGATGGTCGTGAACGGTGACCTCACCCTGACGGTAACGGGACGGGTCACGGGCGATGTCCTCGTGGTGGGAGGACGCGCGCGAACCGACACGGGGACCATCGACGGACAGCTCGTCGTGTTCGGCGAGCCGCTCACCTATCGCCGGCGTGGGGACGACATCGAGGTGGACGAGCGCGGCTGGAGTCGACGGCGAGGTGGAGGCCGGGGCGTCCAACTGACTCTGAGAAGCGAGGGCAACTACAACCGGGTCGAAGGCCTTCCGGTGATGCTCGGCCCGATCTTCCGAGGTGAGGGTCCGAACCAGTTCCGAGCCGACGCCCTGGCCGTCTGGCGTTCCGAGTCGGGGCTGCGGGTCAGCGAGGACGCGACCGGCTACTTCATCCGCGCCGAGCAGTACCTCGGCGATGGGCGCCTCTCCGTCGGAGCGACCGCCCATTCCCTCGTGGAGCCCGTGGAGCGTTGGGGCCTCCGGGACATCGAGGCCTCGCTCGCATCGTTCCTCTTCCACCGGGACTACCGGGACTACTACGACCGCCGAGGCTTCACCGCCTTCGTGCGCTGGGACGACCCGGAGGGCGGCGTGAGGGTCGGCCTCGCCTACGAGGACGAGGAACACAGCTTCGCACCCGTGGGCAGTCCCTGGACGCTCAAGCGCAATGAGCAGCCCTGGAGGGCTCAGCCGCTCGTCGGAGAGGGGCGCCTGCGTAGCGTCACGACCGAGCTCGTGCTGGACGGGCGCAACGATCGCGACGATCCCTCGGACGGTTGGTACCTGGAGATGCGATCGCGACTCGGTGTGGGCGGAAACCTGACACTGCCAGGCTACAGCGCGCCGGTGGGGGAGCCGGCGACCGTCGAAGCGGATGCGGTGGAGCTCGGCAACGGGTTCCGGAGCGGCTTCGTGGACCTCCGCCGACACACCCGCCTGGGTCCCGGGTCCGATCTGCACCTGCGGGGCATCCTCGGCGGCTCGTTGGACGGTGAGCCGCTGCCCCCGCAATTCCAGCACGCCCTGGGGGGTGAGGGATCCCTCCCGGGGTACCGTCCTCTCTCGATCGACTGCGGCGCGCGCTCGAGCGGCTTTTCCGTATTCCGGGGCGCCGACGACCCACCCACGCGGGTGCCGACCTATGCCGCCTACGGTTGCGACCGCATCGCCCTGTTCCAGGCGGAGTACCGGGGTGACCTGGCCTTCGACCTCGGCTTGGGACCCGACGACGAGTGGGACAGCAGCTGGGACTGGTACCCGGTCATCGACCTGACCCCACGCTGGCTGGTGTTCTTCGACGCCGGGCGCGGCTGGTCCCTGGCCGATTCCGAGCCGGGCTCCCCCCGGTCCGACACGGGCACGTTCATGGATGTGGGGCTCGGGCTGAACTTCGGCGACCTCGGCCTCTACTGGGCGAAGCCGCTGAACGGGGACAACCGTGGTGTGAATTTCTTCCTCCGCATCGATCATCGCTTCTGAGAGCGCGTCGGAACCCGTGAGCCTGCACAGGGCGCCCACGCGGAGAAGGACCCGCCCCATCGCGGTGCTGTGGCCCTGCCTTGCGTTGCTCGCTCCCGCGGCTCTGCACGGGCAGGGCGAGGCGCCGCTTCTGTTGTCCGCCGCACCGGAGTCCGGCGAGTTGCAGATCCGTATCGGGGATCTCTTCGACGAGCCCGGGTTGACCCGAGCTCTGCACTCGGGGCTCCCGCTGCGTATCCGCATCGTTGCCGAGCTCTGGAAGGACGGCTTCTTCGACAGCGAGAAGGGCAGGGCGGAGTGGCGAGCGAGCGTGGTGTACGACCCCTTGGAGGCTCGTTACCGGGTGTCCACCGGCGCTTCCGCCGTGACCGAGATGATCGCGGATTCGCTCGCCGACGTGCGCCTCGCGCTCCGTGAGCGATTCTCGATGCCCCTGAGCCCCGCCGAGGCCGGGCGCTACTACTACCTGGGTCAGGTCGAGGTGGAGACCCTGTCACTTTCGGACCTGGAGGAGCTTCAGCGCTGGCTCCGAGGGGACCTGGCTCCGGCCGTGGCAGGCGAGCGACCCGTGGAGTCCGCCGTCGGGAGGGGGGTGCGGCGAGCCCTCGTCCGTATGCTCGGCCTCCCGGCGCGGCGCTTCAGGGTCCGCACGGAGTCCTTCGAGGTCTTCGATCCCCGGCCCCGCTGAGCCCCTTCGAGGTTCGGCAGCTCAGGCGCCGCCGTCGAAGCGCGCTCGTCGCACGGTAAGGGACTCGATCCGCTCCAGATCCGGCTCCACGCCGATCCCGACGCCGTCCGGTACGCACATGTGCCCGTCCTCGACCTCGAACTCGGGACTCACCACGTCGCGTTCCCAGTACCGGCGGGACGCCGAAATGTCCCCCGGAAGAACGAAGCCCTCCAGCGAGGCGAGCGCCACGTTGTGAGCCCGTCCGATCCCGGACTCGAGCATTCCTCCGCACCATACCGGCAGTTCTCGATCCTTCATGAGGTCGTGGAGGCGCCGCGACGTTCCGTGGCCGCCGACCCGCCCTGGCTTGATGTTCACGATCCGACAGCTGCCGAGCTCCAACGCGAGCTGGAGGTCGCCGACCGACTCGATGGACTCGTCGAGGCAGATCGGAGTTCGAAGACGATCCTGGAGACGCGCGTGCTCCAGAAAGTCGTCGTAGGAGAGCGGCTGTTCGATCATCATGAGGTCGAGCGCGTCGAGCTTCTCCAGGCGATCCGCGTCGGCAAGGCTGTACGCGGAGTTCGCGTCGGCCATGAGGGGAACGTCCGGGAAGTGCTCTCGCAGGCCCGCGAGCATCTCCACGTCCCGCCCGGGCTTGATCTTGATCTTCACCCTGGAGTAGCCGGCGTCGACGTAGCGGGCGACCTGCTCGTGCAACAGCGCGTCGCTCTTCTGGAGGCCCACGCTCACCCCCACCGGGACCCGCGTCCGCGTGCCGCCGAGCTTCTGGGCCAGAGAGACTCCGTCCATGCGGGCTGCCAGGTCCCACGATGCCATCTCCACACACGCCTTCGCCATGCGGTGGCCACGAATCCAGGATACAGGTGTGAGGACGTCCTCGGGCCCCACCGCATCGCGGCCGACGATGCGGGGCAGGATGAAGTCCGTCAGCACATGCCAGGCGGTCTCGGTAGTCTCGGACGAGTAGCCGGGGTCCTCGCCCACCACACACTCTCCCCACCCTTCCATCCCATCGCCCGTCAACGTCAAGAGCAGGATCCGGCGGTCCTGCTTCCCCCCGCTGCTGATCTCGAAGTACTCCCGCAGACGAAGTGGCATCTCGCGCAGCTCGGCACGTTCGATTCTCATGTCGCGGCGTTCAGCCTGTCGGAGTGGAGGAGGTAATGGGAGACCCGGTCACCGCGCAGAAGCTCGCGCACCTCGTAGCCTCGGTCCAGATAGCGTGTGAGCACCTCACGGGTCGCGAGACGCCAATCCAGCGCCAGGTCCATCGAGGCGTTCATGATCGCCGAGACGTCGGCCGGAATGGCGACGCGAACCCAGGGCGTGTCCAGATCCCCTCGCGGCGGGCCGGGGGCCGGATGCGACCCGCCGGAGTCGGTCACCCCCAGCGCGGACGGGGCCTCGAGCGCCGGCCCGGGCAGCGGCGACCCGTCGTCGCCCCGCAGTCGACCGATCACCCGCTCGTGGTCGAGAAGCCAGAGCGCGATGAAGCGGTCGGTGCCGATACCTCGGTGGAGCGGGGAGTCCGTCTCGCCGTACATGTCGCGGACGTACTCGCGCACCACGATGCCCAGCTTGGCGAAGTTCAGGTAGGCATTGCGCGACTGTAGCGGGTCGAACGTCCAGTGCATCTTCGTGACGCCGCGCCCGAGCACGGCCTCGCGCTGATACGCCTTGAGCCGCGCCCCGAGGCCGGCGTCGCGAGCTTCCGCCCTGACTGCCAGCATGTCCGACCAGTGCACGACTTCGCCGTCCCGCAGGCCGGTCATGCCGAACACGAACCCGGTCAGCGTCCCGTCGGCTGAGTACGCGCCGGCTGCGACGCCACCGAGGATCTGGCTCACCTTGAGGATGGCGGGCGGCACGCGCTCGGAGAAACCCAGCCCCCAGGTCTCCTCTTGTAGCCGCACGCACTCCTTGAGCTCCCCGACCGTCTCGAACGGCCGGATCCGGTAGTCCGTCACGAGCTATGCCTCGTCGAGGGGTGCCATCAGGAGCAGCGTGAGCAGCGCGCATCGGTCGACGGTGTCGTCGATCAGCACATGCTCGTCCACCGCGTGCGCGCCGTCTCCCACGGCGCCGAGTCCGTCCAGCGTCGCGGTGAACAGGCTCGTGGTGTTTCCGTCCGATCCTCCGCCCACGGCGGTCTCTCCCAGATCGATGCCGAGCGCCGCAGCCGCCTGCGCAGCCTGCCGCCACAGGTGAATGTTGCGGGCAGTGCGCTCCATGGGCGGGACGCGACGATCCGCACGTACACTGACGCTCACACCGGGGACCGTGGCGCGGAGGCCTCGGATGGACGCATCGATCCGCTCAGCGTCTACGCTCGTGAGCACGCGCACATCCACCTGCGCCCTCGCCTCGGCCGCGACGACGTTGGATCGCGTTCCACCCGACACGACCCCCACGTTCACCGTCGTCCCCCTGGCGTCGTCGTTGAGGGCGTGGAGCGCCTCGATGACCCTCCCCAGCTCCAGGATCGCGCTGGCCCCCGAGCGAGGGTCGAGCCCCGCGTGAGCGGCTTTGCCGCGAATCGCGATCTCGTAGCCTCCGACTCCTTTCCGCGCGGTCTTGAGGAGGCCCCTGGGCCCGAAAGACGGCTCCAACACGAAGACCCTTCGAGCGCGTCGGGCCAGCATCGCCACGAGGTGTCGCGACCCGGGACTGCCGATCTCCTCGTCGGAGTTCACGAACACGACGGGCACCGCCGGAGGATCCAACCCCAGCTCGCGGAGCGTGCGCAGCGCGAACACTGCGTTGGCGAGTCCCGCCTTCATGTCGAACGTTCCCGGGCCATAGAGCCTGCCGTCCTCGCGACGGATCGGCATGGATTCGAGGGTCCCCGTCGGCCACACCGTATCGCCGTGCCCCAGGATCACCTGCAGAGGCCGCGCTCGCCTCCGCTCGCGCGGCACCGCGAGAAGGCACCCACCGACGGCGCGCCCGACGGTGCGGCGCGTGCGGAATCCCTCCTGGTCCAGGGCATCCTCCAAGATCGCCTGGACCTCCCTCTGGGTCTCGGGCGCGTCGGTGGGCGACTCGACCCCGGCCAGCCTCTCCACTAGGTCGAGCAGCTCTCCGCGCAGGGATCGGACGTGGCTGGATATGCGCCGTGCCAGGTCGGTCGGCGGCCAATCGTGGGCGCGCGTCAACCGTAGTACCCCGCCCGCCGGTAGCTCTCGTCCAGGAGCTCCACCGGGTGCACGACCCCCTCCTCCGCGCCCTCCGTCAGCAGGCCAGCGCCGATCTGCATCATGCAGCCGGGGTTCGGCGTCGCGACGGCGTCGGCCCTCGCCGCCCGCACCGCTGCAACCTTGTCCGCCCCGATCCTGCCCCCCAGCTCCGGATGGGTGATACCGTAGATCCCCGCCCCACCGCAGCACTCGGCGGCCCCCGAGACGACCCGTACCTCCAGGCCCGGCACCGCACCGAGGACGTCGAGCGGCGCCCGTTCGATCCGCTGGGCATGAAGGAGGTGGCAGGGGTGGTCCACAGCCACGGAGCAGGCGATCTCGGCCCCCCGACGTGGCCCTACTGCCGCAAGGAGCTCCGAGACATCGCGCACCTTGTCCGAAAAACGACCAGCGCGCTCCGCCCAGTCCGCGTCGTGCGAGAGCAGGTGCCCGTACTCCTTCATCGATGCCCCACAGCCGGCTGCGTTGACCACCACGGCTTCGGCGTGGACCCGCTCGAAGGCCGCGATGTTCGCGCGGGCCATGGCGCGTGCCCGGTCGAGGGCGCCCCCGTGGGCGTGCAGGGCGCCGCAGCATGATTGACCGGACACCTCCACGACCTCGAAGCCATTGGCCTGGAGCACACGTACCGTCGCCGCGTTGACCCGGTCGTAGAGCCCTTGTTGGACACAGCCTTCCAGGACGGCCACCCTACCGCGGGGCTCCGGCCGTCCGATCCCCTCGGCCGACCTGGCGCCGCCCAGGCGCCTCAGCGCACGCCACGGCGCCGTGGCAGCCAGCATGGCGAGGCCGAGGCGGGCGCTACCCAGGAGGCCGCGCCTGAGGGGCAGGCGCGCGACGACGCGGGCGATCCCGGTGGCTCGGAGCGCTCTCCCGCCAAGGAAGAAGGCACTGCGCAGCGGCTGCGATCCGAACACCCCGAGCAGCACGCGCGGGACCAGGGCGCGCGGCCGCGCGCTCGCCGACACCTCGCGCGCGAGCTCCACGAGAGATCCGTACTCCACACCGGATGGGCAGACCGGCTCGCAAGCTCGGCACCCCAGGCAGCGATCGATGTGCACCTGGAACGCAGACGTGGCGGGATCCAGCCGTTCATCCACGACCGCACGCATGAGGTACAGGCGCCCCCGAGGCGAGTCGCTCTCGTCCCCCAGACGGTTGTATGTCGGACAGGCCGGCAGACAGAAGCCACAGTGCACGCAGTGGGCCAGTCCCTCCCTCTGTCGCTCCAGCGCATCCTGGAACTCGAGCCGCGCCGCTCGATTCGCCTCCATCTCAACTTCCTCGCGCCAATAGCGCCCGCGCGCCGGCTGCCAGCCCCTTCAGCCCCCCGTGGGCTCGCCAGGCGATCGCGACCTCGAACAGGCGCTCGGTGCGGGCCGTATACGGAAACCACCATGGCTCGGCGGTCGGATGAAGCCGGCTCACGAAGACGGTCTTGGTGCGGGTCATCTCCTCGAGCGCCTCGATGCCGCGGCGCCTGCCGAACCCGCTCGAGCCCACGCCACCGACCGGTAGGCCCGGCGCCCCGTAGTGGCTCAGCACATCGTTCACAGAGACCCCTCCAGCCCGAACGCGACGTGCCACACGCTCGCCACGTCTGTGATCCCGGGTCCACACGCTCGCGAACAATCCGTACGGCGTGGCGTTCGTGCGACGGATCGCCTCCTCCTCGCCGGTCACCCGCATGATCGGCAGGAGCGGACCGAACGACTCCTCGGTGACCACGGCCATGGACTCGTCCACATCGACCAAGACGGTAGGCAGCCAGACGTCCGGTCGGGTGGAAGAGGCCGAGCCCCCGGTGAGAGCACGAGCTCCCCGCTCCAAGGCCTCGTCCACGTGTCGCTGCAGGACGTGCAACTGCTCTTCGGAGATCAGGCGACCCACATCCGCGCTCTCGGTCTCCCCCGCCCGCAGCTCGGACACCAGGCTCGTGACCTTCGCGACGAACGCATCATACACGTGCTCGTCTACGTAAACACGCTCGACCGACAGGCACGTCTGGCCGGCATTGAAGAAGCCGCCGAAGACGATCCCGCGTGCGGCGCGCTCCAGGTCAGCGTCTTCGAGCACGATGGCGGCGTCCTTTCCACCCAGCTCGAGCGTGAGTGGCGTCGGCCCCTCCGCGGCGTCGCGCATGACTGCGCGCCCAGTGTCGCTGCCCCCGGTGAAAACGAGGCGATCCACAGAGGAGCGCACGAGCGCGCGCCCGGTCGAGGCCCCTCCGGTCACGACCTGCACCAATCCCTCGGTGAGTCCCGCCTCGCAGCAGAGCTGGGGGATCAGCTCGGCGGAAGCCGGCGTGAGCTCCGAGGGCTTCAGCACCACGCCGTTCCCCGCCAGCAGCGCAGGCGTCACCGTGTCCATCGGCAGGATGAACGGATAGTTCCACGCGGTCACGGAGCCGACCACCCCCCAGGGCTCTCGCAACACCCATGCAGACTTACCGAGCATCCAACCCGCCCCGGCTCTGCGTCCGCGGAGCACCCGCCCTGCGACGCGCCCATGGAAGCGAATCAGGTCCACCGAGACCAGGATTTCGGCCAGAGCCTCCGGGCGGGGCTTGCCGGTCTCCGCACGGATCGTTCGTTCGATCCGGTCAGAGTGAGCGTGGAGCACGCGTGCCAGCCTACCCATGATCCGGACACGCTCGCGGACACTCCGCGCGGCCCAAGACTCCTGAGCCGCCCGAGCAGCGTCGACGGCCGTGCGGATACCCTCCGGGTCCCCTGCTTGCGCCCGCGAAGCCCTGGGCGCGACGGAGGTCGGAGACTCGCTCAGGCTCACACCGGGCTCCCGGGGTCCAGGGTCCCGAAGGGGTCGAAGCTCGAGCGCAACGCGAGCTCGATGCTACCCGCCGCGGTGGTCGGGGGCGGACCGAGCCCTCTCTCCACCCCTGCCGGTGCCCGGGCCACCGCGAGGCCGCCCCCCCAGTCGAGGAGGCGTCGGCGCAACGCGGACAGGGCCGGAACGTCCACGGATCCCGTCGCCCCGGCCAACACGCGCCCCGTCAGCGCGTCGGCCACCAGAGTGGGGTCAGGCAGGGCCTGACGGAGCTCCTCCACGGCCTCCGGCAGCCGTGAGGGCAACGCCGACGCGCGCAAAACGATGTCCCCGCTCATCGGCGCCTCCCCGGCGGCGGCCAGGAGGGACTCGGCCTCCGGGCCGGAAACGCTCCGGGCGGAGCCGAGCTCATCGCCCAGGAGCTTCCGCTCCTCCACCTCGACGGCCGCCGCCGCCCCGAGCACCCGGACCAGCAATTCGGCGGAGCGTCCCCCCGGACCCGGGCGCTCGATGACGATGGCGCCGGCCGGCACGACGCTCGCCGTTGCGACCCGCCGCGCCAGTGGCATGAGCTCCGACGCCGACGCCGCCCCGACCGTCGTGACCCGATCCAGCTCCGGTCTCGGAAACACCCGCACGGTGGCCGAGACGATGACCCCCAGCTTGCCCCGGCTCCCGACGACCGCTCGCACCAGGTCGAAGCCCGCCACGTTCTTCATCACCCGTCCGCCCAGGCGGAGGGTTCGTCCGTCACCCGTGACCAGGGTTAGGCCGAGCACGTGATCCCTCACCGCGCCGAACGCGGTGGACAGGGGGCCCGACGTGCCCGCCGCCACCAGGCCTCCGAAGGTCCGGTGCGCCAGCCGCGGGGGGTCGAACGGGAGCCACTGCCCGTGGTCCGCGGTGGCCGAGGCCAGCTCCGGAATCGAGGTCCCGGCTCGGGCGGTCAGCGTCAGGTCGGCAGGCTCGTAGGCCTCGATGCCCCTGAGGAGTCCCGTGCCCAGGACGACGAAGGGATGGACCGGCGGTTCGCACGCCGCCTCGGTGCCGTTTCCCAGGGGAAGCACCGCCCGTCGCGACGCGCGGGCCAGCGCCAGAACGGTCACGACCTCCTGGATCGACCCCGGGAGGGCCACGCAATCGGGTGCCGCGTCTCCGACCGCGACGCCGCGAACGTCCTCCCTTAGGGCGATGCCGGCGTCCCGCAACGACGACGACAAGGCGCCGGCGTCGCTCACGCTGTCTCCCCTTCCGGCTCCACGTCCGGCAGGACCTTTCCCGGATTCAGGAGGCCCTGCGGGTCGAAGGCGCGTTTGGCGGCAGCCATGGCCGCCAGCTCGTCCGGGCCGTGGACGAGGTGCATGTACTTCCGCTTGTCCACCCCGACACCATGCTCGCCGGTGATCGTTCCGCCGACGGCGACGCAGGCAGCCATGATCTCCTCCGACGCTGCCTCCACCCGCGCGAGCAGTTCGGGGTCCTTGCGATCGAACAGGAGGTTCGGGTGCAGGTTGCCATCCCCGGCGTGAAACACGTTCGCCACGGTCAGGCCTCGGCGCTCCCCGATCTCGCGGATCCGCCGCAGCACTTCGGGCAGCTTCGTGCGGGGCACGGTGGCGTCCTGCACCACCAGGTCCGGAGCCAGCCGCCCGAAGGCGCCGAACGCCTTCTTGCGCCCCTTCCAGAGCGCCTCGCGCTCCCGGGTGTCGGACGCGCTCCTCACCTCCCGCGCCCCGGCAGCCAGACAGAGGGCCTCGGCACGCGCTGCGTCGCCGTCGAGGCCGACCTCTGTGCCGTCGAACTCGATGACCAGGGCAGCCCCCGCGTCGGTCGGCAACCCGGCGGGAAAGGCCGATGCCTCGACGGCCTCGATGCACGCCTGGTCCATGATCTCCAGCGCGGCGGGAAGCAGGCCGGCTCCGACGATGGCGGTCACCGCCCGGCCGGCGTCCTCGAGGTCGTCGAAGATAACCAGCAGGGTACGCACCGCCTCTGGAAGGGGGAGCAGCCTCACCTCGATCTCCGTGGCGATTCCGAAGCACCCTTCGGAGCCGACGAAGAGCCCCACCAGATCGAGGCTTCCGCACGGCTCCCGGGCAGCCCCTCCGAGCTCGACCACGCGTCCGTCCGCGAGCACCACGGTCAGGCCCGTGACGTAGCGCGACGTGACCCCGTACTTCAGGCAGTGGGGGCCGCCGGAATTCTCGGCCACGTTCCCGCCGATCGTGCAGGCCGTCTGGGACGACGGGTCGGGTGCGTAGTAGAGGCCGTAGGGGCGCGCCGCTTCGCTCAGCCGTGCGTTGACAACGCCCGGCTGGAGGCGTGCGAGCCGGTTCTCGGGATCGACGGAGAGGATCCGGGACATTCGGGCCGTGCCCACGATCACGGCGAGCTCCGGTGCGAGCGCCCCTCCGGACAGCCCCGTGCCCGCGCCTCTGGGCACGATCGGGATCCCCTCCGCATGCAGGAGCTCGAGAACGGCCGCGACCTGCTCGGTGCTCGCGGGAAGCACGACCGCCCGCGGGGGCCAGCGATACGCCGTGAGCCCGTCGGACTCGTACACGATGAGTCGGTCGGGGTCGGTGATGACGTGGCCGATCCCGACCAGCTCGCCGAGCCGGCGCTCGAGGGCCTGGGGGAGTCGTGGAGTCACGCTGACGGTGGTCCGACCCGGAGGCGACGGA
>QJYK01000048.1 GCA_003248075.1 Gemmatimonadota bacterium | reverse complement strand
CCCGGCGCTTTCGCCGGATGGGCGCTACATCGCCTACTCGACGCTCGGGGCCGGGAGTCAGGACGACATGCAGATCCAGGTCCTGGACCTCCTGACCGGGGGCACGCCCGAAATCACGTCCGAGGGGGAGAGCCGGGTTCCGGTCTGGTCCCCGGATGGAACCAGGCTCGTCGTCGCGGGGACGCGAGACGACGACTCGGATTTCGATCTCTACGTGATCTCGCTGGACGGTGGCGAAACGGAGCGGCGTCTCGCCCTGCCGGGGTATCAGGAGCCCGTCGCGTGGAGCGCGCAGGACGAGATCGTCTTCGAGAGCTCCGGCGCCTCGCGGGGGAACACCGACCTCGGAATCATGCCCCTCTCGGACGGTGCCCAGCCCCGCCCCTACCTGGAGGCCGACTACTACGAAGGCGAGCTCGACATCTCCCCCGACGGGACGCTCGCCGCCTACGTGTCGCGCGAGACCGGAACCAACGAGGTCTTCGTCCGCGGCTTTCCCGACCCGGTCGGGAAGTGGAACGTCTCGGTCGGCCCGGGCCGCTCCCCCGCATGGTCTCCCGACGGGACCGAGCTGTACTTCTGGCGTTTCGCGGACGGTATGGGAGTCGACTCGCTCTTCGCGGTGCCTATCCGGCGCGACCCCGACTTCGTGCCCGGCCCGCCGAGGTTCCTCGTCGCCGCCGAGAACAGCGACTTGTCGACCAGCGTCCACCCGGACGGCCGCTTCCTCGTGGCGGAGAACATCGACGCCGCTTCCAACGCGATGCGCGACCCATCGTCCCGCCGCTGGCTGGTGGTGCTGAACTGGTTCACCGCGTTGGAGGAGCGGCTGGGGCGGTGAGGGTTACATCCCGCCACCATGCTCCCTGATCAGCCGCAGCGACTCGGCGCTGACGAAGATCTTGGCGTGGTACCGTTCCCCCCAGGCGAGCGGCGTCACGTCCCGATACTCGCGTACCGGACCGCCGCCGTGTCCCTGCTCCAGGCCCGCCCGGAGGGAGGCCCGGACGTTCGGGTCGGCCCCGCGGCCGAGGAGCAGCCGCGTGAGCGCTGCGTCGTCGGGACGCCCCCGGCCGTGGTTCACCCAGAAGTTGTGCTGGGACACGACGGTCGAGAACAGCGCCGTGTACCCGCCGACTCCGTTGTCGTCCACCGCCGCTCGTGCATCGGGATCCATTCCACGATCGAGCAGCCACTCCGCGATCTCGAGCTCGTCGAAATACGTCGCGATGTGGAGGAGCGTCGTGCCGTGGATTGGCGTGCCCTGGGCGACGTGCGTCTCGGCTGCGCACGCCGGAGCGTACGGAAAGATCTCGTCGATTCCGAACGTCCTCGTCAGGAGGTCCGGATCCCGCGCGAGATGCTGCTCCAGCAGATCGATTCGCCCGCGATGGAGCGCCATGACGGGTGTGTCGGGGGGCTCGAACCCGTGCTCCACGTACATCTCAAGGATGCGATGCTTCGCCGCGGGGTTGCGGCTGTCCGTCCCGAGCAGGTGCTCCATGCTGTTCCGGTCGACACCGTCGGGGCCGACGATGCGCGCGCCGACCTCGAATGCGAACGCCGTGCCCGAGACGTTCAGGGTGTAGGCGGGCCCTGCGAGCCCCACGTGCGGTGGATCGGAGACCATGTCGTAGAGCATCCGTGCGGTCGCGACCTTGCCCTGCAGCACCGCCCGCCCGAGCGCCCACTCGGTGTCCTTCGCGCCGAGCTGGCGCAGCATCCGGATGATCCGGTCGCGACCGAGGTTGGCCGCGTAGGACATCGGGGGACCCCAGTTGCTGTCGCGGATCGTGGCGTGCTCGTGCAGGAGCTCGGGGTGGCGAACCACCAACTGCACCACGCCATCCGCGTCGTCCCGCCAGATCGCGTCGATGAGTCGACAGGCGAGGGCCAGTCGGGACCAACTCGTCGCCCCGTAGCTCCTCGCCAGGACGAGTTGCGCGTCGGCCAGCTTCGCCTCGTCTGGCGCGGGTCGGCGGGGATGGTGCGTCCGCAACGCCTCGAGGGCGTCGGTGTCGCCTCGGTGGAGCGCACGCAGGAGATCCTTCGCCTGGTGCTTCAGCTGCGTGAGATCGGGCCGGACGGGGAGCCTGCGACGGGTCATGACGAGCCTCCTTCGAAGCGCCCGGGGTCCGCCGCCTGGGCCAAAGGAGGTTCGCGTGAACCGAATGGGGGGTACAACCAGGTGGACTCGGTCCTGCCCGCGGACGGGAGGCGCCCTGCACGCCGGCCCCCAGGCTAGTCTCGGGTGCGGGCGGGCGCCAGAGGCGTGGGGTCGCCCGGGTAACGAGGCGCTCCGACCCCCTGTCCGGGGCGCCGGGGCAGCGCCTAACATGGGGCACGCGTACCAGGCTTCCGAGGTCTGCCCATGCCCGACGTCGTCACCCGTCTGAATGCGGCCCTGCAGGGTCGCTACCGCATCGAGGGGGAGCTCGGAGAGGGCGGGATGGCCACGGTCTATCTCGCGCGCGACGAGAAGCACAACCGCAGGGTCGCGCTCAAGGTGCTCCGGCCGGAGCTGGCCGCCGTGGTGGGCGCCGAGCGATTCCTGGCCGAGATCGAGACGACCGCGAATCTCCAGCATCCGCATATCCTCCCGCTCTTCGATTCGGGCGAGGCCGACCGCTTCCTCTATTATGTGATGCCCTTCGTCGAGGGCGAGTCGCTCCGCGCCCGGCTGGACCGCGAGCGGCAGCTCGACGTCGATGCATCCGTGCACATCGCGCGGGCCGTCGCGAGCGCGCTCCAGTACGCGCACGAGCGAGGGGTCATCCACCGCGACATCAAGCCCGAGAACATCCTGCTGCAGGCAGGCGAGCCCGTCGTGGCAGACTTCGGCATCGCGCTCGCCATCAGCGCCGCGGGCGGTGGCCGCTTGACGGAGACCGGCCTCTCGCTCGGGACGCCGCACTACATGAGCCCCGAGCAGGCGGCGGCCGACCGCGACCTCACCGCTCGGTCGGACATCTATGCTCTGGCGTGCGTGCTCTACGAGATGCTGGCCGGGCAGCCACCCCACACCGGCCCGACCGCACAGAGCATCCTGGTCCGCATCCTCACGGAGGAGCCCAGGCCGGTCACCGACGTGCGACCGGCGGTGCCGCCCCACGTGTGGGCGGCGGTGGCCAAGGGGCTCGAGAAGCTTCCTGCGGACCGGTTCAAGGGGGCCGATGAGCTGGCGGCCGCGCTGGGCGATCCGTCTTTCACCTACGCGCGGGCGAAGAGGACGGCGTCGCCCGAGGCCGGCGCGGAGCGAGCCGCCGCCCGGGCCACGCCGTGGGTCGCGGCGCTCGCAGCGCTCACCGTCGTGCTGGCGTTCAGCACGGCCTGGCTGCTGCTGGAGGGCCGCAGGGGCGGAGGGGCGGAAGGCGATGCGCCCGTGCTGGCGTTCGTCGTCCTCGACTCGGTCCCCGGTGGGGGCGCCCCAAGGGTAGAAGTGGGTCGGGATGGTAGCCTCGTATATCACCTCGGCAAGGGGCTCTACCGGAGGCCACCGGGAGCGCTCGAGGCAGCGCCCGTCGCCGACGAGGCCGGGCGTTTCGACCTGTCCCCCGATGGTCGGTGGATCGTCTTCGAGGAGCGAGCCCCGAGTCCGTCACGCTTGTACAAGGTCTCCGCGGCTGGCGGCCCGCTGACGGAGGTGTGGCGCGGACCGATCGCCACCACGCCGAGATGGGGCGATGACGGTTGGATCTACTTCGCATCCGGAGAAGGCCTCCCCGTCGAGCTACGACGCGTGCCACAAGACGGGGGGGAAACCGAGCTGCTGCTCCAGACACCCGCGGGGGTCTTCCTTCGTCCCTTGGACGTGCTCCCGGGAGGTCGAGCGCTGCTGTACTCGGCGACCGAAGCACTGAGGGATCAAACCCGGGTGATGGCCCTGGACCTCCGGAGTCGAGACACGATCGAAGTGGTCGCGGACGGCTTCGACGCCCGCTGGTCACCCACGGGCCATCTGGTGTACGGGCGCGGCGGCTCGCTGTGGGCCGTGCCCTTCGACCCGGCCGGTCTCCGGGTGACCGGATCGCCGGTGCCGGTGGTCGAGGGCGTGGCGACGTTCGCCGACGTCGCGAGCTACGCGCTGAGTCGGAACGGAACGCTGGCCTTCGTGAGCGGAGCCGGCGAGGGCGAGTGGACGTTCACGCTGGCCGACGAATCAGGCAACCGCGAGCCGCTTCCCATCGGGCCCGTTGCAGTCGAGTCCGCGCGCCTCTCCCCGAACGGTGGCTCGGTGGCGTACACGCAGGACAACGACATCCGCATCTTCGACCTCGACCGAGGCACGAATCTCCGTGTCACCCAGGGCCAGCCTGCCCACACCCCCGTGTGGTCCTCCGACGGCTCCCGCATCGCGTACAGCTCCGGTGACAGCGTGATCGTGGCGACCGTGGACGGCTCCAGGGAGCCGAGTGGGGTAGGCCTCATCACCTGGACCACCTGGCCGAGCCAGCTGCTCGAGGACGGAACCCTCATCTTGACGGTGCTCAATGCGGGAGGCCTGGACCTGTTCGCGGCGAACGTCGAGGGCGGGAGCGCGCCCCGCCCACTCCTCCGGGCCGACTGGTCCGAAGGGGAGGGACGTGTCTCGCCGGACGGAAGGTGGCTGGCCTACCTCAGTGATCGTAGCGGCACCATTCAGGTCTATGCCCGGAGCTGGCCGGACCTGGAGTCCGAGACGATGGTGTCGACCGGTGATGCCGTGAGCTTGGCCGGCCCTGTGTGGTCGTCCGACGGTGGCACGCTCTACTACACGGGCGCGGACGGGGTGGTCGCCGCCGACCTCCGGGTCACCGACCGGCTCGAGGTCGTGCGCCACAGGCCTCTCCCCCTCCGCGGGTACCTGCAGGATGTCCATCCGGACGGGCGACTTCTGATCGCCGAGCGGGCGGGGGGGTCCGGGTCGGGCGAGGGGGCCGCGAGCCGACGGCTGATCGTCGTGACCCACTGGGACCAGCAGCTGCGGGCGCGCATGCAGGGTGGGTAGGCGTGCGGATCGTCACCCCTCAGCGAGGAAGGGAGCGCGCCCCCCGCGGCTAATCCGCCTGCATCGCTCTGACCGGGTCGGTTCGTGAGGCCCGGCGGGCCGGAATCCAGGTCGCCGCCGCCGACACCAGGAGGAGCAGCGCGGACACGCCGGCGTACGTCGCCGGATCCGTCGTGCTGACCTCGTACAGGACCGACTTCATGAAGCGGGTCAGCCCCCAGGCACCGACCAGCCCGAGGCCAACGCCGCCCAGGGTCAGCCCCATCCCCTGCCGCATGACCATACCGCGCACCGACCGTACCTCGGCCCCGAGGGCCATGCGCACGCCGATCTCCCGGGTTCGCTGGCCGGTGACGTAGGAGATCACGCCGTACAGCCCCACGGAGCCCAGGAGCAGGCCCACCGCGGCGGCGATCCCCAGGAGGACGAGCGTGAACCACATGCCTGCGCGTGCCTCCCGCGTGATCTGCTCCAGGGTCCGTACCCTCGCCATGGGAAGGCTGGGGTCCAGCTCGGCCAGGACACGGCGCACCGCCGGGACGACGGAGGTGGGGGGCACCGCAGTGCGCACGACGAACTCGACCGACCGGCTCAGGCCATCCCAACGGACGCCGTCCGCGGGGCGGATGGGGTAATAGATGGCACCCAGGGGCGCCTGGGTGAGGCTCATGTAGTGGACGTCGCCGACGACCCCGACGACCCGCGACCAGACGTCGTCGTGCTCGACGGGCAGGCCCTGCGCCACCTGCTGGTCCAGGGGATCCTGATCGGGGAAGAAGATCTCCGCGGCCCGGCGGCTCAACAGGGCGACAGGCATCGCGGACTCCGCGTCCCGACGCTCGAGCATCCGGCCTCGGTCGAGGGGGATGCCCAGCGCCTCGAAAAAGCCCGGGGTGGCCACCCGAGTGTTGATCACCGGTGGGACATCGTTCGGGCCCAGCGGGCGTCCCTCGACCACCAGGGGATCCACGCCCGACAGCCCGCCGAGCGGCAGGGTGTTGACGGCACCGGCGACCTCGACGCCGGGGAGTGCGCTCAGGCGTTCGAGGAAGCGGTGATGGAACGATGCCGTCGCGTCCCGATCCGGGTAACCGCCGGCGGGCAGCGAGATCCGGAAGGTGAGGACGTTGTTGGGGCGGAAGCCCGGATCGACGTCGAGAAGCTGACGGAAGCTCCGCAGCATGAGCCCGGAGCCGACGAGCAGGATGAGCGCGAAGGCCACCTGGGAGGCGACCAGCAGCTGGCGCACGCGGTGGCCCGGCCCCCCGGATGTCGAGCCCCGGTAGCCGTCCCGGAGCGCATCCGCCATCGCTCCCCTACGATGACGGAGCACCGGGATCAGGCCGAAGATCAGCGCCGCGGCCACGGAGATGACCGCGGTGAAGAAGAGAACGCTTCCATCGATTCCGATGTCGTCCATGCGGGGCACGCCGGCCGGCCCCAGTGCCTTGAGAAGCCGAAGCCCCGATTGTGCCAGGACCAGACCCAGTCCACCTCCGAGGAGGGCCAGGAGCCCGCTTTCGACGAGGAACTGCCCGTAGAGGTGGCCGCGATCGGCGCCCATCGCAGTCCGGATGGCGACCTCCTTCTGTCGGGACTCGGCCCTCACCATCAACAGGTTGGCGACGTTGGCGCAGGCGATGAGGAGCACGAAGCCCACGGTTCCCATGAGGATGAGCAGAACCGTCTTCACGTCTCCCACCACAGAGTCGACGTACCGCTGGGCCACGGCAGAAAGGCTGGCGTTCTCCAGCATCTCCATGGTGATGCCCTCGAACCGCTCGGCCATGCGCGGCAGGAGCGCGTTCAGCTCGCGCTGGGCCTCCTCCGGATCGATCCCCGGCGCCATGCGGGCGACGGAGGGGTAGTTGAAGCCACTGAAGACCGTTTCATTCGGGTCGACCGGTAGTGGCGTCCAGAGTTGGACGTCCGGGTCCGAGAACTCGAATCCCGGACGGAGGACCCCGATGACCTCGATGGCGTTGCCGTCCAGCTGCAGCGTACGACCGAGAACATCGGGAGAGGCGTCGAAGTACTCGCTCCAGAGGCGGTCCGTGATGACCGCGATGGGCGCCACGCCGGGCAGCCCTTCCTCTTCCGTGAACGTCCGGCCGAGGGCGGCGTCGACCCTCAGAACCGTGAACAGCGAAGGCGTGGCGCGGCCGATCGTGATTCGGCGCGGGTCACCGTCGCCGGTCAGATTGGACGCCTCCTTCGCATACAGCGCCACCTCGTCGAGGGTGCGCGCCTCCTCCCGCTGGACCAGGTAGGCCCCGATCGAAGATGGGAGCCACTCCAGGTCGAGACCCGGTGCGGTGAAGGAGATCGCCGTGAGCCGGTCCGACTCGGGGTAGGGAAGGGGTTCGAGCAGGACGCCGTCCACGACCGAGAAGATGGCCGTGTTCGCGCCGATCCCCAATCCGAGGGTGAGCAGCGTAATCGCTGTGAAGACCGGGCTTCTGAGAAAGCCCCTCACTGCGTAGCGGACGTCGTTTCCACTCAGGGCAACCATCGCCTTTCCCCCCTCTCCCCAGAACCAGATGGACAGGCCCAATACCTGCCCGCAATACCAGATGCCGGCCTGGAAGGCGCCGAGCGCCCGGACCCTGGCCAGATAGTTCTCATGAAGATCCCCCAGGATGCCGACGCGCTCCTCCTCGGGTACGAGGAGGCCCGCGAGCCACGAAGCCAGGCGTGGCGGACCTCTCACCGGTCGCCCTCCAGGACCGTTCCGAGGCCCTCCGTCATGGCGTCCCACTCGCGGCGCGCGTCGCGAAGGGCCTCGAGACCAGAGCGTCGCACCGTGTAGTACTTCTTGGGGCGTCCTCCCCGCTCCGGCGTGGGGTCTCCGAACGCGGAGGCGATCATTCCCTTCTTCTCGAGCCGGCGGAGGACCACGTACGTGGCCCCGGATGACGCGGCACGACCCGTCCGTCGCTCGATCTCCTGGATGACCGTGGCGCCGTAGGCGTCTTTACCCCGCTGCAGGATCGCGAGCAGGACGATCTTCTCGAACTCTCCCAGAGTGTCCCGAGACATTGGTAGGCTCTATTTTTGCTACGTTGTCAGGTTGCTCGTGCGCCCTACGTCGGACGGCCGCGGTGGGTTTCGTTCGTTGGGTCGTCGCGCAGGGGTCGCAGGCGTGGGTATGTGAGTCGCCGCTCGAATGGAGGCCTGAGGAGCCAGGCCGGGCGCAGCGCGGCCCCGATCCTTGTCGCTGGACGTCGGGCGCCTCATTGTGAGCGGGCTCGGGCGAAACGACTCTCGGTCACAGGAGACCGCCATGCACCTTCGCGTCATCACACTGCCGGTCCTGGCCCTGCTCGTCCTGAGCGCCTCGGTGGCGAATCGGGCCCGCACCCCACGCGCGCCGAGGCAGGCCAACGTCACCGGCGCGTGCACGCCCGAGGCTACGCCCCAGATCAATCCGCCGAGCATCGCCATGCAGCGAGCCGACAACGTGGTGTGGGGCTCGGTCTCCCCGAACGCGACGTCTTGGACCATCACGCCGAAGGACCCGCGGGATTGGCCGTGGACCCAGCGCAGCTTCACGGGCACTCGCGAAGCGCCGGCGACGACGCCTCCACCTCTGGCCTCGGCCCTCGCGAACCACCCGTACCGCTACAACGTCCGGGTCCTGTGCGCGGACGGCACCGTCCAGAACATCGACCCCGACATCGTCATTGGTGACGGGGAGTAGACGGGCGGGGGGAGGGGTAGGTCAGCCCCCCTCGAGGTCCGCCCGGCGTGTTTCCACCCGGGCGGCCTCGTCGTTCCGGCCCTCGGCTCGGAGCATCTTGGCGTAGGCGTCGAGAACCTCACCAAGGCGGCGGTGCCGGGGTCCGAGCACCTCTTCGAGGATCTGGATGGCTCGCAGATAACGGGGCTCCGCCTCCCGGTAACGCCCCTCGTCGCGGTACACGTCCGCAAGAACGCGGAGCGTCGTCGCGATGCCGGGCTCGTCGGGAGAGAGAGCCCGCTGCTTGAGCCGAAGCGCCTCCACGAGGAGCGACTCCGCCTCCTCGTGGCGTCCGAGGGCCAGATACGTCTCGCCGATGTTGGTGAGGGCGCTGCCCAGGCGTGGATGGTCGGGCTCCAGCGTCCGCTTCCAGATGCCTTCGGCTCGCTGGTAGGCCTCGAGGGCCTGGTCGTAGTGGCCTTCCATGAAGTACACGGCGCCCAGGTTGTTCAAGCCGGTCGCGAGGCCCGGATAGTCCTCGCCGAACTGACGCTCACGGATGCTCACGGACCGGGACCAGAACTGGGCGGCTTCGGGAAGCGCGCCCTTGTAGTAGGCTGCCGCCCCGAGGTCCTGGAGGATGACCGCCAGGGTCGCCTGATCCGAGCCCGGGATCCGTTCCTGGATGTCCAGCGCCCGCCGCAGCAGAGGCTCCGCCTCATCGGACTTTCCCCTGGAGAGGAGCGTCCCACCCAGGCCCAGGAGAGCGCGTGCGATCTTGGTGGAATCCGGCTGAGGCGCAGTGTCCATGATCGCCAACGCGCGGCGCAGGTTCTCCTCGGAGGCGGCCAGGTCACCCCGTTGCTGCTGGACGGCACCGAGCTGCCGAAGGCTCTCCGCCACATCGGCATCGTCGGGGCCCAGATTGGCTTCCTGCAGGGCCAGGCCTCGCTTCAGCAGGTCGAGGGCGTCGTCGTATAGCCCCAGACCGGCGTACACGCTCCCCATGGTCGTCATCAGGCGAGCCTGGACGACCGGGTCGTCTGCGAGCTCCTCCTCCACCCTACGTGCACCCCGGTCGAGGATCTCGCGAGCCGTGACCGTCGTTCCCCGGGACGCGTCCGGATCGCTGACCTCGAAGAGGTCGACGAGAAAATCCGTCACCTGCTTTGCCGTCCGGGCCTCGGTGGCGGCTTGGATCTGAGACGCCACGGCGGCCTCGCGAGCCGCACGCGCGCGGATCATCCCGAGGGTCGCGGCCACCGTCCCCCCGATGAGTGCCACCGCGGCGACGCCCAGGGCCGCCGCCACCGCGCGGTGACGGCGCACGAGCTTGCCGAGGCGGTAGGCGGCCGACGGGGCCCGGGCGAGCACCGGCTCGTCGTCGAGGTACCGCTGAAGATCCAGGGCCAACTCGCTTGCGGTCTCGTAGCGTCGGGCGCGGTCCTTCTCCAGCGCCTTCATGACCACCCACTGCACGTCTCCCGAAAGCATCCTGCGGAGGCTCTCGGGGCTCACGCCCCTGGACGTGGCGACCCGCTCCAGGTTGGGGAGGGTGTCTAGCTGCTGGGTCGGCGTCGGGAAGGTGCTGTCGCGTGAAACGAGCTCGGCGAGGAGTGCGGGAACGCCTCTGCGGGCGTCCAGTGGGACCGCGCCCGAGAGCAGCTCGTAGAGGATCACTCCCAGCGAGTAGATGTCCGCCCGAGTGTCGACGTCGAGGTCGGACGCTTCGGCCTGCTCCGGGCTCATGTAGGCGAGGGTGCCGACGGGGACCCCAACGCCCGTGATGGCCGGGGCGTCGGACAGCTGCCACCCGGTGGCCTTGGCGATGCCGAAGTCGATGATCTTCGGGACAGCGCGACCATCCTGCTCCGTCACCAGGACGTTGGACGGCTTGAGATCTCGGTGGATGACTCCCTTCTGGTGTGCGTGCTGCACGGCCTGGCACAGCTGGATAAAGAGCTCGATGCGCTCGCGGTGCGTCAGGCGGGAACGGTCGCAGTACTCGTCGATGCGGATACCCCGCACGAGTTCCATGACGAAGTACGGTCGACCGTCGTCGGTGGCCCCGGCGTCCAGGACCCTGGCAATGCCAGGATGGTCCATCACCGCAAGGGCGTGCCGCTCCCCCTCGAAGCGTGCCACCACGTCCCGGGAGCCGATTCCCGGCTTCATCATCTTGAGCGCGACGCGACGCCGCACGGGATCGAGCTGCTCTGCCGCGTACACCACCCCCATCCCCCCTTCTCCGATGATCTGCACGATGTGGTAGGGACCGATCACCCGACCTTCCATGAGATCGCGTGCGGGGTCCTGCGGTTCCGCCATGGCGGTCCCTTCCGGTCGGAGGTGAAGCGAGGGCATCTTGGCCACGCGGCCAGCCTGATGTCCCGGAGCACGGTAGGTCGCGCGGACCGAACCTTCAAGGACGGCCGGCGCCCATTCCACACGGTGAGAAGCCGGGGCCCCCGCGGGGACCCCGGCTCCTGGGCGGGGCCGACAAACCTGCGCCGGGTGGGCCGGCAACGGCGGACCGCGTTGGCGCTCCTCGGCCGTTCAGCCTATCGCCTATGCTTCGGCCCGTTTCGGCGCCAGCAGGAGCAGCACGCTCCCGATCAGGAAGAGCGCGGGCGCGTCGCCCATCAGGTGCATCCGCTCGCTCGCGTCGGCGAGTGCCTGCCCGGCCATGACGACGCCGTGTACGATGCTCGACCATGCGGTGAACAGGATCAGGCTGCGATGATCCTCAGGCCTCCGGCTCGCGAGGAGCACGAACACGCCGAGCGTGGCGTACACGGCGACGAACATCAGCTCGTACTCGCTCTGACCCGGTGTCCAGGCGAATCCGCCGGGCCACGCCCGCATGAGCGTCCCGATTCCTGCGATGAAGATGGTGCCCGTCACGACCAGTGCGACGCGCAGCCCCCGGTAGGAGATGCTTCCGGACATGGTGGCCTCCTTTGTGATCCGGCATGATCCGATTCTGTACTGATAGATACAGAATCGATGCTGAAAAAAGGTCACCCCGACCTCAGCGCGGTTCCGGGCCCCCCTCGAAGAGCAGCTGGGTCATGTCGAGGACGTCGTCCTTCGATGCCCCCGCTTCGATCAGCACGTGGGATCCCCACGCCACGGCGATCACCATGAGGGCGGCCTTGGCCGGGTCGAGCTGCGGAGGCATGACCCCCTCGTCCTGCGCTGCTCGGACATGCTCGGTCAGGATCTTCCTCATCTGCGCGATTCCTCGCCGGATCGCCTTGCGGACCTCGAGGTCGGCCCCCCGATGTTCGTTCGCCACGTGAACGAAATAGCATCCGTGGGCGCCGCGCGGGCTCGCGACGCTCGAGAGGTAGCTCCTCGTCAGTGCGCGAAGGGCGTCGGACCCGGGCTCCATCTCGAAGAGCGCGTGGTACGGCCCCCGCTCATTCAGGAGCTCGAGGTATCGGTCGAGGGTGCGCAGGTACACGGCCCTCTTGCTCCCGAAGGCGCGATCCCCATGGCCTCCATGAGGTCCTCGGTCGAGGTACCCCGGTACCCTTTCCGCCAGAAGACGTCCATCGCGCGGTCGAGGGCTTGTGCTTCGTCGAACTCTCGCGGTCGAGCCATGGTGGCAGTCTAGGCCATTTTGTACCACGTCATCAAGAACCGCGTTGCTAGGAGGTGAAGCCGCAGTCGCGGGCGAGCCTCGCGCTCGCTCGTCGCGCGGGGCATCTTTCGGCCTAGACCCCGTTCTGGCCCACCCCACGAACCTGACAGCAGGACGCTCCCGTGCAGGAAGCCATCGATCGCCTGAACGCGGCCCTGGAGGGCCGCTATGCCATCGTGAACGAGGTGGGCCAGGGCGGTATGGCCACCGTGTACCTCGCGGACGACCTCCGCCATGAG
>QJYK01000107.1 GCA_003248075.1 Gemmatimonadota bacterium | reverse complement strand
CAGTGCACCGCTGACCCGTCGGCAGCCCACGCCGGGAACTCGCCGCCTACGTCCGTGAGCTTCCGTACCGGTACCGGCGCGCCGGCCGGATTCGCCACCACGACCGTGGCCGGATCCGACCCCAGCTCGGTCAACTCGACCACGTAGATGTCGTTGCCCACCTGGGCCAGCGCCCGATCGCCCGCCGGCGACAGCACGACCAGATCGGCCGGCGGCGGTCCACCGGGCTCCGTGGGTGGCGTGGGGCCCGTCGGGTCCGGTGCCTTCCTCCACGGGAAGACGTGTCCGGGAAGCCACTCCCACTCGTCGGGGTGCGGGTTCGCGATCCCGCCGGGGGTCGGCGCACCGCGCACCATCAGGTGCCGCTTGACGTCGGTCCCGTCCCACCGGAACGACACGAGTCCCTCGATCGGGCTGTAGGCGTAGATGCGATCGGGCTGGTCGGCCCGGAAGTGGGGTGTGCTCCTGAGACCGGTCGGGGAGACGACCGTGACGTCGCCGCCCGCGGCAGGTACCCAGACGAACTCGCCGCCGATGGGGCCGAAGAAGACCCCCGAGGCCTCCTTCAGCTCCCGCGCCGCACCGCGCCGCGCGACGATGCGACTTCCGTCGGGCGCCCACGCGACCTTGTAGTACAGGGCTGCGACGTTGGTGAGGCGCGTGGGCGCTCCCCCGGAGGAGGGCACCTTCATGATGTGGCCCCCATCTTCGTCGTCCCAGGAGGCGTACGCGATCCACGCACCGTCGGGGGACCACTGTGGGTGGAACTCTCCATGGTCGTCGCCGGTCAGCCGGCGCGCTTCGCCGTCGGGAAGGTCCTTCACCCAGAGCCTGTCGAACGCCGTGAACACCACACGGTCTCCGTCCGGGGAGAACACCGGGCTCCGGATCTGGCTCGCGGTCACCATCGACGTCGTGTCGATCTGATAAGCGAACTTCACGCTGGGCCCGACGTCACGCACCACATCCACGTCGAGGGAGATCTCGCTGGCCTGGCTCCCGTCCATGGGGATGCGCCAGATCTTGCCCCCGTACGACGCCACGACCGAGGACCCGTCCGGCATGAAGGAATAGCCGGGAAGAACGTCGAGGGGAGCCCTCGACTCCTGCTCGTCGCGCTGAACCGGGTAGGCGAGCCACGACTCTTCCCCGGTGGCCAGGTCGCGCTTTCTCAGTCCCGTATCCGCGTTGTAGCGCGTGCCGTAGACCAGCCAGCGACCGTCGGGGGAGATGGCGGGCCGGAACGCGGACCCGTAACGGTTGGTGACCAGCTCGACCGTTCCCCTGGTGCGGTCGTAGCGATACAGCTCGTACTGGGGGAGCCGGGCGTTGTACTGCCAGTCCCCGGAGCGGGCGGAGAACCAGATGTGGTTCCCGTCGGGCCCGAACGCGGCGCCGAGCATCTTGATCTGCGCCGGGGCCTGGACCAGCGGCAAAGGCGACCCTCTCTCCGCGTGGTACATCTGCAGCTTCGCGGCGCCGCCGAGCCCCCCCGCTCGGCTTACGACGATGTATTCGCCGTCGGGCGTCCACTCCGGCGACATGTACAGGGACGTGTTGCCCCGTGTCACCTGGGTCGTGTCCGTCCTGTCGACGGCCATCGTCCACACGTTGTCCCCTCCGCTCCTGTCGGAGACGAACACGATGCGCTTGCCGTCCGGGCTGAAGCGAGGCTGGGCGTCGTAGGACATCCCTGTGAGAAGGGGAGTGGCCTTGCCGCCGCCGGCCGGCATCGTATACAGGTCGCCGAGCAGGTCGAAGACGATGGTGCTTCCGTCCGGGCTCACGTCGAGGGAGATCCACGTTCCCTCGGTGGCGTGGAAGGTCGCCTTGCGGGCGGCCGGAAGCGGGAGCGGAGGCTCGCGTCGGCCCGGAGGACCGCCCGCGCCTGGCGCCTGGGCGGCCAGCGGCGCGGCAGACAGCGCCAGCATCCCTACGAGCAGCGCCGCACGCCGCCCCGCCACACCACCCGCGCTCATCGTCCACCTCCCCGAATGCCTGCCTGGACGTCTGGAGCGGTCGCCCTCCATCGCTCCGGCGGCGCCGGCCGAGCCGTGGGCCACACCTCGTCGAGGGTGTCGGCGTCGTACAGGCGGCCGTTCATCATGACCCTGTCGATCGTGTTCGTGTTGCGGATGTCATCCAGCGGATTCGCGTCCAGGATGACCAGGTCGGCCAGCTTCCCCGCCTCGATCGAGCCGAGGTCGTCCCCGAGCCCGATGGCCTGCGCGCCTATGATCGTGGCCACGCGTAGCGCGTCGTGCCGGCTCATCCCTCCGCTCTGGATGGACCAGAGCTCCCAGTGGTAGCCGAGACCCTGGAGCTGGCCGTGACTTCCCACGCCTGCCCGGCCACCGGCCTCGACGAGCCGGGCGATCCACGCGGAGTGCTTCCGGAACGCGTACTCGTCCTCCATGAACCAACCTCCCGGTCCGGGCCCGGTCGTCTGCAGTCGTCGTGCCTTGAAGTCGATCTCCGCCTTGGGCGTGAAGTGATTCAGCTTCGCGTCGCCGACCACGTTCTCATGGGTGTAGTAGTAGTTCTCGGCCCAAGGCCCCCCGTAGGTGACCAGCAGCGTGGGCGTGTTCACGGTTCCGGAGGTGCGGAAGAGCTCCACCACGTCCCCGTAGGCCGGGATGATCGGCATCGTGTGCTCGACGCCCGCATACCCGTCCATCGCGTGAGTCATGTTCAGCCGGTAGTCCAGGCCACCCTCGGTGGTAGGCATCAGCCCGAGCTCGCGCGCGGCCATGATCAGCCACTGACGCTGCCGTCGATTCCCCGCCATGTACATCTTGAACGTCTTGGTATCCCAGTACTCGCTGTACTTGCGGAGAACCTCACGCGCGTGCTCGAGGCTTCTCACGGCATCGCCGGAGAAGACACCGGGACCGGTCGAGTAGACGCGGGGACCCACCATCTGCCCGGCGCGGACCCGGTCCTCGTACGTGAGCACGTCCGTGGTCGCAGTCTGTGGATCCCGGGTCGTGGTGACACCGTAGGCCAGATTGGCCTGGTAGATCCAGGGACGCTCCCAGTGGAAGTCCCACAGGTTCCACATGTGCGAGTGCGTATCGACGAAGCCGGGGATGATCGTCTTTCCGCTCACGTCGATCACCCGAGCGCCGGCCGGTGCCTGGCCCGGGCCGCGCGTCACCGACGTGATGCGGTTGTTCGTTATGACGATGTCGGCGTTCTCGACGATCTCGTCGCCGTTCATGGTGATGGCCCTCGCCCCCCGCAGCACCAACGTGCCTTGCGGGATGTCCCGCGCCGCGGTCACCTCGATGCGGCGCTCCTCGGGTCGGTAGGCCGCGTCGGACTGCGCTGCGTCCAGGTCATAGCTGATGAACGCGTTGCCGATGGACCAGTGGACGGTCCGACCATCGCCGCTCCACGCCGGGAACTCACCGCCGAGCTCGTTGAGCTTCCATGCGGGCACCGACGCCGAGTCCGGCTTGGTGACGTCCACCACGGGGACGCCCGCGCCCAGCGCCGGCACGGTCACCGCGTAGATGTCCCGGCCGATGGTCGCGAGGGCCAGGTCACCGCGAGGCGCCATCAAAACCAGCCCGGCCGAGCGCCTGGGAATCACCTCGCGCTCCGCCTCCTGCTGGCGCTGCCCCTTTGGGTCCCAGTACGCGGGCTCATCCCCGTAGTCGCGCGGAAGTACGAGATCCGAGGTCTCGGAGAAGCGGTATGCACCCGCGTCCACGTCGAACCGCGCCGTAACGCGCACGTGCTGCTTGAGGTCCGTGCCGTCCCACCGGGTCGAGACCAGCGCGAGGGTCGCCGGCCCGTTGCCCGG
>QJYK01000225.1 GCA_003248075.1 Gemmatimonadota bacterium | reverse complement strand
CGTGCGAAGCTCCCTGCCCTGCACCGCCGAACCTGCCCCCGATCGACCCATGGATCCTCGAGAGGAGCTGGAACAGATCACGCGTCTCCTGGTGGCCGCCGGCGAGGGACAGCCGGGCGCCATGGACGACGTGTTCGCCTCGGTGTACCCGCGTCTCAGGCGCTTGGCCCGATCCCAACGGCGCCGCTGGCACGGGAACGATACGATCGAGACCACGGCGCTGATCCACGAGGCCTACCTGAAGGTGGCCGCATCGAAGAACCCCCGCTTCGAGAACCGTGGACACTTCTTTTCGGTGGCCGCCCAGGCCATGCGCCAGGTCCTCATCAACTACGCCGAGAAGCGCAGCGCCAAGAAGCGGGGAGGTGGCGCCGCCCACGTGACCCTGGACGACGCCGACATCGTATCCGACCAGGCGCTGGACGAGCTGCTCACGCTGAACACGGCGCTGCAGCGACTCGAGGCCATGAGCGACCGGCAGGCACGCATCGTCGAATGCCTCTTCTTCGCGGGCTATACGGTCGAAGAGACGGCCGAGGCCCTCGAGATCTCACCGGCCACGGTCAAGCGCGACTGGAGCGCGGCGCGCGCGTGGCTCTATCGGGAGATGCAGCGCGGGGCGGACAAAACGCGACCGCAGTGACGGGCCCGGCTCCGGCATGAGCATGGACGCCGACCGCTGGCAACGGGTCCAGGAGATCCTCAACGAGGCGCTGGAGATGTCGGCGGGCGAGCGCGGGCTCTACCTCGCCGAAGCCTGTGCCGGTGACGCCGAGCTCCGCCAGGAGGTGGAGTCGCTGCTCGATGCGTCCAACGCGGCGGACGACTACTTCGCGGGCCTGGCGGACCGCGCCGGCATCACCCAGGAGACGGAGCCGGCCGGGGACGCGGCCGCGGCTCCCGGTCTGGAGGGTCGACGCATCGGAGCGTACCGCCTGGGCAGGCTGCTGGGGCGTGGCGGCATGGGGGCGGTGTACCTGGCCGAGCGCGACGACGGGCGCTTCGAGCTGACGGCGGCGCTCAAGATCCTCCCGGTGGGCGCCGGCGGCGTGGCGGCGCACCGGCGACTGGTCGGTGAATCGCGCATCCTCGCACGGCTGGAGCATCCGGGGATCGCGCGCCTCTTGGACGCCGGAGTCACCGAGGACGGTACCCCCTGGTTCGTCATGGAGCACGTGCGCGGCCGACCGCTCCAAGACTGGAGTCGCGAGGCCGGCACCGCCCCGGAGCCTCGGCTGAGGCTGTTCCTGCAGGTCTGCGATGCCGTCTCGTACGCCCACCGGAAGCTGGTGGTGCACCGCGACCTCAAGCCGTCCAACGTGCTCGTGACGGAGGCCGGCGAGGTGAAGCTCCTGGACTTCGGGATCGCACGCCTGCTCGAGGAGGAGGCCGGCACCGACCCGACCGTGGGCGCGAGGGCGCTGACGCCCAGGTATGCGAGCCCCGAGCAGATCCGCGGCGATCCGGTCACGACCTCGTCGGACGTCTACGCCCTCGGCGTGATCCTGCACGAGCTCCTCACCGGACGCTCTCCCTACGCTCCCGGGCTCGTAGGAGCTGCCCTCGAGCAGGAGATCCTCCGGGGCTCGATCCGCCCCCCCAGCGCCCTGGGCGCTCCGGGCCCGGCCGACGACGACCTCGACCGCCGAGCCATGGCCGCTCCGTCCCGGCAGCTGCGTGGTGACCTCGACACCATTGTCCTGAAAGCGCTGCGCAAGGAGCCCGAACGCCGTTACGCGTCGGTGGATGCCCTCGCGGAAGACGTGCGTCGCCACCTCGACGGCTACCCGATCCGCGCGCGCCCCGAGCGCCTGGGCTACGTGTTGTCCCGCTTCGTCAAACGCCACAGGCTGGGAGTCGCCGCCGCCGCGGTCCTGGTGGCATTGGCGACCACCCTGCTCGCGGTATCGGTCCGCTTCGCCGTCACGACCTCTGCGCAGGCGCGCCTCATCACGGTGGAGCGGGACAAGGCTCAGGCGATCTCCGACTTCGTGCGCGAGCTCTTCGAGGTGGCGAACCCGGCTCTCGCCCGAGGGGACACGGTGACCGCGCGGGCGCTTCTCGACCGGGGGGCCGAGCAGATCGCCACGCACCCCTCGGCCGATCCCGACCTCGCGGCCGAGATGATGACCGTCCTGGGCACCGCCTATCACCACCTCGGGCTGCCCGAGCCCGCACTCGACCTCCTGCGGCGGGCCCGCGCCATCCAGGACTCCGCATCGGGGATCCCGCCCGAGCACGTGGCGGAGACCACGCTCCGCCTGGGCATCGCCCTGCGCGACGCCGGGCTGGCCGGAGAGGCGGTCCCGGTGCTGCGCGACGCCCGCGACCGCCTGGAGGCGATCCACGGGCCAGAGGACCGGTCGGTGGCGCTCGCCGGCTTCGCTCTGGGCCGCGCGCTCCACGCCACCGGCGAGCCGATGGCCGCGGAGCCCGAGTTCCGCCGGGCCGTCGAGACGTTCCGGGCCCTCCGGCTCGAGCCCGACGAGGAGTATGCACAAGCGCTCTACCTGCTCGCGGAGTTCCTCCAGGTCCAGGGCCAGATGGACGGCGTGGAAGCGTTGTACCGGGAAAGCCTCGACGTGGTCGAGCGACTTCGCGGGCGGGTGAGCCCACAGGTGCCCCCGATCCTGCAGGGGCTCGCCTGGGTGGCGATCCGCCGGGACGAGATCGACAAGGCCACCGGCTTTCTGCGTGAGGCCGTGGACATCGACCGGCGGCTGTACGGGACGCTGGACGGAGGGAACCACCCGAGCCTCGCGCAGAGCGTCTTCACGCTCGGTCGCCACCTGGCCGCCAACGGCGATCCCGAGGAGGCGGAGAAGCTGCTCCGGACCGCGGTCTCGATGTTCGAGTCGGCCTCCCAACCCAGACCCGACATGCACGGCACCGCGCTTCTCGCCCTCGGCGCCCACCTGAAAGACCGGGGAGACACGCTCGAGGCGTTGACTCGATACGAGGACGCCGCCCGGATCTTCCGACAGGCCTACGGGCCCGGCTCCCTGTTGGAGGCCGGCGCCCTCGTGGATCGGGCCGAGATCCTTGTGGCGTCGGGACGGGGGTCGGACGCCGTAGCCCCCCTGGAGGACGCGCTGGCCGCCTATGAGGGCGTGCTGCCCGCGACCCACCGGCGCGTACAACAAGCGATGGAGCTGCTCGAGCGGGCGCGCACGATACGCGGCCGGCAGGGCCTTTCGCAGAAGTGAACATCCCGCGCGGCACCTCCGTACCCCCCTGTGAACGAACCCGAAGGATGGGGACGAGGCATCGGGACGGGAGGACGGGATGGACTGGCTCGGCTCGGCTCACTTCGCTGCGGCCGTCACGTCTATGATCGCGGGAGGGGTGGTGTGCCTCGTCCCCAAGGGGACCCGGGCCCATCGGCGTGTCGGCTGGCTCTACGTGACGGCGATGGCGGCGGTGAACGGGACGGCCCTCCTCATCTACGACCTCTTCGGACGGTTCGGTCCGTTTCACGTCGCGGCACTGCTCAGCGGCCTGACCCTGATCGGCGGGATCATTCCCGCGCGGCGCCGGTTCGCGGGCTGGATGTCCCGCCATGCCTACTGGATGGCCGGATCCTATGTGGGATTGCTGGCGGCCGCGGCGTCGGAGGTGTCCACGCGCTGGCTCGACCTGCCCTTCGGCGCCACGGTCGCGGTCGCGACGGTAGCGGTCGTGGCCCTCGGCTTCCTCACGATGCTGCGCACGATTCCGGACGTGCTGTTCCGCTTCGGGCCGCGCCGCGGACGGCAGCCCGTCGGGCCCGTCACTTCGTGAAGGGCCCCGCCTCCTCCAACCTCCGGAGCAGGGTGGGCGTGCCACGCGGCTTCAGACGGATGGGGAGTCGACGGAGATGGGCCTCGAGCAGGCGGCGCGGCGTGAGCTCGTCGTCGATGATGCGCGCCAGCTCCTCCTCCTGACGCCAGAGGAACTCCAGCGCGCGCACCTCGAGGTCGAGCATGCGCCGCTCGACCGTCTCGTTCAACGCGATCTCCAGCGCGACGGTACCGGTCTGTCCCATCTTCCACAGCGATTCACGCTTGTCGGTCGCGGCCAGGGCGAACTCCCCTGCGGACCCCGCGTGCTCGATGGCCTCCGCGGCGTCGGTGATCCGACGCTCGCTCGCCCCGGCGATGTTCTGGTAGGCCAGAACCCTACGCAGGACGTTCTCCGCGACGTCGCCCTGCAGCTCGTAGACCTTCTCCGGCGTCCACGGGTCGCAGCGCTGGCACGGGATGCCCACCCCCAGGGATCCGTCCTCACCCCGCAACGGGTAGACCCACCACGACAGCTCGTAGCGGAGCGCGACCAGGGTGGAGTTGCAGAACGGGCAGGTTTCCCGGCCGTGCCAGGCGGCCCACCCGAAACGCCTCCAACGCAGGATGTCCGCGATCGGGGTATCCTCCCAGTCGATCGCGACGTCCCAGTCCGTGAGGCCGAGCATGTCGCCGACGTAGGCCACCGCTCCGAAGGTCGCCGCCGTGACCTTGGAGCGCACGCTCTCGTACGAGGCACGACGTTTCCGCAGCTCCTTGCCGTACCGCCACCACGCCTGCTCGACGAGTCCCGCCTCCCCGACACGCACCAGGGCGAGCGACCCCGCATGGAGCAGGGACACGTGGGCGGTTTCGGCGACCAGGCGCGCATGGTCGCGCGCGATGCGCTCCAGCTCGTAAAGCGCGGCCTCGCGGTCCTCCATGGGCATGAGGGTCCAGCGGTGGCACCCCTCGCAGATCGCCCACAGGCGCCCCAGGGCCGGATCGTAGGCGATCCGACGCCCCAGCGGCATATGCGCCAACTGGCCGTTCTCGGGAAACGGCCTGTGACAGAAGAGACAGCGTGACAGCACGATCGCCTCACGGCCAAGGTCCACCCCACCCATCTGACCACCCCGCCCGACCTAGCGAGGCGCGCTTCGGCGGGCGATCGGGCGCGGGACGCCCATCCCCATCCTAACGACCTACCCTACCCTGCGCACACCCTACGGTTTCGGGCCCCACCGGCGCCACGGGAGCCTTCCCACCGCTTCGGGCGACGATCAGCGGCCCGCGGGATAGGCCGCGATGCACTCGATCTCGACCTTGGCCCCGAGCGCGAGCCCGCTGCCGGCCATCGCCGAGCGGGCAGGCGGCTCGGACGGAAAGTAGGTCGCGTACACCTCGTTGACGGCCGCGTAATCCGCGATGTCGGCGAGGAACACGGTGCACTTGATGATGTCCTGGAAGCCCAGCCCGTCCGCGCCGAGCACGGCGGCGATGTTCTCCATGGTCTGCCGGGTCTCCGCGCCCACCCCGCCCTCCACCAGCCTCGGTGGCATGACACCCGGGAGGGCGCCCAGCTGCCCGGAGAGGAATAGGAGGTTGCCGCTCCGCACCGCGGACGAGAACACCGGGAGTCGGGCAACCCCCTCGGGCTGGACGATCTGTCGTCGGGGAGGAGATGCCTGCGCGGCAGGGGCCGAGCGCTCGTCGGTCCGGCCCTCGACCGTACACGATGCGGCGGCGACCGAGGCCATCAGGAGCACAGCCCCACGCCACGCCCGCCGGGCGAATGGAAACGGTGTGGGGATCGGGTCCGGGGACACGGGCATGATCTCTTCTCCTCGGAGGGTGCTTGAAGGGCGTTGAAGGCGGAGCGGCCCGGGAGGCTACCGGGCTCCCGCGGCGCTCGGCTCGTTACGGACGACCCGCCCCGCCGCCATCACGAACGCCACTCTGCCGTAGGCGTCCGAATCCCGGAGAGGATCACCGTCCAGCGCGACCAGGTCCGCGGCCAGCCCCGCGACGATCCGACCGGTGCGGTCCCCGATGCCCATCTCCTCGGCGGCCAGGGACGTCGCCGACACGAGGGCCGCCATCGGATCCTGACCCCCTTCCCGGATCCGGTAGCCGAGCTCCTCCCAGTTCCGCCCGTGGGAGCCGGCGACCGCGTCGGTGCCGAAGACCATGTGCAGGCCCGGCACCTGAAGGCCCTCCCGGAACACGGCCAGGGCCTTCGGCAGCGCGGCGCGCATCTGGGCGAATCCCTCCTCGGTGTAGTTCCCGACCCCCAGGAAGCGGTCGGCATTCTCGAAGTAGTTGCGCAGCACGAGATCGATGTTGGGATCGAGATACACGCCGCGCTCCGCCATGAGCTCCAGGGTCGGTCGGTCGAGAAGCGCGCCATGCTCTACCCCGGTGCAACCCGCCGCGACCACCCGACGCACGCTCTCCGGGTCGTAGGCGTGGACGAAGGAGCGAAGTCCGTGCGCGCGCGCCTGCCCGCACGCGGCGTCGAGCTGAGCCTGCTCCAGGGTCGGGCCGCCTCCATCCCGAATGCTCGCGGACGCGAAGATCTTGATGGCATCCACGCCGGCCTCCGCCATACGGTCCACATGGGCCCGAATCTCGTCCGGACCGCCGGTTCCGGCATTGACCGCGATCCCCGAGGTGAGGATGCGGGGGCCCGGAAGAGCGCCGGACGCGATCGCGTCGCGCAGGGGAAGGTCCACCATCGCGCCCAGGCTCTGCACGGTCGTGAAGCCTCCCTGCAACGTCTCCCAGGCGTTGGCCGCGGCGTAGAGCGCCGCGTCCTCGGCCGACTCCTGGACCCGCCCACTGTGCGTCTTTCCCGTGGACCGATCGAAGTGCCAGCCGATGTGCACGTGCGTGTCGATGAGTCCCGGTATCAGCGTGCGCCCGGCCAGGTCGTAGACCGCGTCCCCTCTCGCGCTGCCGTGAGGAGCCACCTCAGCGATGCGGTCCCCGCGCACGACCACGTCGCGCGCGCCCAGGTCGTTGCCCGCCCCGTCGAGGACATGCGTCGAGCGGACCACGATCGTGCGGCTCTCCTGGGGGTGCGCGGCGTCGGTCGTCTCTCCCGGAGCGGCCTCGGCGGGGCGCTCGCAGCCGGCGAGGGTCAGGGCGAGGAAGAGGGGGGCGAGGGTCCGGCCGTTCATGGCTTCTGCTCCTGCGGGCATCGAGTCGTCGGTGGGCCCGGGAGGGCCCGCTCCCGCTGCGGCGGTCATTCTAGCGGCACCGGCACCTGCGCCGCATCTTGGCCCCGTCCGAGCCCGCCCGACCCCTCCCTGCCACGGGGGATCCCGACCGATGCCTTCTCGACTCCGGGGCGTGCTCGCTCCGGTCCTCCTCGCCGCGTGCGTGCCCGCGTCCGGCGGCCGCGGCTGGGAGTGCATCGCACCCGCCGCGGCCGGGGGTGGCTGGGACCTCACCTGCCGGTCGGTCGGCGAGGTCTTGCGCGTGATGGGGCTGTCGCCGGGGCTGGTGCGAACCACGAACCTCCCGGGGGCCGGCGGAGGCGTGGCGTTCGCCAACGCGGTCGCGCAACGGAACGAAGACCCCACCGTGCTCATCGCCGCGAGCCCGTCCACGACGCTGCGCCTGGCACAGGGACAGTACGGGAGCCTCACGGAGGACGACGTACTATGGGTCGGCGCCGTGGGTGCGGAGTACGGCGTCCTCGCCGTGGCCACGGACGCGCCATGGAACGACCTGGGCGCCCTGCTCGAGGCGTGGCGGCGGGACGCGGGCTCCATCGTGGTGAGCGGCGGGAGCGCGGTGGCCGGCCAGGATCACATGAAAGTGCTCCTGCTGGCGTACCGGGCGGGAATCGACCCCAAGCGGATCCGCTACGTCCCGTTCGATGGCGGCGGCGAGGCCATGACGGCGCTGCTGGGAGGATTCGTCCAGGTGTTCTCCGGTGAAGCCTCGGAGGTCGAGGGCCAGCTCGCGGCCGGTCGCATGCGCGTCCTGACCGTGCTGGCGCCGGAGCGCCTGGCGGGCCCCCTCGCAGGCGTGCCCACGGCGCACGAGGCCGGAATCGACGTGGACTGGGTCACCTGGCGCGGGTTCTACGTCCCGGGCGGCATCGGTGACGAGCGCTACCACGAGTGGGTGGACATCATGAGCCGCGTGGGGGCATCCCCCGAGTGGGAGACGGCGCGCCGCGCCAACCGACTCGAGCCTTTCTTCATGGTCGGGTCGGAGTTCGACGCCTTCGTGAAGCGCCAGGTCCAGGACTTCCGCGACATGTCACGCGAAATCGGGCTCATCGAGTGACGGGGGAAGGCGCCCCGGACGGATCCGGCCGGACCGACCGGGTGGCGGGTGCCCTGCTGGCGGCGCTCGGCCTCGCCGTGGGCGCCGAGTCCTCGACGTTCGACGTCGCGTTTCTCACGGATCCCGTGGGACCGAAGGCCCTACCCTACCTGACCGCGGCCATCTTCGTGGGGGCCGGCGGCTTTCTGTTGCTCCGCCCGGGCCTGCCGCCCGTGTGGCCCGGTCGCGGCGTTCTCACGCGGATGGCCGGAGCCACCGCGGCGTTCTTCCTGTACGGCGTCGTGCTGGCCCCGCTCGGGTTCACCGTGGCTACGACCCTCGCGGTCGGGACACTGTCGATGCTGTTCGAGGGGCCGGTGCGGAAGAGCTTCGGGGCCGCGCTCGGGCTCTCGGTCGCGCTCTGGTATCTGTTCGTGTGGGTGCTGGGGCTACCGTTGCCGCTGGGAGCCCTGTGGACGCGCTGATCCACCTCGTGGGCGGCTTCGCCGTCGCTCTCAGGCCGTTGAATCTGGCGCTGGCCTTCACGGGCGTCTTCGTCGGCACCTTCGTGGGGATGCTTCCCGGCATCGGACCGATCAACGCGATCGCGATCCTCATCCCGATCACCTTCGCCGCCGGCATCCCTCCCGAGTCGGCGCTCATCCTGCTGGCGGGCATCTACTATGGCTCACAGTACGGAAACTCCATCAGCACGATCCTGCTGAACGTTCCAGGGACGGCGTCCGCGGTGGTGACCGCGCTGGACGGGAACGCCATGACCCGTCAGGGCCGCGGGGGCCCCGCACTCGCGATGGCGGCGATCGCGTCGTTCTTCGGGGGAACCGTGTCGATCCTGGGGCTCGCGCTGTTCGCGCCCCTTCTGGCCGAATGGGCCATCCGCTTCGGTCCCGCCGAGTACTTCGCGCTGATGGTGTTCGCCTTCGCGGCCCTCTCCAGCCTAGCGGGCGGGAGCCTGGTGCGCGGCTTGGCCGCAACCGGCTTCGGGCTATTGCTCGCCACGGTGGGCCTGGACCCGAACAGCGCGATCCCACGGTTCACGTTCGGCCAGATCAAGCTTCTGGACGGAATGGACTTCGTGGTCGTGACGATCGGGCTCTTCGCGGTCAGCGAGGTGCTGCAGCTCCTGGAGGACACCGAGCGAGGCCGGTCCGCGATGGCCACGTACGGTCGTGTCATGATCACGATGAAGGAGTTCACCACCTCGCTGGGCACGATGATCCGCGGCAGCGTGCTCGGCTTCCTGGTCGGGGTGCTTCCCGGAGCCGGTGGCACCATCGCGTCGTTCCTGGCCTACAGCACGGAGCAGCGCGTTTCCGACCGGGAAGGGACCTTCGGAAAGGGGGACATCCGGGGCGTCGCCGCGCCGGAGTCCGCCAACAACGCCGCCGCCAACGGTGCGATGATCCCACTGCTCACACTGGGGGTGCCGGGGAGCGGCACCACCGCCGTGTTGCTGGGCGCCCTCCTGGGCCTCGGGGTCACACCCGGCCCCCTCCTCATCACCGAGGAGCCGGACTTGTTCTGGGGGCTCGCCGCTTCCATGTACGTCGGCAACGTCTTCCTGCTCCTGCTCAACCTGCCGCTGGTCGGCGTCTTCGTGCGCGCGCTCACGTTGCCCCGCTGGTTCCTCCTCCCCGGGGTCGCGGCCCTTTCGTTCGTGGCGGTCTACGCGGTCAACCAGAGCCCCTTCGACCTCGCGCTCATGACCGGCTTCGGGGTGGTGGGATGGCTCATGCGCAAGACCGGGTTCCCGCTGGCCCCCGTCATCCTCGGGCTCGTGCTCGGTCCGCTGATGGAGAAGAGCCTGCGCCGCGCCATGGCCCTCTCGGGCGGCGAATGGGGTGTCCTGTTCGACAGCCCGATCGCGCTCGTGCTCTGGGCCCTGGCGGCCGCCAGCCTGGTGCTCCCGCCTCTGCTGGCCCGCCGGACGCGGCTTCCCTACGCGGCCGCGCAGGCCGAAGGCGACACGTGACGGAGCCCGACGCACAGGGCCCACCCGACCCGGCATCGCCGATCCCCGAGCTGTCCGTGGTCGTCCCCTGCTACCGCTGCGCCGCCACGATCGGCGCGTCGGTAGGCCGCATGCGGGCGTACCTCCCCACCGTCTCGGCCGAATGGGAGATCGTGCTGGTGGACGACGGAAGCGGCGACGACACCGCCGATGTGCTGGAGACGCTGGCAGACGGAGTCCGGGTTCGAGCCCTGTGCCTCGACCGGAACCGGGGCAAGGGTGCTGCGGTCGCAGCCGGCATGACGAGCGCCCGCGGGAGCTGCCGGATCTTCACCGACGCCGACCTTCCTTACCGACTCGAGACCATCGAGCGGTGCGTGGAGCGCGTCCGGGCGGGCTCTCCCGCGGTCTTCGGCAATCGACGGCTCCCGGGGTCGGACGAGCGTGCGCAGACTCTGGGGCGCCGGGCGGCGAGCGTGTTCGTGCGCGGCTTCGTCGGTATCCTGCTCGGCCGGCACGACGTGGATACGCAGTGCGGGCTCAAGGCGTTCTCCGGTCCCCTGGCCGATGTCCTCTTCCCCATGCTGCGCGTCGACGGGTTCCTCTTCGACGTCGAGCTTACCCTGCTGCTCACGCGCGCCGGGATCGCGCTGGACTTTCTCCCGGTGACCCTCGTCGGAAGCGACGCCTCCTCCGTGCGACTCATCGGCACGGGCGCGCGCACCCTGAGCGAAGCATGGCAGCTCTGGCGCGGGCGCCGGCGGCGTGCGGAGGAGCGACAGGCGCTGTCTCGATTCGCGCGCGCGTAGACGTCTCGCCGTCGTCCCTATCGGAGGTCGTAGACGTAGATGCTGTGCCCCAGCACAGCAACCGGGACGAGGTCCCTCAAGGGGTCGACGGGCGCCGGAAACAAGCGGGCCCGGTTGAGGATGTGGGCGCTCACGGCGTAGACGCCGGGAGGCGGCTCGGGATGCGTGAGCCTCCTCAGGACCTCGGCCGGTTGGAGAATCTCGCCGCGCACGCCGTAGATCGCCGGATCGTACTCGGCCATCGGAGTGACCATCAGGCGGTCGAGCCCGGTCGCCCGCTGGAGCTCTGCCAGCAGGACCAGGTCCTGTCCCCAATCGAGGTTGGAGTCGTCCAGCCAATCGATGCCGCGCTCGGCGCCTCCGGCCGCCTCGTTGAAGTAGGGTAGGTAATGCGGGTACGCGACGAGGGACGAGCCCGTGGCCCAGGCGATCATTCCGAGCACGGCGATGCGGAGCGGACGCGCTCGCAGCCATGGGGACGCGGCGAGGCCGCCCGCGAAGACGAAGAGCAAGGGGTAGGCCGGAAGCACGTAACGCAGTCCGATCTGGTACGCCTTCCAGGAGATGATGACGAACCAGGCCACGACCGGGATCCAGGTCAGCAGCATGCCCGCGGCACGCTCCGTCCGGTGCACGATCACGTCCGCGACCCGCGTCGCCAGGAGAGCCAGCGTGCCGAGCGGCGTCTTGAGCAGGAACGCGGCCACGAAGTACAAGGGCACCCTTCCCGGGTGGAACGTGCCGTGGAAATAGGTCGGAAACGCCGGGTGGACATTGACGTTCACCATGAAGAAGTCGCGCAGATAGAGATCCACCCGGCCCGGCGCCCCATACGTCAGCGACACCGTCAGCAGGCCGATGGCCGACACGGCCGCGAACGCGACGCTCGCCCAGGCCAACCGGTCCCCGAGGGGCCTTCCCGTGAGCCGTCCCCAGCGCCCTCCGGGCACGACGATCCCGTCGGGTGACAGCGCCAGGGCGATCGCGAAGACCGGCATCAGGGCGAGCAGGAAGAGCCCCGAGAACTTGGCGGCGAGGGCCATGCCCAGAAACACGCCGGCGACGACCACGCGCGCGCCGGTGGGCCGTCTCGAGAGGCGGAACAGCGCGTAGACCGCCCACAGCACGAAGCAGGCGAGCCCGACATCCGTGGTGGCGAGGCGGCCGTGGGCCAGGATGTTCGGATCGAAGGCGCACAGGGTCGCCGCCAGAACCCCGCCGAGAGGCCCGTAGAGCTCGCGGGCGAACAGGAAGACACCGGTCACCAGCGCCATCGTCACCAGCACCGTGGGAACCCGGGCCCAGCGCACCAGACGGGGACCATCCGGGTTCGCCCGGGTGAGGAACTCCCGGCCGAAGATCCACTGCGTGTTCGCGACGCCCGCACCTGCCGCGATCCAACTCTCGTGCTCGAGGGGGAGTCGGGGGCGCAGCGGGAGCAGAGCCGCACCGGCGAGAAGCTTCATGAGGGGCGGCTGCTCCGGGTTGAGCCGAAAGTCGCCGGTGGTCACGTACGAGTAGCCGGCCGG
>QJYK01000291.1 GCA_003248075.1 Gemmatimonadota bacterium | reverse complement strand
GCCACGGCGCGGCTCGCCATGCGGAACGTGTGGTGGTTGACCTGCGTGGTCTCGCGCAGGAAGAGGGCGTCGAACTCGGCGAGCCGCCCGTAGTCGTCGGCCTCGATCAGCTCGACACCGATGTCCTGCCGTCCTGCGGCCCGAACCAATCGCTTGATCGCCCGCTCGTCGGAGGGTGGCTGAGGATCGTCGGGCGACCAGAGGACCGCCATGTCGTAACGCGGGTCGTGGGCCCGGGGAGCCACGCGGGTCGGCCTCCTGAAGTACTCCCGGGCACGCCCGAGCACGAACTCCCGGTGGGACTCGGGGATGTCCATGCCGGCGATGGGGCGGATCCCCGCCAGACGCCAGCGATCCTGCTCCCAGGTGAAGCGCGCGCGCAGGAAAGGGGCCGGGAACTGGTTGAAGAGCGCTCGGCTCAACCGGTCGTAGCGTTGGGCCACGTTTCTGCCGAAGTAGATGCTCAGGATGAACTCGTCCGACTTCAGGTGCGAGAGGTTGCGCTGGATCAGCTCGTCGAGATCCTCGGACACCAAGCGGACGATCGGCGATTGGGTCAGGGCCTGGAGCGTGGCGACCGACGGAAGGGGCCGATGTCCACGGGCGGCCGCGAGCAGGGACACGTAGTAGCCCACGTTCTGGTATCCGTAGCGGCGGCACACGTTGAACACGGCCGCGCGCCTGAGCTCGGCGTAGCGGCGCTCCACCAGGTACGCCCGCGCCTGGACGACCTCCACGCCTTCCATGTCGAATGGCCAGCGCTTGGGGTTTTCGACGACGATGAGCGGTCTCACGGCGCCCTCCGCGGCGCGATGACCAGCAGGTTGCCGTCATAGGTGAGCACCCCCAGCATGATCGCACCGAGCAGGCGCAGAACTCCGACCCTGTAGCTGTGTGATCCGAAGGCGTTCTCGTACATCGGATCCGCCACACAGGCCGAGTCCGTTTCGGGATCGTAGCCGTGGACCACGACGAAGTGTCCGGTCGGCTCGCCCCGCACGGGGTCGTAGCGGAGCCGTCCTCCCTCGTCGACCTCGCGCGCCGATCCGTACAGGTAGGTGGCCGACAGTCCGGTCAGGATCGGATTCCCCTCGAGGAGGTACCGCCGGATCAGTCCGGGCTCCAGATCGTGCATCCGGATCGAGCCCCCGAGCGCCAGGAACTCGCGGTAGGCCCGCGTGGCGACGCGCAGCCGCGGCCACGGCTTGACCTCGACCTGCGCCTCCAACAACGGGCCCAGCTCCCGCGGGTCCCCCCCGAACCAGGTGGGGTCGAAGATGTCGAGGTTGTACGTGTAGAGCGTCGCCTCGTACCCGCGCCCCAGCGCGTGGATGCCGAGATAGGCTCCCAGCGTACCGCCCTTGGCCAGCGGTGTCACCTCCCGGATCACCTGATCCAGCGGGAGGGCGTCGCCGTAGAAGCCGTACACGGCATGGAGACACGTCGGCCCGCAGGTCGTGTCGTCCGGCTGGGGCAGGATGGCGAGCTCGAGATGCGTATGGCGGGACACGACCGTTCCGGCGAGGGTGGCTGCACGGAAGATAGAGGCCCGCGTTCCCCCGGTGCAGGCCCCTCCAACCCGTCGGGCGAGGCGGGACGGGTCGCGACACCTCTGGGTCGCTTCGGCGTATCAATCTGGGAACGCGAGGCGCCGGGCCGTCGGCCCCCCGCTCCACCCTCCGAACAGGTATCCCCCCGTCTTCGTCACCACGCATCGCCCCATGGTCTCCAAGCAAGGCCGGCTACGCCGGGCCACGCGCCGATCCCCACTCGTCGGATCCCTGTTGTCTGCGGCCCTGCTCTCCGCCCCGATCGCCGCAGGCGCCCAGACGGCGATCGACGTGCCCGGCGTCGTGGTGGACGTCGTCACCGGGCGGGGCATCGCTGACGTCGCCCTGAGGATCGAGGGCACCGACGTGTCCGCCGCGACCGACGAACAGGGGCGCTTCGTCCTGCGCGGCCTCCTCATGGGCCGCTGGACCCTGCTCGTTGACCATGTCGGATACGGTCACCACGAGCACGAGCTCGCGGTGGGCGAAGGACAGACCATCGAGCTGCAGATCCGGCTCGCCTCGGAGGCCATCGAGCTCGAGCCCCTCGTGGTGGAGGCGGAGACCGCCCGCCAGCGATCCGAGCGGGCACAGGGGTCCAGCCTCAACGTCGTCGACCGCCCTCAGATCGAGCGGGCATTGGGGACGAGCAGGCACCTGGGCGACCTCATCCGGCAGACCGTCCCGGGCATCCGACTCCGTCAGACCAACAACCTGCCTGGAACCAACGTCTGCCTCGAGTTCAGGGCGGCGGCCACGATCTCCCTGGTGAACCGGCAGCCGTGCAACCACCCCATGGTCCTCCTGGACGGAGTGACGGTCACCGACCCCAACTTCCTCTATGGCACCATCGGGCTGTCGAACATCGAGCGCATCCAAGTCATTCCCCCCGGTGAGGCCGGCGCCAGGTATGGGACCGGTTCCCTGTACGGGGTGATCCTCATCGACACGCGCCCACCCGGCGGGTCACGGCTGGCGGGCGATCGAGCCTCGATGCCGTTCCGACCCCGACGGGTCTCCTTCGACTGGAGCGAGGATCCCGCGGGGCACCCGACGGGTCGCGCCATGGCCGGCGCCTTTTTCGGCAACGCGCTGGGCCTGGCTGCGGGCGTCGCCGTCGGCCAACACTGCATCGGTGTGGACGACAAGGACCAGATCGTCACTTCGTGTGGCGGCCTTGGGAACGCCGCCGCGATCCTGGGGGCGGTCGCACTGCCCGCCGTCGGCGCCGCCCTAGGGACCCATTTCGGAGGCGGCACCGAGGTCTCGGTGGGGCGCTTCGTCCCCGCCCTGGTGGGAGCGGGAATGATGCTCTTTCCCGGCTACGCCTTCTCGATGTCGACCGTGGGCGGGGGGTCGAGGGCCGCCAACGCGGTCGGCAACGTGCTGCTGGTGGCCGGGGCGCCGATCGTGGTCACGTTGGCGGACCGGCTCTTCCGGAGTCTCCGCGCGACCGGGCCACCTCCGGTCGGGGTGCGGTAGCCTACAGCACGTACTCCGTGAAGATGAAGTAGTAGATCAACGCCGCCCGATCCGACAGCGTAGCGCTCTGGTCGTACCCCTCCCCGTTGTCCAGATCGACCCGCATGCGCACGGAGGCGGTCGCGACTTCGGGCTGGAGGAGCTCGACGTAGATGCTGGAGAGGGGGCCCATGCCCATCGTCGCGTTGTAGGGCAGCTCGATTTCCAGGGTGTCCGAGGTCACCAGGATCGGCGTATACTCACCGGTGCCCGTGTTGAGCTGCTCGTAGAAATCGGTGGACGTGATGAGCTTGAGGGTGTTCGGTGCCGTGCCCTCGATGCGGATCTCCGCCGTGCTCGGCTTGTTGTCCGGCCCGGACGAGAACGAGCACCCGGCGGCGGCCACCAACATGAAGGAGGCCGTGACCCGGACGGGGCGGCGGATGATGTACTCCCAACGGTAGCGCTTCATGCCAGATGATCCTCCACGTCGCTCACGGTCATCCCGACGGCCACCAGGCCTGGTCGGGTACTTCTTCTTCGCCGTCGGAGTGGCAGCGTGCGGCTCCCATCCGACCTCGGTCCCGGTATCGGCTCCGGCCGGTGACCCCCTTCCCGGCCTCAGCGCCCAGGAGCTCGCCCTGTTCGAGGCGGGGCGCACCGCGTTCAACCGACAGTTTACACCGGAAGACGGCCTGGGTCCCCGCTTCAACGAGAACTCCTGCGAGGCGTGCCACACGGAGCCCATGGCAGGGGGCACGGGCGAGACGATCGTCACCAAGGCCACCCGCACCGGTTCCGACGGGCGCTGCGACCTCCT
>QJYK01000236.1 GCA_003248075.1 Gemmatimonadota bacterium | reverse complement strand
TCCTCGAATCCCCGTCCACCGGGGCGTCATGGTCAGGGCGTCGCGTCATCGAGCGCGCGCCTCCCGAAGTCGGATCTCTCCGTCGAAGACCTCGATGTCGAGCTCGGCGCCGCCTTCCCCGAGGGTGAACTGCATGACCCCTCCACCACCGAAGCGTTGAAGGAGCACGGGAAAGTCGGAGACGAACTCTCCGTCGAAGGTGGCGACCCGCACGTCGGCCGACGTATTCCGGGCCAGCTCGAACGTCGCGTTGCCGTCGTGCACCGAGAAGCGGTAGGTCCCGCCCCGCTCCAGATCCCCGGCGAAGAGGACGTCTCCGTCCAGCGTCTCCGCCACCACGGAAGACGACCGAATCCCCTCCAAACGGAGGTCGCCGCTTCCCGTGGAGACGTCGACCCGACCCTCGATGTCGACGAGACGGATGCCGTCCCCTCGCGATCGAGCCGAGACCGAGCCCCGGACCTCCCGGACCTCGATCTTCCCCTCGACCGTGGCCAGCGAGACGTCGCCGGACGAACGCTCGACGTGAAGGTCTCCGGACAGGTTGCGCACGGCGACCGCCCCTTGCGTGCCTACGACCCAGACGTCCACCGAGCGTCCCTGGATCTCCAGGTCGGCCCACGCGGGAATGCGGACCACGGCGTCCACCTCGATCCCGCGGCGCCGACGCTGCCCGGGCGAAACGATGACGCGGCTCCCTGCGCGCGCGGCGGAAAGGTCCGAGCTGTCGCCGTCGCGCCTTTGGATCTCCAAAGTGGACCGCGACCACCCCTCGACCCGGATCGCGCCACCGAGGTTCTCGATGACGACCCGGTCGCCACGCCGCAGCTCCAGCGTGGTGTCGGCGGGCAGCGCCGGACCCGCGAGTAGCGAGCTCACGAGCAGGACAACGCTCATCTCAGGAGGCCCACTCCGCGAGACGCGCAGCTTCTCGCAGGTAATCCGCCTTGTCTCGGTAGGTGTTCTCCAGATGAGCTCGCACGAACTCGTTGGCGGGATCCTGCTCCAGCGCGAGGAGCGACTCCGTGATGGCGCGGTCGATCACGCCCAGATTCTTCTCGAGCAAGCGCACTGTGTTCGGATCCAGACGTCCCCTCACCGCGTCCAAGGCCCCCTCGAGCAGCGCGAGCTCCGCGGCCAGCTCAGGGGATGCGCCCTGCGCCTGGGATGCCACCGTCACCGGCCCCACCGGAGCTCCGGCCTCCGCCGGCACCGCCGGGGCGGGTGACAACGACCAGGTGAGCGCCGCGGTGGTGAGCGTCAGGGCGATCCCGGCGGCGGCAAGCTGAGGCACGGACAGGTAGAGTCCCCGTCGCGTGCGCCCCGACGGTCGTGCGGTGGGAAGCTCGATGACGTCACCTCTACCCCTGAGGGCCCTCGCCCGCACCGGTGCCCCGATCGCAGCCGCGATGCCCGGCCAAAGGTCGCGGTCGGGCTCCCTGGGGCCGAGCGCCGCGGCTCCCGCGACCACCCGGCGCAGCTCCTGGAGCACGTCACGGCACCCACGGCATTCCGTGAGATGGGCCTCGACCTCGAGACGGAGGGGCTCGTCCAGCGAGCCGTCCAGGTACTCGGACAGCCGCTCGATCATGTTTTCGTGTATGGCTTCCATCATGCGTTCAGATGTCCTCGGAGCAGCATGCGCGCCCGGTGCAGCTGGGACTTCGAGGTCCCCACCGAAATGCCCATCGACTCCGCAATCTCCTCGTGCCCATACCCTTCCACGTCAAAAAGGACGAAGACCTGGCGGGCTCCTTGGGGGAGCCTCCGCAGGGCGACTTCGAGATCGATCGCGGCGCCCGGGTTCCGCTGTCCCACCGCAACCAACCGATCCATCACGCCCTCCGCCGTTTCGTGCCGCGCCTCGCGCTTCCGGATCGACTCGCGTCGGGTCAGGATGTGGTTCACGGCCAATCGGTGAAGCCATGTGCCGAACCGAGATTCGCCGCGGAATCCGGGGAGCTTCTGCCAGGCGCGGATGAAGACCTCCTGGGTCAGCTCTTCGGCCGACTGATCATCGACCATCCGGCGCGCGAGCGCGTGAACGCGTCCCACGTGCCCGCGGTACAGTCGCTCGAAGGCGTCGTGATCTCCGTCCGCGGCCATGCGCACGTCGGTCGATTCAGCGTGTGCCAGCACGGGCTCCGGGCTATTCGGGTCCTGTCTCGTCCTTCGCACCATTGGACGGGTGCTGCGCCAGGGCGGTTGGAACCGTGATGGTGTCCTTGCGCGACGCCACTCGGCCTACGCACCATGGCGGCGAGTGCCCCCGAGAACAAGAGGGATTTCCGTGCAGATTCTCCCGATCGATCTGACGAGCCTGGTCGCCGTGATCCTGGGCATCTCCGTGGTCCTGATCCCTGTCGCGGGCCTGACTGCACGCTACGCGTTCAAGCCTTTCGTCGAGACGCTGGGGCGCTTCTTCGACCACCGTGAGCTGGACGAGAACGTCCAGATCCTGGAGAGGAGAATGGCGTTGCTCGAGCAGCACATCGAGGCACTGGACGGTACGGTCCGGCGACTGGGCGAGGTCACCGATTTCCATCGGGCTTTGGAGGCGGGTCCCGACACGGGTCCATCGGGCGGTCGACGGCAGCCTTCCTGAGTCCGTGACGGCCCCCGGCATCGAGATCATCGCCCACCGCGGCTTCAGCGGCCGTGCACCCGAGAACACGATCGCGGCTCTTGAGGCCGCGTGGGTCGCCGGCGCCCACGCGGTGGAGTTCGACGTGCACGTCGCCGCCTGCGGGACCCCCGTGCTCTTCCATGACGCCATGCTCAGCCGGACGACCGACGGCGTCGGGCCCCTGCGCAAGCGGACGCTGGCCCAGCTCAAGGAGCTGGACGCCGGAAGCTGGTTCTCGCAGGAGTTCGCGGGAGAGAGGATCCCCTCACTCGAGGAGGCACTGACCCGGCTCCGCGGCCGCGTTGGCCGGGTCTATCTGGAGGTGAAGGGCTTCCGGGACCTGGAGGACGTGGACCGCATGGTCGACGTGGTCCATCGGGCCGACATGACCGGCGAAGTCATCTACATCTCCCTGAATTGGACGACCCTTGATCGCGTGCGGGGGCACGATGCACACGCGCCCGTCGGCTATGTGATCGACCATGCCCCCCGGTGCGAGGAAGCCCTCGCCCGCGCCCGCGGAGACGCCCGCGCCCTGTTGGACTTTCGAGCGAGCCTCGTCGTCGAGGATCCGGATCTGGCCCGGCGTGCGGCAGCGCAGGGAAGCGACGTTGCGGTTTGGACCGTGGACGACCCGGCGATCGCGGGTGCGTTGGCCGACCACGGCGTCCGTCGGTTCACGACCAACCAGGTGGGTGTCCTGCTGGCCTGGGCGAGCGAACGCGCGACCTGACACGCGGGTCAGGTCGGTGACGGCCGCCCTCCGGCCTCCGCCGGTGCAGAAGCCTCCGCCGCGGCCGATGCCGAGCTCACGAGGGCACGCAGGCTCTTCTTGTCGAACTTCCCGGTGGACGTCCGCGGGATCTCGGACATCAGGATCACCTGGTCCGGAATCCACCACCTCGGGAAGCGGCCCTCCAGTCCGGCCAGAAGCCTGGTGGGATCGAGCGTGAAGCCCTGGCGCGGCACGACGCACGCCCACGGTCGCTCCTGCCAACGCGGGTCCGGCACGGCCACCACCGCGGCCTCCGCCACCGCGGGATCGTCCATGAGCGCGTGCTCGAGCTGCACGCTGGAGATCCACTCCCCTCCACTCCGGATCAGATCCTTCGTTCGGTCGACCAGCCGGACATAGCCGCGGGCGTCGATGGTGGCGACGTCGCCCGTCCGGAGCCAGCCGTCGTGGAACGATCGCTCGGTGTCGCCGCGGTAGTAGCCGGCGGTGACCCATGGACCCCGGACTTCGAGCTCGCCGGGCGTCCTCCCGTCATGGGGGACCGGCGCACCCGATTCATCCACGGTCCGTGCCTCGACGAGCGGAAGCGGCGTGCCCTGGCTGGTGCGGACGGTGAGCAGCTCGGCAGCCGACAGATCCGTCATGTCGGCGCGCGGATGCGTCACCATGCCCACCGGGCTGAGCTCGGTCATCCCCCACCCCGTCTGGACGTCGATCCCGAATTCACGACCGAACGCCTCGATGAGCCCCGGCGGTGTCGGGGCCCCGCCGGAGTGGATCCGCAGACGCGGAGCCGTGCGCGGCGGCTCGCGGCGGAGCACGTCGAGGACCCCCATCCACACAGTGGGGACCCCGGCCGCGAACGTGACCTGCTCGCGCCCCAGGAGCTCGCACAGGAGCTCGGGGCTCGGGCGTGGGCCGGGGAGCACCAGGCCGGCGCCGGCCATGGCCGCGGCGTGGGGAAGACCCCATGCGTTGGCGTGGAACATCGGCACGGCCGGGAGGATCACGTCGCCCTCGCCCAGGCCAAAGCCGTCCGGGAGGCTGATCCCGAGCGCGTGCAGCACCAGCGCCCGGTGCGAGTAGAGAACACCCTTCGGCTCCCCGGTCGTCCCGGACGTGTAGCACAGCGCGACCGCCTCGTCCTCGTCGGCTTCGAACGACGGAACCCCGAGGCCGGCCGCTCCGATGAGCGACTCGTAGGGGATCCACCCGGGCGGAGGCTCCCCGTCCAGCGCGACGCGATGTCGGATACCGGCGAGGTCGGCGGCCGCCTCTTCAACGAGAGGGACGAGTTCGCCATCCGCGAAGACGACCCCCGCCTCGGCGTGCGCGAGGATCGTGCGCACCTGCGTCGGCGACAGGCGCACGTTCACGGTGAGCAGCACCGCGCGGGCCGCAGGAACGCCGAAGTAGAGCTCGAGATGCCTGTGAGAGTTCCACGCGAGCGAGGCCACGCGATCACCCCTCGCGACGCCCAGCCCGCCCAGCGTCGCCGAGAGCTTCCAGGCACGGTCGCGGATCTCCTGCCAGGACGTTCCCCGGGGCCCGTCGGGCTCCGCGCTGATCACGAGCTTGCCGGAGGACACCGTGGCGGCGCGCTCGAGGAGCGCGGGCAGCGAAAGGGGAACCGACATCATGCCCCCTTTCACACGGCCTCCTCGGCGTGCGCGGGCTCCGGGGCGGCCCGAAGACGAAGGCGGAACGTCGCGCCGCCCCCGTCCCGGCGAACGAGGTCAACCACGCCGCCGTGCGCCTCCGCGATGCCCCGCACGATGGCCAGGCCGAGCCCCGCGCCGGTCCGGTCGTGGCGGCTCGCCTGCCAGAATCGGTCGAAGATGTGGGTCATGGCGTCCTCGGGCACACCGGGCCCGGTGTCCGAAACCTCGATCACCACGTGGCCGTCGTCGTCCCCTCGCGCCACCAACGAGATGGTGCCTCCAGCGGGGGTGAAGCGGAGCGCGTTCGCCACCAGGTTCGACAACGCCTGCTGAAGGCGGTCGCGGTCGGCGAGCACCGTCGGAGTCCTCTCCTCGACCTGGCTCACGAGGCGGATCCGCGCCTCGATCGCCTGCGGGGCGAAGAAGTCGCGGGTGTCGGACAGGATGTCACGGACATCCTCGGCCGTGGGGCGGAGCACGAGGGCGCCGGCCTCGATCCGCGACACGTCCAGCAGGTCCTCGATGAGTCGCCGCATTCGCCGCGCCGAGCGACGGATGATTCTGGCCTGGTTGGCACGCTCCTGCTCGTCGAGGGGAAGGTCCAGGAGGAGGTCCGCCGCCCCCACCACGACGCCGAGGGGATTGCGCAGGTCGTGGGACACCACCGAGAGCACCTCCTCGCGCACGCGCACGGCGCGGCGCAGGGCCTCCTCTTTCTCCTGGATCTCGGTCATGTCCGTGAAGGTGAGAACCCCACCTCGGACCTCCAGTCCGTCCACCAGGGGCCGCAGCGACCATTGTACCGGAAGCGGAGTGCCATCCTTGCGCCAGAGCACGTCGTCTTCCCGGGAGCGCGCCGATCCACCCCCGGCGAGGGCCTGGAGGATGAGGTCCTCTTCACGCGGCCGGGGGTCGCCGGACGGCGTGCGCGCATGGAGCACGTCATGAACGTCCCGGCCTGCGAGCTCCCTTTCCGAATAGCCGAGCAGATCGAGGCCCTGGCGGTTGACCGAGATGCAGCGCCCCGACAGGTCGATCCCCACCACTCCGTCTCCGGTGCCCTCTACAATGGCCTCGTTCTCCCTCCGCGCCCGGACCGCGTCCCTGCGCCGGGCTTCGGCCTCGGCGGTGAGGGTGCGGAGCTGCCATCCCACCACCCCCACCACGAACGTGGCGCCCAACGCCAGCAGGACGAGCCCGAGGGTGATCCGGTTCTGTAACATGCGCAGCTGCGTCATCGACGCGTGGCCCGCATCCACGTTCACCTGTATCGCGTTCTCGAGCTGGAGCGTGGCCCTCTGGAGCTGGTCGAAACGCGCCTGCTCCTCAGCGAGATTCGCGAGCATGTCCTCGCGCACTGTAGTCGCGGTATCGAACGCGGCGCGGTGCAGGACATACCAGCTCATGGACGTGTTCGACAGCGTCGCGAGCGCGGCCTGAACCTCGAGGTCCATCCTCTCGACCAGCGCACCGAGGCGTCGGTAGATGTCCTCTTCGTCCTCGTGGGTCTCCTCGTAGCGGGCCCGGAACGACAGGTCACCAGAGACGAGATACGACTGGAAGAGAGACATCTGCCGCGCTTGCACCAGCGACAGCTGCGTGCCCAGGAGGCGGGCCGGGTCCAGGACCTCGGCCACCTCACGCTGAGCCTCCTCGGCCTGCCGACCCATGAGGACGGGGACCACCGCGAGTGCGACGACCACCGTGGCCACGAACGCGACCGCCAACACACCGCCGCTTCGGCCCGGGACGTGCCGACGCTCGGCGCGGAAAGTGCGGCGGTACTCCGTTCGGCGAGCTTCCCTAAGGCCCCCGGCGCTCATCCTCTTCGAACTCCTCTGCCTTGAGACGGAAGCCTTCGATCAGCTCCTCGTCGGTCTCGGTGCCGAGCACACGGCCGGCGATGTACTCGCCGAGAACGGGTCCCTGCTTGAATGCCTCCGCCGAGCCGCCCCCTGCTAGCCACGCGTTGTCGAAGTCGGGATGGCGGTCGATGATGAAGTTCGAGTCGACGCTGGACTCGTAGTGGCAGGCGCGCGTCTCGTTGAACGGACGGTCCGCGAGCGCAGGAAAGTACTGAGCGAGCACCTCGCGGGGACGGGCGTGGTACTCGGCGTCGATCCAGCGGACGCTGGTGTCGGGATCATCGTCCCTATGGCCACCCGTGCGGATCCGGAACCCCCGCGCGTCGTGGGGCAGCGCCGGCCACCCGGTCACCCCGGGGACGTTGTAGCTCGGCAGGTTGGGCACGCGGTACGACTCGTCCCCGGGCGGGGTGGAGACGTAGTAGACGTGCCCGAGGGTCCGGATGCGCAGACGCTTCCCCATCAACTCGGGGAAGAACTTGGGGAACCAGGGACCCAACGCGAAGACGAACGTCCCTCCCGTGACACGATCCTGGTCGTCCACCTGGACATCGAGCACACGCCGCCCGTCTCTCGCTCCCATCGCGACCCGACCGATCCGGATCGTCCCACCCTCCTGCTCGAAGACCCGGGCGACCGACTCGATCGCCCTCCGCGCCCGCACGACGCCGGCAGCCGGCTCATAGACCGCCACCTTGATGTCGGGGAGGCCGATGACGGGCCACCGATAGTGGACCTCGTCGGGCGTGAGGACCTCGTAGGTGTGCCCCATGACGTCCCAGTTCGCCATGGTCTCCTCGAGGAACGGGACCATCTCCTCCCTCAGGATGAGGTCACCGGTCGTGGAGAAGAGCGGTGGGAGCAGGTCATCCGAGTGCTCCTCGTCCCATGCCGTCCAACGGTCGATCGCCCGCGCGGCCCAGCGTCCCCAGAGCAGGCCATGGGGTCGGTCCCCGTAGCTCGTGCGCACGCCGCGCGTCTCACCCCCCGACGTCGCGCGGGAGTTGGCGGGGCCGTACTGATCGATCATGATCACCCGGGCGCCCATGCGTTGCAGGTTGAGCGCCGTCCAGGCGCCGAACGCTCCCGCTCCCACCACCACGATGTCGGGCGCCTGACCCGAACGGACCAGGGGCGATCTACGTCCACCGGCTTCCGTGGCCGAGACCCCGGCTCCGCTGAGCGCGAGCCCTGCGCCCGCCGTGGCCGCCCTGAGGAAGTCGCGTCGGTCGATTCCCACTTCGGATCACCTCGCTCTGGCGGCGCCCGCAGGAGGGGCGGCCATGGAATGCGTTTCGAGGGCCTCGAGGTCGAGCGGAAGATCCCCCTCTCCCGCGGGGAAGCCGTTCAGCTCGAGCACATAGGCCACGACGTCCAGGTACTGGGCGGGCTCGAGCCCACCCGGGGCGTCTTCCGGCATCGTGGAGGAGATTTCCTCGAAGAAGTCCGCGACGGAGCGCCGGCGCCAGGAGAACTGGAACTGCGTTCCCCGGAACTCGCTGGAATAGTGGCACTCGGCGCAGATGGCGCGAAACGTCGCGCGCCCCCGCTCCGCCTGTGCCTGCGAAAAGATCGCGGTCTCATCGGACGGCGCGGCAACCGGGGCCGCGGCGGGCGGGTCCGTGGGCGGGCCTTCAGCGCTTCCAGTCGAGGCGCACGATGCCGCCACGACCACCAGCGGCAGCGAGATTACCAGGGTCCCGACGGTTCGCATGTTCTTCGCGGGCAGGAGCTTGATCGGACGGCCCAAGTTGCAGGCAGCCCGCTGGAGCGGCAAGCTGCGCGCCATCTCCCTCGTCAGATCTTGATGAAGATCCTCCGACGGTGGAGGATCCCGGTCAGACCCAGCCAGAGCAGAACGTACGCCACCGCGAACCCCAGCGACCCCGCCTTGTCGCCCGCCCAGCTCCGGAACAGCGTCTCGTAGGTCCAGGCGTACAGGCTGGTTCCCTCCTCCCCCACGTGGATGCGCACGAGGGCCTTGGTGAGGAAGCCCGACGCCACGAAGACGGCGATGGCGTTCATCCCGTACACGAGCAGTGGGGTCAGCCAGAGCCCTCGACGCCCCCGAACGTCTACGACGTCGTGGAAGAGCGCGAGCAGCAGGAGCGCCGTTCCACCCGTGAACAACACGTACGAGCTGGTCCACAGATTCTTGTTGATGGGGAACACCATCCCCCACATCGTCCCGGCCAGTGTGAGCACGGCGCCCGACACCAGCAGGTCCCGGGTGAGAGCTCGCGCGTCCCGGCCCGAGAGGAGCCACTCCCCGGTCGTGATTCCCAGGAGGGCGGTGGCGACCGCCGGCAGGGTGGACAGAAACCCCTCGGGGTCCCATGTGCCCTGATACAGGTGGCCCTCCATGATCAGCCGGTCGATGTACGCGGCGAGGTTGCCCACCGGCGAGAGATCCCCCGCCCCGTAACCGGGAACCGGCACCAGGGTCATCAGCGCCCAGTAGCCCAGGAGAAGGCCCGCCGTCCAGCCCAGCCGGGCGCGGGGTCCGAACCACAGGTACAGGGACCCCGCAGCGAGGTAGACCAGGCCGATGCGCTGAAGGACACCGGGCCAGCGCATCTCGGCGACATCGAAGTCGGGAATCACGCGCATGGCCATCCCGAGGGCGATCAGGATCAGCGACCTCCGGAGCACATGCCGGAAGAGCGTCGACGGTCGTGCCCCGGACGCGATCCGCCGGCGGAAGGAGAACGGGAGCGCCACGCCCAAGATGAAGAGGAAGTAGGGGAAGATGAGGTCCGTCGGGGTCCAGCCGTTCCACTCGGCGTGCAGCAAAGGCGCGTAGACGTGGCTCCAGCTCCCGGGATTGTTGACCAGGATCATGCCGGCGATGGTCAACCCGCGGAACGCGTCCAGCGACACGAGTCTCGCGCCGGACGTCGGTCCCGGTGTCATGTGTGCGGTGGAAGCCGTCGTCGTGGCCGCTTCGGTCCCAAGCATGCTCATCCTCCGCGCAGGAGGTGCTCCGCCCGGTGCAGGTCGCCGGGCACGTTGACGTTCATCAGTTGGCGCCCTGGCTCGATCCCCAGCGCCGACGGGTCGACGCCTCGGCCGCCCACGGCTCGAAACAGGGCGTGCAGCGAGCGATCCCCCGAGCGGAGCGCCGCCCGTACGGCCGGCAACGTCCGAATCGAATAGATCGCACAGGCGGCGTCGACCCCGCCGTGCCGGGCAGGCGCCACCGCCAGGGCGTCTCCCAGCTCGTCCGCGAGACGGGAAAGCGGCTCCGGCTCGAGTAGCGGAAGGTCGCACGCCACGAGCAGCACCGCGTCCAGATCGTGCGCCTCGGCCTCGACCAGCGCGGCTTCGAGTCCTCCGAGCGGTCCCGCGTCCGGCGTCCTATCGGGGAGCGTCGGCCACCCGACGTCGGTGGCCGGAGGTCGACCGACCAGACGGGTTTCGACCGCGACGGCTCGCACGGCGGCGGCCACACGCTCGACCATCGGGACCCCGGCGACCGGCGTGTCGGGCTTCGCTCCGCCCAGGCGCGTGCCCTGCCCTCCCACAAGGACCGCACCCAGGAGCGCCGGCCGTGTCATCGCACCCGCTCCCCGCCCGAATAGACGTTGAAACGCCCCTCGCGGGCGAAGCCGATCAGGGTCTGGTTGAAGCGTGAAGCCAGATCGACGGCCAGCGTCGAAGGCGCTCCCACGGCGACCACCACCGGGATTCCCGCCCGCAGCGCCTTCTGTACGATCTCGAAGGATGCACGTCCGCTCACGACCAGGACGCGCCCCACCCCCGGGAGCCCGCCTTCCAGGAAGAGCGAACCCACCGCCTTGTCCACGGCGTTGTGCCGTCCCACGTCCTCGCGCACCACCTCGCGCCGTCCGTCGATCGTGAAGAGTCCTGCGGCGTGGAGCCCGCCGGTCCTGTGGAACGAGTCCTGGGCTTCGTGGAGCAGGGTCGGCAGGCGAGCGACCAGCGCAGAGGCGATCGGGTCCCCGTTGTCGGGGAGCACCCGGCATCCGAGCTCCTCCACGGCCGCCAGCGAGGCCTTGCCGCACACGCCGCAACTCGAGGAGGCGTAGAAGTTGCGCCGGTAGCGGGCCGGGTCGACGGTGACGCCCGGATGCAGACGGGCTTCGACCACATTGTAGGAGGGAGGCTCTTCCCCGGAGCAGTAGCGGAGGTCCTGGAGCGCGGTCGGCTCGTTGAGGACACCCTCTCCGAAGAGGAATCCCGCCACGAGCTCGAAGTCGTCCCCCGGCGTGCGCATGGTGACCGAGACGGTGTCCGTGGTCCAGCTCCCTTCGGGGCTCGTCCACCCGATGCGGATCTCTAGGGGTTCCTCCACTGCGAGCCGGTCGCGGGCGCTCGCCAGCACTCCCTCCCGGAGCCGTCGCACGCGCACCGCGCGCGTCGCGCCCCGGCGACCGATCATCCGGGGTTTCCGTGGCCGGGGGACACCTCGACCACCGCCGTGAAGTCCGGGATGCCGCACTGAGGCTCGACGACGTCCCGACGGATGAGCGGGTTTGCCTCGGGCCAGAAGAGCTGGAGGTTCCGCTCTTTCATTGGAGTGATGCGACAGCGCCCGTGGAAGACCCCGACCTCCGAGCGCAGGGTGATGGGGTCTCCGTCCGAAACGCCGATGCGTCGAGCGTCCGCCGCCGCCATGAAGACGTGGTCCCGACGGCCCCCCGTCAGCGGATCGCGATCCGCCTGGACCATGGAGTTGAACTGCTTGCCACGCCGGGTGCTCACGTGGAAGAGACCCTCCGGTATGTCCAGCTCGGGCGGGGACACGGCGTGAAACCGGGCGCGCCCGTCCGGAAGCCCCGTACGTCCACCCTCACAGAGCAACGGCCCCCCCCATTGGATGGCCTCCCCTTTGTGGCGGAGCCGTTGGATCCCGTCGTAGAAGGGAACGGCCCGCGCGATATCCCCTCTCACCGCGCGAGCGTCGTCCAGTGTGAGCCGCCCCGCCCGCTCCGGATCGATCCGCGCGGCGAGCTCCAGCAAGACCTGCCATTCCGTGCGGGCCTCCGCGATGCGGCGTCCCGGGATCTCGGGACTGAAGTAGATGCGTCGCTCGGTGGACGTCTCCGTACCCCCCCCCGGCTGCTCGTAGCGCGTGGTCGCGGGAAGGAGCACCACCGTGTCCAGGGGCTCGACGAACATCGAGGCCGACAGCACGATGTCCTGGTGGACGCGAAGCGGTACGCGCTCGAGCGCCTCCCGACAGTACGCCGGATCGGGAAGCGTGCTCAGGTAATCTCCGCCGATCGCCCACAGCGCCTCGATCTCGCCCCGGTGCGCCGCATGCACCGTCTCGACGGCCGACAGGCCACGCCAACCCGGCACCTCGAACCCCCACAGCTCGGAAAGCGCCCGCGCGCTCTCCGGTCCCACGGGGCGCCCGCCCGGGAAGGACCACGGCACCGCACCCACCTCGGCTCCACCCTGTACTCCCGAGTGACCGCGGATGGGCATGAGCCCGCATTTGTCACGACCCAGGTATCCGCGTGCCAGCGCCAGGTTCACGATCGCCTGGACGTTGTCCACGCCGAAGCGGTGCTGGGTGATCCCCATGCTCCATACGAAGACCGCGCTCCGGGCCCGGGCGACGAGGTCCGCGAACGCGCGGATCTCGTCGCGACCTACGCCGCTGAAGCGCTCGAGGTCTTCCCAGGGCTCCGCGTCCAGCTCCTTTGCAACGGCCTCGAAGCCGACCGTGTGGGTCTCGATGAACGCGCCATTCGTCCGGCCGGTCTCGATGAGGTGCTTGAGCACGCCGTTCAGGAACGCGACGTCCCCACCCTGGTGCACCTGGACGAAATGATCGGCGAGCTTCGTGCCGAACAGCGCCGAGTCGAGGATGGACGGGATCCAGTAGCGCTCCATCGCGGGCTCGCGAAACGAGTTCACCACCGCGATTTGGGTGCCCTTCTCCTTGGCGCGGTACATGTACTTCGTCGCGACCGGCTGGTTGTTCGCGACGTGCGATCCGAAGAAGACCAACAGGTCGGTCCCGATCCAGTCGGAGTACGAGCACGTGGACGCGGCGACCCCGAGCGAGCGCTTGAGCGCCGTCGTGCTCGGCGCGTGGCAGATGCGCGCCGAGTTGTCCACGTTGTTGGTACCGAGAAAACGCGCCACCTTCTGGGCGACGTAGTACACCTCGTTGGTGATGCCGCGCGACGTCAGATAGAACGCCAGGGCCTTGGGATCGACGTCCCTGAGCCCTTCCGCCAGCAGCGAGAGGGCTCGGTCCCAGGCGACGCGCGTGAAGCCGGGCTCCCCTCTCCGCCTCACCATGGGGAAGGGAATGCGTCCGAGCCTCCGGAGCGAGTCGCCGGGCATCTGCTCGAGCGCTGACACGTCCGAAACCCGGGCGGGGTCGAGCGCGCCCATGGTGTTGAGCCTCAGAAGCTCCAGGCGGACCGTACACAGATGCACGCCATCGAGCGTGAAGTCCTTCAAGCCGGTGGTACCGAGGGCACAGCCGTCGCAGACGCCATCCCGCAGGATGCGCAATCCGTACTCGAGCTCGTCCCGGTTCTCCCACCAGATCCGCGCCATGTCACGGAAGTGGTGGGGCTTTTCCTCACCGAGGCCGAATGGCCTCAGGGAATACCACGTGGACGGATTCCAGCCGATCTCCACCGGCGCCGCTCGTCAGAAAAGCAAGGACAGCGCGGCGTAGATGAACCATCCGGAGATCACGGTGAGCAACGTCTGGGGATTGTCGAGGTCCAGGGCCTGACGTATCCCGATGAAGCCCGCTACTGCGATCCATAGGGGTAGCAGAAGGTCGAGGAACCAGCCGATCACCGGCAGGAAGGCCAGGAGAAACAGAACTCCCGGGGCCTGCGCGAAGCCGAGGGTACGCATGACCTCCCCCCAGGTCGCCTCGCCCCCGAAGACCTTCTGTCCGATCATGTACGTGATCCCTGCCCACACCAGCCACCCGATCAGGGCAGCGCCCGCCGCGCTCATGGCGCCGACCGGGCCCAGGCCGGAGGCACCGATCGCCTGTGCCACCGCGACCAGCGCCACCACGGCCGCGGCCTGGCCGGTGGCGTCCTCATCGGCCTCCACGGCTTCGTAAGTGGCGACGTCGAGCCTCGCTGCGCCCAGCATCCTTGCAACGAGCGGTCCTGTCATTGGTCTGCCTCCCCAGTGGATTCGACGGTCCCGCGAGCGTGCGCCGTGCCTGTACTAAGGATGCCGGGCCGACACGCGCGCGGAAAGGCCCGTGTTTCCCAGCGATCAGCGCGGCAGCGCCTCGGGCAGGTCCGCAGCGATGTACGCCATCACCGCCATGGCCGCCACGCACAGCGCGACCTCGTCCGGATCGAGCTTGTCGAGGGTGTCCGCATCCGAATGGTGATACCAGAAATAGCGCGTCCCGTCCACGTTCAAGCCCATGCCCGGCACGCCGGTCCTCATGAGGGGGCCGATGTCCGCGCCGCCACCCCCTCGGGTCACGCTGCCGGCGTCGACCCGCTCGAGGAACCGCCCGATCTCGCTCATGATCGCGAAGGCCCGGTCCGTGCCCGTGAACCCGAAGCCGAGCGGCTTGAATACACCACCGTCGGATTCGATCGCCAGCACGTGGGTCTCGCCGGCGTGGTCCTCGGCGTACTTCGCGCCACCGCGACCCCCGTTCTCCTCGTTGGTCCACCCCACGACGCGGATGGTGCGTCGCGGCCGCAGACCCAGCTCCTTCAACAGGCGCACGGCCTCCCACGCCGCGACCACGCCGCCGCCATCGTCCATGGCGCCCTGACCCACGTCCCACGAGTCGATGTGCCCTCCGAGCACGACGACCTCGTCCGGCCGCTCGTGCCCGACGATCTCACCCATGACGTTCCGGGACGGCGCGTCCGGCAGGGTGCGGGCCTCCATCCGCAGAAGCACCTCGATGCGTTCCCCGCGCTCCTGCATGCGGTGGAGCATCATGGCGTCCTCCACACTGATCGCCGCGTGGGGGATACGCGTCACGCCGTCCTCGTAGCTCATCGCGCCCGTGTGCGGAGACTGCATCGATCCGGACGCCACCGCCCGGATCAGGCTCGCCACGGCACCCGCCTTCGCCGCCGCGATCGCGCCCTGCGAGCGATACTGGACGGTTTCGCCGTAGCTCGTGAAGGGTGCGTCGAAAAGGACGATGCGTCCCCGCGCCTCCGAGGCGCGAGCCTCCAGCTCGTCGAACGTGCTGACCACCAGCACCTCGGCGCGGATCCCGCCCGGAGGCGTGCCGATGCTACCACCGAGGCCCAGCATCGGAAGCCGGCGGGCCCTGGGCACGACGAGCTCGAGCGACTCCTGGCCTCGCACCCAGTGCGGCACCATGACCGGCTCGCCCCGCACGTTCTGGAGGCCGTCCGCCTCCATCTCGCGGAGGATCCAGTCGATCGCGCGCTCCAGCGCGACCGAGCCGGACAGACGCGGTCCGAACGTGTCGACGAGGTCGCCGAGCCGCTCGTAGGCCCGGTGGCTCGCGGTCGCGGCGTCGATGATGCGGTTCGCCACGTCGCGGTAGTCCGAGACCCGTTCCTGGGCGCGGACCGGCGGGGCGAGCAGGGCGAGCAGGAGGACGGGCAGGGCGGGTCGGATCGTGCGTGACACCTTCGGCTCCGTGACGGGGATTCAGGGGCCCTCGCCGAAGTACGGCGCGAGCGCCCTTTCAGGTGGCGCCGGGGTGACCAAGCTCACGCCGGCGAACAAGACGATGGAAACGAAAAAGCCAGGCAGGACGGGTTCGATGGATGGGGACCCGTACATCTCCCACAGGAACGTAGTCACCACACCGCCCACCATCGAGGTCGCCGCGCCCTCGCGGGTCGCACGGCGCCAGAGGACCCCGCCGACCACGGGAAGCGCGAAGGCGGTCGCCATCAGGGCCGTGAAAAGCAGCACGATGAACTGCACGAGCTCTCCCTGTCCGACGCCGGCCAGGAGGAGAACGACCGGGACGGTGCCCACGACGAGGATGCCGATCCGGTCGATCCACATGCGGCGACCCGGCTCTACATGCGGATTCATGAGATTCTGATAGATGTCCACGGACAGCGCGGAACCCGCCACGATGAGCAGCGAGTCGACCGTGGACATCATCGCTGCGGTGATCGCCGCGAGCATGACCGTCCCCAGGGTCGCGGGGAGCACCGCCGTCGCGACGAGCGGCATCGCCAGGTCGCCCGTCGGGAGCTCGGGGAAGAGCACGATCGCCGCCAGGGCGAGGACCATCACGATGAGGTTGAGGCCCAGGATCATCACGATCGCGAACAGCACGCCTCGGCGGATCGTGGCCATGTCCTTCATCGCGTAGAGGCGCACGAGCTTCTCGGGGGTGGCGATGGAACCGAGGAAGAACGAAAGCCCCATCGTGAACAGCAGGGCAGCGGGCATGGTGCTCCACGAGAAGACCATCGGGTGTGCCGACTGCACCAACGTGAAGAGCCCGTCCATGCCGTCGACCTGCCGGATCGCCAAGGGTACGGCGAAGACGGCTCCCAGACACATCACCATGAGCTGGAACGCGTCCGTGTAGACGACCGCGATCATGCCGCCGATGACCGTGTAGGCGAGCAGAATCGCCGTGAAGCCGATCATCCCCCAGGTCGTCGGAATGCCGAACACGGTGTTCGCGATCAAGCCGCCCGCAACGATCTGCGCCTGGATGTAGACGACGGTCGCGATGAGCACGATAAGCGCCGCGAGTCCGCGCACGCCCTTGCTGTAGTAGCGCGTTTCGATGAATGCGGGCAACGTCAGCTCGCGCACGCGGGTGAAGCGCGGCGCGAGCACCGCAGCGACGAACCAGTAGGCGAGCGGAATCGAGATCAAGACCCAGCCGAACGACCACCCGGCCGTGTACATGACGCCGATGACCCCCATGAACGTGCCCGCGCTCGTGTGCGTGGCGGCCATCGTGGCGCCGCCGGTGAACCACCCGAGCTTCCCCCCTGCGATCCAGTAGTCCGCCTCGTCTCGGGTGGCGCGCAAGCTGAACCAGCCGATTGCGAAGACGACCAGGAAATACGCGCCGAAAACGAGCATGCGCGCGGTCACGGGCGCTCCGTCCATCGCATCCAGAGCCAGTAGCCGACGATGAGGGCGCCACAGGCGACGAAGAGCCCCCAGAACACGAAGCCGGGGCCGCTCACGCCGCCACGGACCTCAAGTGCCTGAAGCCGACCACGGAGAACATCACGAGCAGGGCTCCCGCGAGGAGGTCCAGCACGAGGGGTACGCCCGGCCGCCACGCGCCGTCGAGGCGGCCGCGGAAGGAGAGCACCGCCGGCACGACCGAGAGGTCCACCTCGTAGACGCCGGCGCGATCCGTGGCTCGGATCCCCGACGGGAACCCTTCGGCCACGGCCCATTCCGGTGGAATGCGGAGCTCAGCGCGAAAGAAGCCGGGGCCCGCCACGGTGGGTGGTCGATCTACGCTCAGCACGGGCACGTGCGCACGCAGGGACGACCCCCGCACCGCGACCGCGTCGCGGACCCGGTACGTCGCGAGCACGAGCCACGACCCGTCGGTCGGCCCCGGCTCCACCCTCAGACTGCCGGTTCGCGCCACGCCGCGGTCGAGCTCGAGCACTGCGAGTGCCCCTTCCGACCCCACGGCGAGGTCGACCGGCCGAGCCGAGGCGAAGTCGAGGATGGTGGCGGGGAGTATGGCGGCCTCGGCCGCGCCGTCCACGTCGACCTCGAGGATCACCTGAGCGTCGGTCCCGGAGACGGCCACTCGCATCCGCACGGCTCGTATCGTCTCCTCCTGGGAGGCCGCCCCTCGGGGACCCGCCAGCACGCCCAGGGCGACGAACGCGACGATGCGAAGCCCGTGTCCCGCCGTCTGACGGCCATGGTGGCGGGTCCCCCTGCCCCGCCGACCGCTGGTCACGTCAGGCCCACACCTGCTCGAGCAGGCGCACAGCGTTGGCTCCCATGGCCTTCTCGATGTCCGGGTCCGAATAGCCGTGCTTCACCAGCCAGCGGACGATGTTCCTGGACCCTTCCGTCGGGTTCTCCAGCCCCTTCACGTACGGGACAGGCGTGAACTCCTGGTCGGTACGGCCGCCCCCCCCGCGCGACTCCTTGATGGACAGGTTGCTCGCATACAACCGGTGCAGGCCGACGTGGTCTCCATAGAGCGAATCGGGTCCGAAGCCGACGTGATCGATTCCCACGAGCTTCACGATGTACTCGAAGTGCTCCATGAACGCCTCGAGGTCGTGGGTGCGATGGTTCCGCGTCAGAGTCGTGTGCGGCGCCGCCTCGATCCCGATGACGCCACCTTTGGCCGCGCAGGCCTCGAGCACCTCGTCCGGCGCGAGGCGATTCGACTCCCAGAGCGCACGCGCGCCGATATGGGACAGGATGATCGGTTGCTCGCTGTGCTCGATGGTATCGAGGGTGGTCTGGTCCCCGCAGTGGGAGCAGTCGATGAGCATGCCGACCTTGTTCATGCGCTCCACGGCCTTGCGACCGAATGCCGTGAGCCCCCCGTCTCGCCTTTCCTTGAGGCCGTTGCCGAGGGCATTGGACTCCGAGTAGGTGATTCCCAGCGCCCGGACGCCGAAGCCGTGGAGGAGATCGATACGATCGACCTCGTGCTCGATCATCGCCGCGCCTTCCATGGAAGCGACGAGCGCCACCCCCCCCTCCTCGTGGGCCCGCCGGATGTCCGCGACCCGCAGGCAGTGCGTCACGAAGTCCTGGTGCGCGAGATCGCACAGGCGCATTCCCAGGTCGTGTAGGACATCGTCCCACTGCCAGCCGGAACGCGAGTGGATCGTGCAGATCCCGTCCATGAGGTTGTCGAAGACACAGTCCCAGTGAGATGCGGACAGACCTTCGAAGGCGGTGGCCATACGACCGTGCCGAACGTACTCGGGAGTCTCCTCGATTCGCGCGGGGAACACCCCCAGATGCTCGTGCAGGCTGACGAAGATGCAGCGTTCCACCAGCGCGGCCGTACGGGCCTCCTCGTCGGTGGACAGCGGGAGGAGGTACGGCTCGACGCGCTCGAGCTCGTCAGAAAGCTCGAACGGGACGTAGTCCGTCCCGCCCTCGAGGTAGGAGAAGGATCGGTATCCGCCGTACCTCTTGCTCGTGCTCATCCTCACATGGTCCTGTCGGAGGTCTGCCCGCGCCCGGGGATTTAGGCCGGTCCGGTCGGGTCCACAAGCGCGTGGGCGTCTTGCGCCGCCCGCACGGGCCTCGCCGATTCCCCCATGGCGGTTGGTGGGGAGGCCACGCACCCAGGGGGTCCGAGATGAGCGGGGCGATCCGCGGCATGCGTTGGAGGGCCGCGCTCATGGTCGTGGCCCTGGTCCTGCTCGTCATGTGGCTGGGGGCGTCCGGACCCTGGGGCCCGGTCATACGAATCGATTATCAGATGGCCGGCCCCGTGCTCGAGGGTGCCGAAGTCCTCATCGACGGACGCGTCGCCGGCACGCTCGAGAGCGTTGGCCGCCAATATGCCACGGGCTTCCGGACGGAGCGGGGGACGCACGTGGTCGAGGTGCGAACCCGCCGATGCGCCTCGCGCCCGGACACCGTGGAGGTGGGAGCGGGGGGTAGCCGCATGGCCGTCCTCGTGGCGGACATCGACGAGGGCTCCGCGTGCAGGGTACTGCTCCGCGATTGACAGGAGCGGGCCTGGGGGTGCCGAGTCCCCGAAACGGGCACCGAGCCTGGGGTCGAGCGCCCAACCGCGCTGAGTTGAATTGTGCGCCCGCGACCGCGGCGGTACCATGTGAGCGCGGCCCGCGTCCAGCGGGGTCGTGGTCTGCGGGCCTCTACCCGCACCGCGCAGGAGACGCGCCGACGGTCTCCCGGGGTCCCCACAGCCTGCTGCAAGCGGGCGCGCTCGCGGCCGTTCTCAGGGGCGTATGGCTCACTTCCGCCCCGGTGCCGGCCTTCGCCGCGCCCGTCCCCCCGGCTCCGCTCGCAGACACCGTGCTGGTGGTCGGAACGGTGGACGACCTTTCCACCGGCCTACCCGTTGCGCAGGCGGCGATCCTGGTTATTGCCCCCTCGTCGGGCGCACGTGTGGCCACCGCGGAGTCCGACTCCCTGGGCGACTTCGTCTTCACGGTCCCCGAGGAGGGAGAGTACCTGATCCGGGTCCAGCGCCTCGGTTACGGTGACGTGGAGGACACGGTCAGCCTCGACGGCGAGGACCTCTCGCTCCATGCCTCCATGGTCCCGGAAGCGTTGGACCTCGAGCCCGTGGTCGTGACCGTGCGCCGTCGGACGTCACCTTGGATGGAGGAGTTCGAGCGGCGGCGCTCAGGGGGCTTCGGCTCCTTCGTCACGCGCGCCGACCTGGAGGCGAGACGCCACGGCCGGGTGACGGACGCGCTGCGCCAGGTCCCGGGCCTCCGCATCATCCCCGGTTCCATGGGCGACGGCCAGCTCATGATGAGGGGCCGATGCCGTCCGAACATCTTCATCGACGGCGTCGCGACGGACCCGTCCCTGAGCCTCGACCTGATGTTGCGGCCCGACGACGTCGAGGGGATCGAGATCCACTCGACGGCCACCGTGCCGCCGCAGTTCGCCCACGAGGGGTGCGGGGCGGTCCTGGTATGGACCCGCGAGCCGAAGCGGGTCGCCGGCACGGTGGACTGGTGGAAGCCGGTGGTGGTGGCCGGCGTCGTCTTCGGGCTGTTGATCTGGGCTCGCTAGCCGGTCATCCGCCGAACAGCCCCCCGAAGAAATCGCCCCGGTTCCATCTCGGGCGAGCGCCCTGCATCGCGACGACGTACCCGGTCAGGAAGTTCACCTGGGCATGCGTGACCCCCGCGACGAAGTCGAAGCCCTGGTCGGCTTCGTCCCGCGGAGTGTGATACACGTCCCTTCGCCAGGCGGCGTTGATCTCCGCGCCGTCCCGGGTCGAGCTCCCGGTCCGGAAGCCGCTCTTCAGGAACAGCGCCGGAACACCTCGGCGGATGAAGCTGAAGTGGTCGCTGCGGATGAACAGGACCTGCTCGGGAATGGGATCCGGCCCGATGTCGAGCGCCAAGCGCCGTGCCGCCGCCCCGATGGCGTCGGAGAGCGAGGAGTGGTCGGCCCCATACGGCACGATGTCGAGCAGCGGATGGAAGAGGAACGGCATGTCGAGGGACAGGGCCGCCACCAGGCTCGACGCCGGCACCGTCGGGTTCTCGGCGAAGTAGTCCGAACCCAGCAGGCCCCATTCCTCCGCCGTGGGGAACAGGAAGACCACCGACCGTCGCGGAGGCATGGCGAGGCTCGAGAACGCCCGCGCGATCTCAAGGAGGATCGCGACCCCCGAGGCGTTGTCGTGGGCCCCGTTGTAGATCGAGTCCCCGTCGACGGGGACCCCGGTCCCGAGATGGTCGACGTGTGCCACGTAGACCACGTTCTCGCCGCGCAGGCGCTCGTCGCTTCCCTCGAGCCGAGCGACCACGTTGTGGCTCGGGACGCGGCGGTGGTCGCTCACGGTCCGGACGGTCGCCTCGACGGCGAGGTCGAACCCCTGGGGCGTGCTGGAGGCCGCTCTCCGGAAGACCTCGTCCAGGGGGATGGGGGCGTCCGCGAACAGCGCGTCGACGGCCGACCGGTTCAGGCTGGCCGAGCCTCGGATCGGTGACGCTCCACCCGGAGGTTGGCCCGACGCGTCGAGCCAGGTGAACGAGCCCCCGGCGGCCCGTGCCACGCTGACCTCCCATCGGAAGCGCGGGTCGTCGGGCGCGCTGAACACCATCAGCCCCACCGCACCCCGACGCGCCGCTTCGGCGGCCTTGACCGATCCCGACGAGTAGTAGGCCCGTTCGTCGCTGGGAAAGGCGGGAGGCGCACCGCTGATCGTCGCGACGATCTTGCCAGACACGTCGATGCCCGCGTAGTCGTCGTACCCCAGCGCCGGCGCGCTCACCCCGTACCCGACGAAGGCGACCAGGCCGGTCACCGATACGTCCTCACGGCTCGGGTCCGGGCTCAACCAGAAGTCCTCGCCATAGACCAGCTCGGTCACGGCGCCGCCCCGTCGCACGGTGAGGGCGCTCGTCGCCGCAACGACCGTGCTCCCGAGGAGCGGCACCGGCTGACGGTACGTTCCGTCCACGCCGGCGGGCGCCAGCCCGAGGGCGCGGAGCGTCTCTTCCACGTAGCGCGTCGCGCCCTCGAAGCCGGCCGTACCGGGCGCCCGTCCCCCCAAGCTGTCGTCGGCCAGGACGCGAATGTGGCGCTCGATCGACGTCGGCTCGGGAATCGCCAACGCGGCAGCGACTTCCGGCGTCTCCAGCGACGGCGGTGCGCGGTCGAGGGCATCTGGGCCACACGCGGCGAGGGAGGCGGCGACGATCGAGGAAAGCGTGCGTCGATTCATGATCCGGGACCGCAGGCGATGGTTTCTTGGACTCGCGCGACCGGGGGCGGACGGCGCCGCGGCAAGGTACCGGTTCGACGCGCCCGTGGCACGGACGTTCGTCTCGTGTTGCGTCCGCGCGGATGCGCCCCGTAGAATCGGTCAGGGAACGCGGGAGGCGCCCCCCACGCACCTCGTTCTCCGCTGGAGGCGCCTATCGGTCCCCGGTGCGTGACCTCATGTCGCGGCCCCCCCGAACCCTGGGAACGACCCCATGCGCCACCTGACCCTCCCGGCCGTCGTTGTCGGCCTCGCCCTCGGAGCGTGCACGGAACAGCCCCTCGCACCCGCGCCCACGGTACGGGCGGAAAGCCCGGACCCGCACGTCTCCGGCGACCTGGTGACGACGTTCACAGGTGACATCGGGCCCGGTTCGTCCTACGAGATCCTGGTCCCGCCGGTGTGGAATGGCGACCTGGTACTCTATGCACACGGCTACGTGGACCCCGCTGGCGGGGATCCGGTGACGGATGGCGAGCGCGCCTTCCTCCTCTCCGCGCCCGCGCTGGGCTACGCCGTCGCCTTCTCGACCTACTCTCGGAACGGGCTGGTGCTGAAGGACGCCATGCAGCGTACGAAGCAGCTTCGCGGGATCTTCGTGAGGGACGTCGGGAGACCGAAGCGGACCTATCTGGTCGGAGCCTCCATGGGTGGGCTCGTCGCGGTAGGCCTGGCCGAGCGCTTCCCGGAGCAGTACGACGGCACGCTCGCGGTGTGCGGCATGGTCGGAGGCACGCAGGCCCAGATCGACTACGTGTCCCACGTGCGCGTCTTGTTCGACTACTTCTTCCCCGGGGTGCTGCCGGGAGGGCTATTCGACGCCCCGCCGCTGAGCGCCGAGCAGGTCGCGGTCCTCGTGGTCGGCGCCGTGGCGGGAGAGCCCCTCAAGCTCGTGGCACTGAACTCCGTCATGACGGCGACCTTGCAGAGGCCGCTTCCCGGAACGACTCCAGACCAGATCGTGGCCTCACTCGTCTCGGCGCTGACCTTCGACGTCCGCGGCTACTCGGACGTGCTCGGGCAGACGCACGGCCATTCCCCGTTCGACAACAGCTCGGTGGCGTATGTGGGAACGGGCAGCCCGTTGCTCGACGCCGCGCTCAACGACCCCGAGACGGGCGTCGCCCGGTTCCGGGCCCGCCCGGACGCGACCCATTACCTGGCGAAATACTACGAGCCTTCCGGTGTCCTTCGGGCACCCGTCTTGACCGTGCACAACCTCCACGACCCCGTCGTGCCGCTCTTCCACGAGGGCCGACTCGGAGCGGCGGCCGCGGCGGCCGGTTATGAGGGGAGCCTCGTGCGGGGAATCGCCGCCACATCGTTCGGCCACTGCGCTTTCACCGTGCAGGAGCTGGCCGGGGCGTTCGGGGCACTGGTTGCTTGGGTCGAGCTGGGGGTCAAGCCGGGCGGGCCCTAGCGGAACGTCGGCACGACGGTCGGGCGTCCCGCACCCGAGGCGCTTGCGCGCGTTCAGTCGGAGGGCTCGGTCGCACCGCTCCGCACGCGCGCGAGCACATCGACGATCGTCGCCGCCTCATCGTCCGACACGCGGGAGGTGAACATCCGCCTCACGAACGCACGATGGAGCTCCGACGCCTCCCGGAACCGCTCCGCTCCGTGCTCCGTGAGCGTCACCAGGATGGCGCGGCGGTCCCTCGGATCGGGGCTTCGTTCCAGCAGCCCTTCCCGCTCCATGCGGTCCACCAGAGAAGTCAGCCCGCTCTTGCTGAGGATGATCGCATCGGCCAGCTCCGTCATGCGCCGACCACCCTCCCCCTCGGCGACATGGAGCAGGACGTCGTAATACCGAAGGTCCATCCCGGCCCTCTGCGATAGCTCGCGATCCATGGCGCGCAGGAGGTCTCGCGAGCCCTCCAGGAGCGCGCGCCACGCCTGCCCGCGGATCGACGGCTGCCTCGACGGCGAACGTGATCCTTGCATTCATCTCCGCCGGATAGTACGATAACGTATAATTCTATATCGGACTATTCGCTGTCCGACTACACCAAGGGATAAGCATCCCGAGGTCACCTGTCCAGCGCGGAGAGTCCGACCGACCAAGGAGGTCGAACCATGAGTACGATCGCAGTCGTCGGAGCCACGGGGGCAGTGGGGAGTCGCGTGGCAAGGAAGCTCGCCGCCGCGCGCCACGACGTCGTTGGACTGTCCCGCAAGGGGGCGCCCGGCCTCCCGGGTGTGCGCCACCGTACGGTCGACCTCCGGGATCGCTCGGACGCGGCGCGCGCGCTGGAGGGATCGAGCGCGGTGTACCTCACGCCGCCCATGTCCGGGGCGGACCCATTGGCCCTCGAGCGCTCGGTGGGGAGCAACGTGATCGCCGCGGCGGCCGACCTGGGCATCGAGCACATCGTGATGCACACCGCCCTGCACGCCGACCGGGGCACGACGGGCGCTCGCATCCTCGACGACAAGCAACCCCTCGAGGAGGCCCTGGCAAACAGCGGCGTCGGATTCACGATCCTTCGACCGGCTTGGTTCCTCCAGAACCTCTACGGCGCGAGGCCCTACCTGGAGCAGGGCATGTTCAGCATGCCCTGGCCCGCCGACATGGTGTGGGCCGCCACCGACCTCGAGGACCTCGCGCGCGCCGCGGTGGCCTTCCTCGAGCGCGGTCCAGCCAACCGGGGCTTCGACGTCCACCTGCCCGGCGGTATCACGGCCTCGGCGGTTTGCGGCGCCGTGGAGCGGGTCACGGGGAGTCCGGTGGGCTTCCAGGAGGCCCCCAGCACCCGCGCCGCCGTCAATCCCTACCCCATCAGCGAGATCCACAAGGAGCTCTATGCGGAGCTCTTCGACTACTTCAGGGCGAAGAAGTATCTGGGAGATCCCGTGACCGTCCGGGAAGCCCTCGGGGATTTCGAGTACGGCACGCTGGATGAATTCGTCGAGAGGGAATTGTTCGCGTCGGTGAACGCGTGATCACTCCGCCGGACTGGCCCACGGGGACGACGCCCCGTGGGCCCGCTCCGGGTCACTCACACCCACACGCGTCCTTCGGTCACCCGCCGACCCGCGCCGAGATCCCGACCAGGATGCGAATCTGATTGAAGGCCTCCTGGAAGGTGTCCTGGTCCTCGAGCCACCGGACGAATGCACCCTCCAGGCGGAAGGAGACCGGGCCATCATCGATGGCCTTCTTGAGCCCGACGGCACCCCCGAATCCGAACTGGCTCTGGCTCTCGCCGTCGAACGCGGTCCGGGTCACGGCGACCTCTCCACGTAGATAGGCCCCATCGTCCCCGAGAAGGAAGTTCAGCCCCGGCAGGAAGGTGAGCTGCGACGCCGAGGAGCCACCGGAGCCGATCCGATTGAAGCCCAGGAGCGTCTCGAAGTCCAGCACTCCGCCGAGGGGGAGCCCCACACGACCCCAACCCGTCGGAATCGACAGCTGCGTCACGTTGTCCGAGTTCTCGTATCCCGTGTGGAGGACGAATCCCGCGTCGAGGCCCACCTCGAGCTGCGCCCGAGCGGCCGACGGGGCCACGAGCAACAAGACGGCCAAAAGGATCGCTCGCTTCATGGTGTCCCCTCCCTCGAGTCGTTAGCCTTCGCCGGCCCTTCTCGGGCGCGGCCTCGAGTGAACGATAGCCTCGGGCCAGTCGTGCCCCCACCCCCGCGGGCCGCGGGCCTCGCCTTCCTCGCTTGCCATTGGGCCCAGGGCGTCCGACCGCGCTCAGGGAATCGCGGAGCCGCCCGACGGATCCGACAAGAGCTCGTGGAACGCTGCCGCGTACAGGTCCCAGGCGGTGAGGAAGAGGGCGGCAACGATCGGTCCGAGGATGAAACCGACGGGACCGAACATGGCGAGCCCGCCGAAGGTGGAAAGCAGCACGAGCAGGTCGTGCATCTTCGTGTCGCGCCCTACCAGCCGGGGTCTGAGGAAGTTGTCGATCGTGCCCACGACGAGGAGCCCCCAGAGTCCGAGGCCGACTCCCGCGGCCCAACGGCCGGTGGCCATGAGGATCACCGCGGCCGGCGCCCAGACGATCCCCGATCCCAGCACCGGAATGACCGAGAGGACGGCCATCACCGTGGACCAGAAGGCTGCACCCGGGATGCGAAGCACGAAGAAGGCGCCACCGGCCAGCGCGCCCTGAATCAACCCGACCAGGATCGAGCCCTTGATCGTCGCACGGGTGACGGATACGAACTGGGCGATCAGCTTGCGCTCGTCGTCGTCGTCCAGGGGAGTGAAATAGAGCATCCTGGACAGGATGCGCGGCCCGTCCATGAGGAAGAAGTACATAGCGTAGAGCATCACGAACAGCTGAAGGACGAGGCTGACGGTCCCGGCGGTCGCGGCGCGCAAGTTGTTGATGAGGAACGTCCCCACCCGGGCGACGAGCTCGCTGGCACGGGTCGCCAGGGCCGCCTCCGCCGGTACAAGATGACCGAGGATGGGAATGGCCTCTAATCGAGTGGCGAGCTCTGTCCAGCGCCCCGATTGTTCGGCGATCCACGGGCCGGCGGTGTCGCTGACCTCCACGGCCTGGGCCACGACAAGCGCCAGGAACGCACCCGTGGGCACCACGATGAGAAGCAGGAGCCCGATGACCGTGAGGAACGACGCCGAGCGCCGGCGCCCGCCCAGGCGCTCGGTGATCGCCAGGAATACGGGGCGGCCCATGCCCGCGAAGACACCCGCCAGGATCACCGCCACTAGGAAGCCCCGGATCATCGCGAGAAAGAGCACCGTGATGCCCACGACGACCAGGATCAGGAACCCCTTGTGCAGCTGAAGCGCCGTGAGCGGCTTCCTGGACCTCCGCGACTCCCCTCTCTCGTTGTCGGCCATCTCGCCTCGCTCGGTCGTGACTCGCTGGAACCGCCTAGCGGATGTTCCAGCCGTTCACCGGGCCACCGTGGAAGAAGGCGCCCGGCGTCATCACGCCGTCGCGCTTGAAGACCAACCCGTCCTTCATGACGAAGCGCACGTCCCGGAGCGCGTCGATGTCGTCGAGTGGGTTTCCGGCCACGGCGATGAGGTCCGCGGCGAAGCCCGTGCGGATCGGTCCGCGGGTATCCTGGGTCTCGCTCACACGGTAGCCGTTCGTCGTCATCGCCCGCAGGATGTCCGCATTGGGGATGCCCGCCGCCTTCCAGGTCTCGATGAACTCGATGGAGACCTCACCACGCGTCATCCCGGGAACGTAGTAGTCGGCGTCGGTTGAGAACGTGAGCGGTACGCCCCTTTCGAACGCGTCGCGTAGCCGCGCCACCGTCCGCTCGTACCGTTGCGGTGAGGTGTGCCCGACGAGCGTGATCGGGGTCTCGGTGCCCGCGCGGAAGATCCCCTTCTCGGCCATCCTCTCATGCATCTCGGGAGTCAGGCCCGAGTCGTGCGCGATCGACCAGATCCCCGCCTCGATGGCCCGTGCCGCACCCGAGACCGTCTGGACGTGTCCCTCGACCTTGAGGCCCGCCTTAGCCGCCTCGGCGATGAAAAGGCGGATCTCCTCGACCGAGTAGCCCCAGGGCTTACAGTCCACACAGATCTTGATGACCTTGGCTCCGAACAGGGCGTTCTGGCGAACCGCCTTAACGATCTCGTCCGGCGTGTCCGCGTCCAGATACTCCGGGTAGACGATGCCCTTGTCCCTTGCCATTTCGGGCGTCGGCCAGAACTGGCCGCCCATCCCCCCGATGATGATCCCCGAGTTGATGATCGTGGGTCCAGGCAGCCATCCCTGCTCGATGGCCAAGCGGAGCGCGGTGTCCGCGTAGTTCCCGTTGTTGCCCATGTCGCGGACGATGGTGAAGCCCGACGCCAGCATCTGGATGCCGTTCGACGCGGCCTGGATCGCCCGCAGGGGAGTGGACTCGAGAACGTACGTCAGGTAGTAGACGTTGCTCTCGGGCTCTTCCTTGTACGTGAGGGCGAGATGGTTGTGTGCGTCCACGAGCCCCGGAAGCACGGTGAGAGTCGGCAGGTCGATCACCTCGGCGCCCGAGGGGATCGCGATGTTGGGCCCGATCGCGCCGAAGCGGCCGCCCTCCACGAGGATCACGACATCGCGCGCGACCGTGCCTGCCTCGGGGTCGACGAGCTGCCCGGCTCGGATCGCGGTCACCTGCGCCGACAAGGGAACGCTGCCCGGCCTCACAGGCGCGGCCAGGAGCAGTGCGGGTGCCAGGAGCCAGATAAGGACGGGGCCGCGGCGCATTGGAAGCCTCTGCATCGTGAGTGAGCCGGGCCGCGATGGGCTGGCGCGGCCACGTGCCGATGCTAGGCTGCGTGGAGCGATCTTGGCAATGCGGCGGCCGATCGCGGGCGATGTCGTCGACGAACCGCCTCGAGCACCCCACACCCACGGACATCTTGCACATTTTGTACATAAATGGCAGTTTGGTCCATCCGGAGCGCCGATTCGGGGAGCGGCCGAACCCCGTCCCGGTCCACCGGACGGGGGTCGGGTCGGAGGGCACATCGGGGGAGAGGCGGTGACGTGACTTCGTCGGGACCGTGGAGGATCGAGCTCACCAGCGCGGCCGTCGAGTCGCTGCGCGCCCTTCCCCGCAAGGACAAGGAGCTGATCGCAAGGCGCATCGACCACCTGGTCGAGCACGGGCTACCGCCCGCCGCCCGCCCGCGGTCGGCAGCACAAGGTGCCGCGGAGCTGCCGGTCGGTGGCCACACCCTGGTGTGCGTCGAAGACGATGCGACCAGGAAGATCTACGTGCTGCGGATGCGCTCGGAGGGCGCGACGATCGGGGAGACCGCGAGGCGCCTCCTGCGTCACGCGACGCCGCATTGGGTTCGGGAACGGCTCAGGGGAGGAGGGGACGTGACCATCGGACAAGACATCAGATTCGCAGCTCGCTCGCTGGCCCGGTCACCGGGCTTCACGGCGGTCGCGGTGCTGACGCTGGCGCTGGGCATCGGCGCGACCGCCGCCATCTTCACGGTGGCGAACGGCGTACTGCTGAAGCCTCTGCCGTACGACCGGCCCGACGAGGTCGTCACGCTGTGGACGAGCTGGGACAACTTCCCGGACAAGACCTGGGTGTCGATTCCGGAGTACCAGCTCTTCCATCAGGAGAACCGCACCCTCCAGGACCTGGCGCTCTACGGAGGTGGCCGGACCAGCTTCACGTCGGTGGAGAGCCCCGAGCAGGTGGGATCGGCAGCGGTTACGCCCAACACCCTGGACGTTCTCGGTGTGACCCCGATCTACGGGCGGGTCTTCACGTGGGAGGAGGCCGAGACCGAGGTCCCGGTGGTCCTGCTGGCGTACGAGACCTGGCACCGCCGCTACGGTGGAAACCCCTCGATCGTCGGGACGGACGTCGAGCTCGACGGTCGCCTTCAGACCGTCCTCGGGGTGCTGCCCCAGGCGTTCGCGCTCCCCACCGACTTCGCCAGCTCGGCTCCGGCGCAGGTGTTCTATCCCTTCTTCGTGGACCTCGAGTCTCCGGCGCCGAACCTCGGGAGCGGGGGTAGTCACGGTTGGTACGGCGTCGGCCGACTGCGCGAGGGTGTGACCGTCGACGAGGCTCGATCCGACTTCGCGCGCATCATGGCGCAGGTCGAGCCTCTGGGGCTGTACAGCCCGGAACGCCGTTTCACCCCCAAGCTCTTCGCGGCCAAGGCGGATGTCGTGGGAACCGCGGGTCGAGCCATCACGGTCCTGTTCGGTGCCGTGGGCCTCGTGCTGCTGATCGCCTGCGGAAACGTGGCGAACCTTCTCCTGTCACGCTCCGAGGTACGCATGCGTGAGGTGGCGGTCAGGACCGCGCTCGGCGCCGGACGGGTCGCGGTCCTGCGGCAGCTCCTCGTCGAGAGCCTGCTGCTGGCGGGCCTCGCCGGAATCCTGGGGGTGGCTCTGGCCACCGGCGGAGTCGACGCGCTCCTCGCGATCGACCCCGACGCGGTTCCCCGCTCCGCGAATGTGGGGCTGAGCGGCACCGTGCTCGCGTTCACGCTCCTGCTTTCGGCGGTGACCGCGATCCTCTTCGGAAGTGTGCCGGCCGTCCGGGTCACGAAGTCCGGCGTCGCGGGGACCCTGCACGAGGGGGGACGGGCGGGCTCCGCAGGCAGAGGCTCCAATCGCCTGCAGCGGCTCCTGGTCGCAGCGCAGATGGCGATGGCGGTCATCCTGCTCACCGGCTCCGCGCTGATGATCAAGACGTTCGTTGGCCTGCTGCGCATCGATCCGGGATTCGGCGCCGACAACGTGCTCACGGTTCGGGTTTCGACGCCGGCCGCGTCGTATCCGGAACCGGAGTCGATCGTCGGGTTCTACGACGAGCTCATGCGCCGCGTGCGGGCGATCCCGGGCGTGCGCGGCGCCGGCGCCGCCCGGCTCCTCCCGCTGGCGAGCACGATGGGGGACTCGTTCCTGCGCCCGGTCGGCTACGAGCCCGGGCCGAACGAGGGCACGCAGGGCGACTGGCAGTGGGCGATTCCGGGCTACTTCGAGACCATGGGGATCCCCCTCATCGAGGGCCGCACCTTCGACGAGCGCGACAGACGGGACGGGCAGGCGGTCGTGATCATCAACGAGGTCGTCGCGCGGCGCTACTGGGGGGAGGAGAGTCCCCTGGGGCGCGCGATGCTCGCCGGAGGAGCCAAGGACACGGCGGTGGTGGTAGGCGTCGTCGGCAACGTGAGTCACAACGGGCTCACCGCAGACGTGAAGACGCGTTACTACGTTCCGCACGCCCAGGTCCATCCCGATTGGATCGGCTCCATGCGGAGCATGACGCTGACCATCGCCACCGTGGCCCCCCCGAGGAGCTACGTCGAAGCCGTGCGCCGCGAGGTGAAGGCGCTCGATCCGTCGATCCCGCTCGCGGAAGTGCGGACGCTGGACGAGGTGCTGTCCACGTCCGTCGCGCAACCGCGCTTCGCGATGGTCCTGCTGGGCTCGTTCGCGGCGATCGCCCTGGCCCTGTCGCTGGTCGGGATCTATGGCGTGCTCGCGTATGCGGTCAGCCGCCGCACCCGGGAGATCGGGATCCGAATGGCGCTGGGCGCCGAAGCGGGCCGCGTCACGGGCATGGTCATCCGCCAGGGCATGGCCATGGCGCTCGCCGGCGTTCTGTTCGGAACCGGCGTGGCTTGGTTCATGACAGACCTCATGGCGGGCCTGCTCTACTCGGTCTCACCACAAGACGCATCCACGTTCCTGTCGGTCCCGGCCATCTTCGCCCTCGTCGCGCTCCTGGCGTGCTGGCTCCCGGCGGCGAGGGCCGCTCGGGTACGCCCGTCCACGGCGTTGAGGTACGAATAACGGGAGATCCGGGGCCGCCTGCGCCGCGCACGATGAGGAGGGCGCGCGGGCGACGGCCCCGGACGCCGCGGAGCGCCGCTGCTCGTCGACGACTGAGCGTGTAGGGCGCCCGGCGAGGTAAAGGCTTCCCCGACCCGAACTCTTTTTCCCTCTTGGCGGCCGACCGCGCGAGCCTGCCCGGTGGCCCCGAGTCCCATAACACCGCGGCTTACATGCGCTAACGAGGATTCTGACGGTGGCGCCGCACCGTGGTAGAGACCTTGCCACTGGGTATACGGCGTACGCCAGTCGAGGCTCCGCCGGGTTCGACGGTCTCGGTGGCCTGTTCTGGCGGCCAGGGTGCCGGGCGTCGCCTTCGGCAGCCGGGCCGCTGCCGGAGGTCTTCCCATGCGCCACGATCGCGTGTTCCGCTTGGCCCGCGCCCCAGCCGCGACCTTCTCGACGATCCTGCTGTGTGCGTGTACGCATCTCCTACCCGGGACCGGCGAGCCCCTGCGGGATCCCGCCCCCGGCGGGGCGCTGCTCACCGTGGAGAACCGACACGTGCAGGACATGCGCGTGTATCTTATCCGCGGATCCACTCCGATCCCGCTGGGCTCGGTGGGCACCTTGGAACGCAGGACCTTCACGTTGTCCACGGCCCTGCTGGGCCACGACGGGACCATGCGGCTCATGGCCGATCCCCTGGGCTCCCGGGGCACCTACGTGTCGGGCGTGATCCCCGCCACCCCCGGCGACCACGTCCGGTGGATCCTCGCGCCGAGCCTGGCGCTGTCCAGCTTCTCGGTTCGACGCCTCGCCGGAGGGCTTTGAGCTCGGGGCCCGGTCGTCCGGGCCCCTGACGCGCCTTCCCCCGACGGGCTGCCCTGCCGTAGCTTGGAGCGCAGCGTCGATGCGTTTTGAGGCCCGAGGTATCGTTGGACCCGAACCCTCCCGAAGACCCCCGGCAGTTCCTTCGCGCTCAGGAGCTCTTCGCCGACGCGATGGAGCGTCCCGCCGATGAGCGCGCCACGTTCGTGGCGGAGCGTTGCGGAGGTGACCCTGCGCTGCGCGCCGAGGTGGAGTCGTTGCTGCGGGTCGCGCAGGGTGCCGAGGCCTTTTTCGGCGACCTGCGGGAGCGGATCGACGTCGGAGACACTGCGGGAGATTCCGAGGGCGCGGCCGCGAGCGTCGAGGCGGTTCAGGCGGAGCTCGAGTCCGCCCTCGGAGACCGCTACCGGGTGGAGGCGCTTCTCGACCGGGGCGGTATGGGCCTGGTCTTCCTCGCCGTCGACCTCAAGCACGGGCGACGCGTGGCCATCAAGACGATCCACCCCAAGGGAGACCCGGACCTCGGCCCGCGTTTCCAGCGGGAGATCCGCATCACAGCGGGCCTCCAGCATCCGAACATCCTTCCTCTGCTCGACTCGGGCGTGGCCGGCAGGGTCCTCTACTACATCATGCCCTATGTCGAAGGCGAGTCCCTCCGGATCCGCCTGGACCGTTTGGGCCGCCTCCCGCCGCTGGAGGCCGTCCGCATCGGCATCGCGGTCGCGGATGCTCTCGCCCATGCGCACGGGCGAGGCGTACTGCATCGCGACGTCAAGCCCAGCAACATCCTTCTGTCGGAGGACCAGGTCCAGGTGGTCGACTTCGGCATCGCGCGCGGCTTCGTCGATCCCGGGAGTGACGAGCTCACGGCGACCGGTCTCGCCGTCGGAACACCCCGGTACATGGCGCCGGAGCGGTTCGGGGGGAGCTCGACCCCACGCTCCGACGTCTTCGCGCTGGGCGTCGTCCTCATGGAAGCGATCACGGGAAGACCCTGGAGGGGGCGGTCGGAGGATTCGGCCACGGGAAACGGAGCCCTTCCCGAGGATCTCGAGCGCCTGCTCGCCAAGGCGCTCGAGGAGCGGGCGGAGGCCCGTTGGCAGAGCGCCGACGACTTCGGTCGGGCGTTGTCCGACTGGCACCGCCTCCAGTCGCTTCCGACGACCCACGCACCGTCCCGCCGGGCCGGGAGTTGGCTGGGGAGCCTGAAACGGCTCCTCCCGTCCCGGGGGCTCGGGAGCGGAGTGCCGAAGTCCGTGGCGGTCCTCCCCTTCGGCAACCTCAGCCGAGACGCCGAGACCGAGTACTTCAGCGATGGCGTCATGGAGGACATCATCGCGCACCTCTCCCGGATCCACGAGCTGAAGGTCATCTCCAGGACGTCGGTCATGCGCTATCGCGACACCCGGGTGCCCATCCCCAGGATCGGACGCGAGCTCAAGGTCGGCCACGTTCTCGAGGGAAGCGTTCGACGCACCGGGACCCGCGTCCGCGTCGTCAGCCAGCTCATCGACGTGAGCTCGGATGCCCCCGTCTGGTCCGAAACGTTCGACCGGGAGCTGACGGATATCTTCGACATCCAGAGCGAGATCGCCCAGCGGATCGCACGTGCCCTGCGCGCGCGCATCACCGATACCGAGCGGTCGATCCTGCGGCGCAGACCCACCGCGGACGTGGAGGCGCACGACCTCTACTTGAAGGGGCGCTACCTGTGGAATCGCAGGACGCAGAGCGCGTTGGAGGATGCCGAGGAGCAGTTCCAGCGCGCGGTGACCCGCGACCCGCTCTTCGCCCCGGCCTACGCCGGGCTGGCCGACGTCAACCTTCTGCTCGGCGGCTACGGATTCCGTAACGAGCTCGAGTCCCTCCACCGCGCTCGAGCCGCGGTGGACCGTGCGCTCCAGCTGGACGACGACCTGGCGGAAGCGCACGCGTCGCGGGGCCAGATCCTCCGCGCCGAGCGTGACTGGCCCGGCGAGGAGCGGGCGTACCGCAGGGCCATCGAGATCAACCCCAACTACGCCACGGCGCATCAGTGGTATTCCACGCTGCTGATCGCGCTGGGCCGACGGGATGAGGCCGTGGCCGAGATCGGCGCCGCGGTTGAGCTCGACCCGCTGTCCCACGCGATCGCGGTCACCAGCGGGATCGTGCACTTCCTGGCGGGCGATTACGATCGGGCCCAGGCCGAGCTGGATCGCACGGTCGAGCTGGCGCCGCGCTTCTTCTCCGCGTACGCGTGGCGCCTGCTCCTTTCGAGCCACCTCGGGGCCCACGACCGCGCGCTCGAGGCGTGGGAGAGTCTTCGCGAGTACCACCCCAACCCGGTGCTCGCGTGGTCGTCCAAGGCGTACGTCTTCGCGGCCGCTGGCGACCGCGAGCGCGCTCTCGACGTCATCGAGCGTGAGGGAAAGCAGGGAGTGGACGCGGGCTGGGTGGGGCTCATCTGGGGCTGGCTCGGGGACAACGACCGGGCGTTCCGTCTCCTCGAGGACGCGCTGGACGATCCCTCATGGCGCCTGTTCGTCCTCCAGCGCACGCTGCTCCTCTATATCCAGCTCGGGCCGTGGTTCGATCCGCTCCGCAAGGACCCCCGATTCGAGGGCCTGCTCCGGCGCATGCGCATGGCCTGAGGAGCCGTCAGGTAGGGGGCTCAGCGCCCGCCCAGCCGCTCCCGAAGCTCTGTGAACCAGTTGCCCACGACGACGAGCCGCGACGGCTCGCTGGCCTCCCCCACCCCGGCGGACGCCGCCGGCTCGGCGATCAGAACCCGCCCGTCGGGATGGGACCCCTGGAGAAATCCGTACACCCGTCCGGGAAGCGGTCGCCTGCCCTCCACGACGAGCCCGCCTTCGGCCCGCACGTCGGCCGCGATGAGCTGTGGACCCTCCAGGTAGTACAGCGTGCGCGAGTCCGGCGACCACACCGGCGCTCCTATACGGACCTCCGCGTCACCGGCCGAGATCCGGGTCTCGGCCTCGAGGGCGGGCCAGCTCCGGACATAGAGCTGGGTCGACCCGCTGCGATCACTCAGGTATGCGAGCCACCGCCGGTCGGGAGAGATGGAAGGTCTGTTCTCGGACCATTCCGCATGGAGGAGCATCCGGGGCGGCGCGTTCTCGTCCACACGGATCGCGGCGATGTCGGCAACGTCCGATTCGAGCGTAAGGGTCCCGTCGTCGAGCCACTGCCGCGGGTGGACCGTCGAGGTGCCCTCGAGAGTCACGGGATCCGACGACCGGTCCACAGGGCGGACCCGCACGCCGTCCGGGGACCCGTAGGCGATGCGGCGCCCGTCCGGTGACCATACGGGGCTGTGTCGTCCCGTGCCACCCTCGGTGAGCGCGAAGCTCGAGCCGCGGTCGAGATCGATGACGTGGATGTCGTCTTCTCGCGTGTACGCCGCGAAGCGGCCATCTGGAGAGATCTGGATGTCCTCGTGATCGCTGGGCTCGATGGGGAGCGTCTCCCGACTCCCCCCCTCGTCCATCAGGGCGAACCTCCAGTGCGAGCTCGATCCGGTCATGTACGCCAGGGTCCCGCTCGGGCTCAGGCCGAAGTGGGTCCACCAGGTCCCGACCAGGACATTCTCGACGACGGGCAGCGGCGGTCCGGTCACCCGGAGCCCGTCGAGGTCGAAGGGAATGGCCCAGAGGGCTCCGCTGGGATGCCCGAACACGAGATGGCCGGTCGGGGACCATCGGGCCTGGCTGCCTTCCCCCACCAGCTCCGCCGTATCCCCGCTCTCCAGGTCCAGGAGCATGATCCTGGGAGGCTGGCCTCCGTCCTGCTGGGTATAGATGAGCCCACCACCGCCCGGAAGCAGCGCCGTGGGGGCCAACGCGCTGCCGGGCACCTCCAGCAGCAGCTCCGTGTCTCCGCCCACCTCGGACACCCGGTGCAGGGCGGAGCGCGCCGCCACCTCCTCCCCCGCATCGAAGTAGACCCAACCGTCCTCGCCCCAGACCGGCGTTCCGATGACCCGATCTCCTCCGGTGAAGAGGGTCACGACGGCCCCGCCGTCCACGGGGACCTTCCGCAGTCCTTTTCCGGGAAACTCGAGCGTGAAGACGATCTCCTCGCCATCCGGCGAGAACCCGAACTCCGCCCACTCGGCGTCGACCAATCGGGTGAATTCGAGCGCTCCCGGGCGCCGCACGAAGATGGCACCCCGGGGTGCGAACGCGACGGTCCCATCGGCTCCGACCTCGACCTGGAGGAAGCCTTCGGGGGGCATCCCGTCCCGGGCGACAAAGGCGACAGGTGGTCCGTTCGGGACGGGGGAGGCCCCACGTCGGCTCCCGAGCGCGAGCCAAGCGGTCGACAGCGCGAGCAAGGCGGTCACCGCCGTGTGCGCCGCGCTCCAGGCGCTCTGGGGACGGTCCCCCGCGGTCCGCCTGCCACCGAACGGTGCCGCCGCCTGCGCGTCGCCCCGCACGTGGGTGAACGACGGATCCTCGAGCGCCCTTCTCAGCGCGTCGGCGCTCCGAAACCGATCGGCGGGGAGCTTCTCCAGCCCCTTCGACACGACAGCCGCCACGTGACCGGGCACGGACTGCCGCAGGTCCGTGATCGACCGGGGCTCCTCGGTGAGGATCCGGACCAGGATGCTCTGAGCCGTCGGGCCGGTGTGGGGAGGCTGGCCGGAGAGCATCTCGTAGAGGACGCACGCCAGCGCGTAGATGTCGGACCGCGCAGTCAGGTCCCGGTCGGCCGACGCCTGCTCCGGGCTCATGTAGTGCGGCGTGCCCAGCGACAGGCCGGTCTCCGTCAGGCGCCCCCCTCCCGCAGCGCTCAGCGCCAGCGCGATCCCGAAGTCGGCCACCACCGGCTCCCCCGCATGGAGCAAGATGTTCTCGGGCTTGATGTCCCGGTGGATGACGCCGTGGTCGTGCGCGTACTGGAGCGCGCTCGCCGCCGCCCGGGCGATGTGGACCGCGTCCTCGACGTCGAGCTGCCGCTCGCGCTCGAGCCTGGCGCGCAGCGACTCGCCCTCGACGTAGGGCATGACGTAGTAGAGGAACCCGTCGGCCTGGCCCGAATCGAAGAGCGGCAGGATGTGCGGGTGCTGGAGCTGGGCCGTCGTCCGGATCTCGGCGATGAAGCGCTCGCCGCCGATCACGGCGGCGAGCTCCGGTCTCAGCACCTTGACCGCGACCTTACGCCCATGCTTCAAGTCGTCGGCCAGGTAGACCGTCGCCATCCCACCCTGGCCCAGCTCCCTCAGGATCTCGTACCGGCCCGAGAAGGCGGCCCCAAGGCGGTCGATGAGATCGGGCACGAAGTCTCCCTTCAGGGTCGGCGCGTCGCGCCCAAGCTAGGGAACGGGGGGGTGCGGCGCATCAAGCCCGGCGCGGCATGGTCAACGCCGGACGCGGAGCACCTCCAGCAGCCGCACCCGTAGGTCATCCGCCCTCCCCTGCTCCTCGAGCCGGCTCCAGAGCGCGTCGATCGTCTCGGCATCGACGTACCCGGGAACCGTGGTCCTCCACCCCTGGTCGCGACGGAATCGATCCACGGCGTCCACCGCCTCCTGGGTGTACAGGCCCGGATCGACCCAGGTGGAATCGGCCTCGCCCGGGCGGAAGTAACCGAGGCCCTGAAGCATGAGCTTGAGCTGGAAGACGTCGTTGCCCACCTCCTGCATGAGCGTGCGAAACCCCAGGGTCTCGGAGATCGTGTCGTAGATCCGTCTCATCTCGCGCACCGGCTCGGGATGCTCGCACACGTTGATGTGCACGGATTGGCCGTCCTGACGGCGCGACATGCCGGGCCGGGGATCCACCACGATCACCGTCGCGGACTGAGTCTCCCCGTGACGGGCGTCACCCCCCGCTTGCTGGCCGGCATTCAGCGCCTCGATCAGGCGGTCGGCCAGGTGACGGGGTGCGCCCTCGCTCGCCTCGAATGTGCGCGCGACCGCCTCGAGCACCTGCGGCCCCACGAGGATGTTCCCTTGGGTGACGTAGCTCGGACCGGACCGGTGCCCCGCCCAGGCGCTGTTGTTGGCACCGGTGTGCTGCGCCGAGCGGCCGTCGACACCGATGACGCCGAGCTGCCGGCTCTCCCGCTCCGGGTCCTGAGCCAGGAGTCGGTCCATCGCCTCCTGCGGCGAACCCCCCTGCTCCATGAGGTCGAGGAGCTCCACGCCGTACTCGGTGCGCGCCGACGCCTGGGTCGCCACGGCGCCCACGCCCTTGCGCACCCACGGCACGGCGGCGCCCACGCACGGATTCCGGGTCGTGACCGCCACCCCGGCCTCTCCGGTGCGGGGATCGATGGCCGCGATCGAGAAGGTGTGGAAGGTGAAGTCCCGCACCCAGGCCGCCGGCTCCTGAGCGAGGGCCGGCGCCCCCCAGAGCAGCACGGCCCCGAAGCCCGCAAACACGCACGTTCGCACCATCATGCATACCTCCCGAGATCACCTGGCGTCCGGCTTCCGTCGGCGATAAGGTGCCGGCGGACGTGTACGAGTAGCCCTCTCCGGCGGCCGGTCAAGCAGGGGGCCCTGCGCCGCGCCGTCGGTTCATCCCTGGCCGAGGCGGACCCATGACCCGCTCGCTTCGCGGACGCTGCCGACCCCTCCCCGCCCTCTCCGTCGTCATCCTCGCCGTGACGGCCGGCTCTTCGGCGTTCGCGCAGGTCTCCCAGCCCCCCCCGGACCCGACCAACGAGGTGATCGATCCCGCGCTCTACTCGGCCCTGGCCTACCGCATGATCGGCCCGATTCGGGGCGGGCGCTCCACCGCGGTGACCGGCGTGGTCGGCGAGCCCCGTGTCTTCTACATGGGGTCGACGGGGGGAGGGGTTTGGAGGACCGAGGACTTCGGGGAGAGCTGGGAGAACCTGACGGACGGACAGGTCCCCGTGGGCTCGATCGGCGCGATCGCGGTGGCGCCTTCCGACGCCCGCGTCCTGTACGTGGGCACCGGCTCCGCCTGCCTCAGGGGCAACGTCTCGACCGGGCGGGGTCTGTACCGCTCCTCGGATCGCGGTCAGACCTGGCGGCTCGCGGGACTCGAGCAGGCCGGCCAGATCGGCCGCGTGCGGGTGCACCCCTCCGATCCCGATCGGGTGTACGTGGCGGCCCTCGGGCACGCCTTCGGACCCAATCCGGAGCGGGGGGTGTTCCGCTCGACCGACGGCGGGCGCACCTGGGACAACGTGCTCTTCATCAACGACAGCACCGGTGTCGTGGACCTGGCCATGGACCCGAGTGACCCCCGCACTCTGTACGCGGCGGCCTGGACGGGGAGGCGCGAGCCCTGGGCCATCGTCTCCGGCAGCTCGGAGAGCGGCGTGTATCGCACCCGGGACGGTGGCGACAGCTGGGAAAAGGTCGCGAACGGCCTCCCCGAGGATGTCGTAGGAAGGGTGGGCGTGGCGATCGCCGCGTCCAACCCGCGGCGCATCTATGCCATCGTGCAGCACGCAGAGCGGGGAGGACTGTACCGCTCCGACGACGGGGGTGAGAGCTTCCGGCTCATCAACGACGACCGCAAGCTCTTCGAGCGCGCCTGGTACTACGGCCACGTCTACGTCGACCCCAAAGACGAGGACACGGTCTACGATCTGACCACGCGTCTCTACAAGTCGGTGGACGGCGGCCGTCGCTTCCAAGCGGTCGAGCAGCCCCACATCGACAACCACGATCTGTGGATCAACCCGGACGACCCCGCCGTCATGGTCAGCGCGCAGGACGGTGGTGCGGCCGTAACCGTCAATGGAGGTCGCACCTGGTCCACCCTGCTCAACCAGCCCACGGCCGAGATCTACCGACTCACGGTGGATGAGCAGTTCCCCTATCGCGTGTACGGTGCACAGCAGGACAACAGCACCATCTCCATCCCGAGCGTGGTCGGGCCGACGTTGACCCCGACGGAATCGTGGTACGAGGTGGGCGGCGGGGAGAGTGGTTACGTGGCCGTGGACCCCGTGAATCCGAACATCGTCTTCGCCGGCAGCTACGGTGGGGAGATCACGCGCCTGGACCGGGCCAACGGTCAGACCCGCAACGTCTCGACGTATCCGGTGCTCGCGCTCGGTCAGGCGCCATCGACGCTCAAGTACCGCTTCCAGTGGAATGCGCCGATCCTGTTCTCCATCCATGACCCCGAGGTCCTGTACCACACGTCCAACCACGTCCATCGGTCCCGCGACGGTGGCTGGACCTGGGAGGTCGTCAGCCCCGATCTCACACGAAACGATCCGGCTCGCCAGGTCGCGCCCGGCGGTCCCATCGATCACGACATCACCACGGTCGAGACCTACGGGACCGTCTTCGCGCTCGCGGAGGCGCCCGGGGTGCCGGGGGAGCTCTGGGACGGGAGCGACGACGGGCTCGTGCACCTGTCCAGGGACGGCGGCGGTCACTGGGAGAACGTGACCCCAGCGGGGATGCCCGA
>QJYK01000002.1 GCA_003248075.1 Gemmatimonadota bacterium | reverse complement strand
CACCGCCTGCGCCGTCGAGCCCACGTACGGCGGCTCGCCCACCAGCATCTCGTACAGCACGCACCCCAGCGCGTACACGTCGCTCGACGCCGTGATCTCCCGGTCCCCCGTCGCCTGCTCCGGGCTCATGTAGTACGGCGTCCCCACGCTCAGACCCGTCTCGGTCAGCCGCGCCCCGCTCGACCGGGTCACCGCGATCGCGATCCCGAAGTCGGTGACGAGCGGCTCGCCGCGCGAGAGCAGGATGTTGCCCGGCTTGATGTCCCGGTGGATCACTCCCTGCTCGTGCGCGACCGACAGCGCCGACGCCACCGCCGTCGCGATCCCCACCGCCTCGTCCACCGGAAGCTGCTTCTCCCGGTCGATTCTGTCCCGAAGCGTCTCCCCCTCGATGTAGGGCATGGCGAAGAAGAGGAAGCCGTCGGCATCGCCCGAGTCGAAGAGCGGCAGGATGTGCGGGTGCTGCAGGTTCGCCGTCGTCTCGATCTCGGCCAGGAAGCGCTCGGCACCGACGACGGCGGCGAGCTCGGGCTTGAGCACCTTCAGCGCGACGCTGCGGTTGTGCTTCTCGTCGCGCGCCAGGTAGACCGTCGCCATGCCGCCCTCGCCGAGCTCACGCTCGATGCGGTAGCGGCCCTCGAGGGCCGCGTTCAGGCGGGAGATTGGGTCGGACAAGAGGCCTGTTCCTTGATCACCGTCTCCCGAGTCATTGGCCCGGGCCATCTAACGGAATCGGAATTCTGCTGCGCGGCATGGCTCGCAAGCAAGCGAAGCGTACCCACCGGTCCTTCCCTGACAGCAGCAATTCCTTCTTAGTGAGCCCGGGCGCAGCGAACTACCGTTCCTCGAGGACAGTTGCGAGAGAATCCAGGACTTGGCCAGCGGCCCGGATCTCGTCCGCATAGACCGATTGCCACGTCCAGAAATCCAGACTGGCCGCCACAAACCCCTCGTCGGTCCGCAGCTGTGCAAGACCATTGGGCCCAACAGCACCGAAGAAGTCCACCGCGGGCAAGTACGGCCCATTGTGTTCCACTGCATGCTCTATGACACGCCTCATCACCGAGCGTCCCAATTCATTGGCGATGGCTCCCTCTTCCCGGCTGTCCTCTATTCCTCGCATCCAGCGCCCGAGCAACATGCGGACTTCGAGATTCACCTCCGAATCGAGCGGAGGCGTCTGCAGGAGGGCCGATGCGGCAGCGAAACTCGGGTCGAATGTGAAAGGAGCCGACATAGCAAGGAGCTGAGGGCCCACGCTGTCATGGTGCAGATTCATCAGCTCTTCGGGGCTGGCGCGCATGAATCGGTCGTGCAAGTCCCGCCCACGATCCAGAGTTGCGAGGATCCTGTCGAGGTTCTCGCGATTGTCGACGATTTCTCGCTGGACAGCCTCAACCAAGCTCGCCTCAACCTCCCTCTGCTGACGACGCTCCCACCATGCGTCGATCCAGAACGCAAGGAGTATTCCGGCAACGAGAAGGGCGACCTCCGCGATGCCTCTTCTAGTCCGTTGTAGGCGTTTCATGGGCTGGTTTGCAGGGCTCTCTAACGACTTCGGAATTCTGCTGCCGGACCATCATAACCCCTGCCCGAGATGACCATAACCACCCTGCGCGCGCAGGGGTCTGCCCCCCGTACCGAAACGTGACCGGGGGCGACCCCTTCGGGCGGGTCATTCTGAGGGTTCGGACCTCAAACCCCTGCCCGAGAAAGGCCATACCCACCCCCGCGCGCGCACGGGCCTGCCCCCCGCATCGCAATCTCACCCAGGTGTCCCCTTGAGGGGGGTCGATCTGAGGGGTCCGGACCTCAACAGCTGTGTGTGAACGCAGTGGGATTTCCGTACGCGCGAGGATGTGGTCGAAATGCGGAAAAGAACGGAGGGCGGTGCTCAGGGTGCGCGACCGAGACGCGAGGCCGCCTCAGGGCAAGCGATGGGGGCCGCCTGCCTGTCCGGCTCAGTTGGGCACCTTTGCCCTCACTTCCTCGATCCAGTTCTCCACCACGATCAGCCTCGGCGCCTCTTCGACCCCCACGCCCCTCGTGCGCACCATGAGAAACCGCCGATCATCGGGGCTGATGTCGAGGTAGGTGTAATCGGCGCCCACATAGTACGAGGAGCCGATCGCGAACAGAGTCCGCTGCTCGCCCCGCTGGAACGTCGCGCCGGAGAGGACCGCCTGCGACACCAGGGCGTTGCTGCCGTCGATGAAGAACAGCTCCCGCCCGCTGTGCGCCCACACCGGGCTCGTACCGCCGCTGGTCGACACCTGCCACTTGCCGGTTTGCACATCGGGGAACGGCTGAACGAAGATCTCGCGCCGTCCCGTCTCGCCGGACTCGTAGGCCAGCCAGCGGCCGTCGGGCGAGAGCGCCGGCACCGCTTCGTCATGGGGCTCGGTGAGCAGCGGGCGGGGCACCGTGTCCCGGCCCACTCGCAGCGCCAGGATATCGCGCACGTTCCGTCCCTCGCCACCTGTTCGCAGGACCGACCACTGGCCGTCGAAGGACCAGTCCGCCTCGTAGATGGGGGCCTCGAGATCGAGCACGAGCGAGTCGGCGCCCGTGCCGTCCGCGCGCCGTGCGTGGAGGTCGTTGTTCACCGCGCGTTTCGAGATGAATGTCACCGTCCGCCCATCCGGCGTCCATCGCGGCCGGAAGTCGGCCGAGTCGCTGAACGTCAGCCGCGAAGGCGGGCCCCGGCCCAGCTCCTTGATCCAGATATCGTCATTGCCACCGGTCCGGATCCCGATCGCCAGCTTCGTCCCGTCGGGCGAGAGGGCCCAGCCAGGGTTGGGGGGCCGTTGGAAGCTCCACGCCGTATCGACGGGCACGGCCCGCCCTTCCCGCGATACCCACACTGCCTCATACGTGCCGGCAGCGCCCGCGCCCGTCAGATAGGCCAGCGCCCCTGAGGCCGCGAGCGCGAGGTGAGCCCGGGCATCCACCCTGACCCCATCGAACAGAGCGACCGGGGCTCCCTGCAGGGTCAGCCGTTTGAGGTCGAACGGCACGCCGAACACCCCACCGTCACGCCGCACGAAGATCAGCCGCTCGTCGAGGTACGCCGCCGCGGCCACGTCGGGCAGCAGCTGCCGCGCCTCCCCGGATCGGCCATCGAGGACCCAGAGCTCCGACGTGGGGGTGCAGCCCAAGTCGCAGGTGAGGAACAGGATGCCCCGACCCTCCGGCAACGCGCCCACCGGAGTCGCGCCAAAGCCTGGATCCGGCGTGTACACGACCTCCGAGGTGCCCCCCGTGGCAGGCACGCGCCGCAGGCGCGAGTAAGCATCCATGTAGGCTACCATCCCGTTGTCCAGCCAGACGCCGCCCAGGTCAGCCCACACAGTGTCTGCGATCGTTGCCGCCGAGCCGCCGCCCACCGGCACCTTCCGCAGCTGCCCGCCGACATTGAAGGCGATCCACTGCCCGTCTGGCGAGACAGAGGGCGCCTCGCCTCCCCGCGTCTCCGCCAGCGGCGTGGCCTCCATGCGGTCCCGGGCCTTGACCCAGAGTTGAGTCTCTGCTGGATCGCTGTCGGGCCCGGTGTAGACCAACCACGACCCGTCGGGCGCGAGCGCGAATTCTGACCTGAGGTTGAGTCGCAGTTCGCCACCCGTCGGGAACGTGAGCCGGTAGCGTATCACAGGCGCGGGTGGAGCCGGGCGCAGCAGTGACCCAATGAGCGCCACCGACATTACCCCGGCAAAGGCGGACATGGCGACGAACGGCACCTTCCATCGGGAGCCGGCTGCGGCAGCCCCCGCCTCGGCACCATGCCGGAAGCCCTGATCGGCCAACGCCTTCGCGAAGTCCTGGGCCCCGGCGAAGCGGTCCGCCGGGAGCCTC